>JAKAXK010000077.1 GCA_021827145.1 Pseudomonadota bacterium
CATAGAAGAGGGCGGGCACGCGGCCGCCTTCCTGTCCTCCCACCTAGCCTCCGGCATCACAGGGGAGATTCTCTACGTGGACTCTCGCTATCACATGATCGGCATGGGCGAAGGGGAGGGCTGAACACCACTTCAGGTGGCCGGAGGAGGGTCCGGGGCAAAACCCCCTCCTCCGCGACCTGATCAGAGCGCCTGGGCGCGAATATGGATCTGCGCGCGCTCGCGCAGACTCTTCATGTAGGCAAGGTAGGCCCCAACACCGCTGTCGGTTATCAATGAGCGCGCAAGTTTGATATAGCGCGCGCCGCCAACTCGCACCGCCCCCGGAATCACCTGGCGCAGCACGAACACGGCGCGAAGGCTATGGCCCAAGCGTGCGCTGCCGGCAACGGGGCGGCCGCCCGGCGAAGCAGGCGCGGGGGTGCGGAAGACCGCCGACACGAGCGCCCCTGGCAGACCCGGGCTCGCCGCCTCGGCGGGAGCCGGTACCTCGAGCACGAGGTGCATTTGGCGCGCGAGCGCCCGTAGCGATGCACCTTTGCGCAGTTCCTTTAGGAGCAAGGCTTCCTTGCCCTTCACACGGCTGCGGGCGACGGCGGCCCGCACATCGCGGATGACCGCAGGCCGCGCCACCGACAAGGGTTCCACGCGCGCTGCCTTGCGCCCGATCACGTGCGCCACAAGTAGCGCGTCGGCCCCCAGCGTGATCGCGTGGGTATTACGTCGGCCAGCCAAGACCTTGGGCGCGAACACCGCCTTAACGACTTGCGGCAAGGCGCCGATACCGATACCACCTGCGCGCGTGAACCACGCGCTGTCATGCAAGGTAAGGCCCAGTCGGGAGGCGGCTGGCGCGAGGCTGTGCGGATGCTCATAAGCTGCACTTCGCAACCGCTCAGATAGATGATAAAGACGCCGACGCGCGCGTTTGCGCAGGACCATGCGCACGAGCGTGGGCCGCGCCGCCGCAAACGGCGTGACCGAAGCCGGCCGCACGGCCGTCACCTGCAGGAGGTGCACCCCGGATTGCCCGACGATGGGGGCGCTCACCTTACGTAGCGGTAACGCGAACGCCGCCTTGCCTACGGGCTTCGACAGATCGGCCTCGGTCACAAAGCCCAGGCTCCCGCCCTTGGCCGCCGACGCGGCGTCTTCGGAATAGCGCCTGGCAAGAGCTGCGAACGAGACGCCGTGCGCGATCTGCCCGCAAAGCAATAAGCCGCGCCTTCGCCTCTGCCACGGCCTTCGCGCTCGGGTGCGGTGGAAGTGCAATCATGATATGCCGCACGAGACGCTCTTGCGGCTGCGTAAATTGCGCGATATGGCTCTGATAAGCCTTTTGCAGGGCCGCCATCCCCACCTTGTGGGAAATCTTGCGCATCACGGCCTTGGGCGAAAGCACCACATAGGCAATTCGCACCTCTTGCGGCAGACGGAACTCCTTTGGGTGCTGCGCATAATACTGGAAGATCTGGGCGTTACTCACCGGGCGCTTGGGCCTGAACTGCCGGGGCGAGAGGGTCACGTAGGCAAAGGCCCGTTTCTGCCCGAAAAGCTTGGCGGCCGCCGCGATCTGCTGTTGCGGCACGAAGGCGCTCGCGAGCAATCCCGCCTTGACTTGGTTTAGAAGCATAAGGTCGCGCACGCGCCGCTCGAAACCCGGTACGGTAAATCCTTGGCCGGCAAGCAGCTCCCGGTAGCGGGAGGGGCTGAAATGACCCTTTACCCTAAAGGCGGGGATGTGACGAATTTCGTAACCGAGTTGATCCTCGTTAACGACATAACCCGCCTTGACGGCGGCATGGATCAGCAACGTCTTATCGATAAGGCCTTTAAGAACAGCCTTTTTAAATTTGCGGCCGGAGAGGAGCGCGGGATTCAGGTTCTTGCCGAAGGCCTGCTCGAGGGCCGCACGTTGGTGGGCAAGCGCGCGCGCGAATTGCGGCTGCGTGATGCGCAAACCGTGCCCACGCGCCACATAGACCCGCGACCCCCCGCCGAAGTAAGAGCTGATACCCCAAAGCGCGAACGGGACCACCAGGATGACGAGCAAAGCGGCGCCGATCAATCCTTGGGTCTTTTCTCGAAGTGCATTTAACATGATTTTAAGGCAGGCCTCATATGATGATAAGGCCCGTCCTCGGAAAGATGGCGGAGTGGACGGGACTCGAACCCGCGACCCCCGGCGTGACAGGCCGGTATTCTAACCAACTGAACTACCACTCCATGATCGATTGGTGGGTGCTGAGGGATTCGAACCCCCGACATTCGCCTTGTAAGGGCGACGCTCTACCAACTGAGCTAAGCACCCGGGCGGCGACCCCACCAAGGGTCGCTAATTTACGGCATCCTTGAGACCTTTGCCAGCCTTGAAGCGCGGATTCCGCGAGGCGGCAATGTCTATGGTCTCGCCAGTGCGCGGATTGCGACCGCTACGGGCGGCACGTTCCCCGACCGAGAAAGTCCCAAAGCCCACCAAATTAACGGTCTCGCCGTTGCGCAGGCCTTGCGTAATCGCATCGAACACGGCATCTACCGCGCGCGCGGCCGAGGCCTTGTTGAGGTCGGCCCGTTCCGCTACCTTCTCGATCAGTTCGGATTTATTCACCTGATGCTCCCTTCCCACTAGTGGTCCTAAAATGCCGGTCTGTAGGCGCCAGCCTTAGATCAGACTGGTCTTATACAAGCCGCCGCATCCCGCTGTCAAGGAAAGACGGCGGGGGTGCGTTTCCCGGCATCACGCGTCGAAATGGTACACGATTGTTGCGGCCGTTGCGCGCCCAACCACTCAGTGCGTGCGGATCGTCTTGGGCTCAGGCTCAGCCTCGCGCGGCTTGCCCCCCTCTGGGGGCTCAGCGACGGGCTTAGGCATGCGCTCCAAAGCCACTTCAAACACCTGGTCGATCCAGCGCAAGGGCTTGATATCCAGAGATTCCTGGATGTTTTGAGGTAATTCGACCAGATCCTTACGGTTCTCCTCTGGAATGATCACCGTCTTGATCCCACCCCTGTGGGCCGCCAGCAGCTTTTCCTTCAAGCCGCCAATGGGCAGGACTTCACCGCGTAAGGTGATCTCGCCGGTCATGGCCACATCGGCCCGCACAGGGATCCCCGTCAACATCGAAACCATGGCGGTACACATGCCGATGCCCGCGCTCGGACCATCCTTCGGGGTCGCCCCCTCCGGGACATGGAGGTGAAAGTCATGCTTCTGGTAGAAGTCTTCCGGGATGCCAAGCGACGCGGCCCGCGAGCGTACCACGCTCATGGCCGCCTGAATGGACTCCTGCATCACATCACCCAGCTTACCCGTGATGGTGAGCTTGCCCTTGCCCGGCAGGAGCGCGCTTTCTATCGTCAAGAGCTCGCCACCCACCTCAGTCCACGCAAGCCCCGTGACCTGGCCCACCTGATTGCTCTGCTCGGCCATGCCGTAGCGGTAGTGGCGGACGCCCAGGTATTTATCGAGGTTCTTGGCATTCACCGCAATATGATCGCGCTTCGTGTTCAGCAAGAGCTCGCGTGCCACCTTGCGTGAAATCTTGGCGACCTCCCGCTCCAGGTTACGGACCCCGGCCTCGCGCGTGTAGTAGCGCACGATATCGCGCACCGCAGTCTCCGAGAGCTGCAGTTCACTTGGCTTTAGACCGTTGTTCTGCTTCTGCTTTTCCACCAGGTAGCGCATCGCGATATTGATCTTCTCGTCCTCCGTGTAACCGGACAGACGGATGACCTCCATGCGATCGAGCAGCGGCCCGGGGATGTTCAGGCTGTTCGAAGTCGCTACGAACATCACATCCGAGAGATCATAATCGACCTCGAGATAGTGATCATTGAAGGCGTGGTTCTGCTCGGGATCCAAGACCTCGAGCAGGGCCGATGACGGATCGCCCCGGAAATCCATGGCCATCTTGTCCACCTCATCGAGCATGAACAAGGGGTTGCGTGTCTTGGCCTTGGCCATATTCTGGATGATCTTGCCCGGCAGGGACCCGATATAGGTGCGGCGGTGGCCGCGGATCTCCGCCTCGTCGCGGACCCCGCCGAGCGACATGCGGATGAATTTTCGATTGGTCGCGCGCGCGATCGACTGCCCCAACGAGGTCTTACCGACACCAGGCGGGCCTACGAGACAGAGGATGGGCCCCTTGACCTTGTTCACGCGCTGCTGGACCGCGAGATACTCCAGGATGCGCTCCTTGACCTTCTCAAGGCCGTAATGATCGGCCTCGAGGATGCCCTCGGCCTCGGCGAGATCCTTGCGAATCTTGCTGTGCTTCTTCCAAGGCACGGCGAGCAGCCAATCGATATAGTTGCGCACCACCGTCGCCTCCGCGGCCATGGGCGACATCATCTTGAGTTTATTGAGCTCCGCCTGCGCCTTCTCGCGCGCCTCCTTGGGCATGCCCGCCTTCTTGATCTTCTGGGCAAGCTCCTCGGCCTCACTCGGGTTATCCTCGAGATCGCCGAGCTCCTTTTGGATCGCCTTCATCTGCTCGTTCAGGTAGTACTCGCGCTGACTCTTCTCCATCTGGCGCTTCACGCGCCCGCGGATGCGCTTCTCAACCTGCAGAAGATCGATTTCGGACTCCATGACACCCAGGATGTGCTCGAGCCTGTCGCGGACGTTCAGCATCTCGAGGATCTGCTGCTTCTCCTCGATCTTCAAGCTCAGATGGGCGGTGACGGTATCGGCAAGCCGCCCCGGATCATCGATCCCGGCCAGCGAGGTCAGGATCTCGGGCGGGATCTTCATGTTGAGCTTGACGTACTGATCGAATTCGTTCAGAACCGAACGCATAAGGGCCTCGCCCTCCTTGTCGTTCAGCTCTTCGCTCGCCAGCCTACGGATCTCCGCGGAAAACGTCTCACCGGTCTCCACGAAGCGTGTCACCTCGGCCCGCTGCTCCCCCTCCACCAGCACCTTCACGGTGCCGTCGGGCAACTTCAGGAGCTGCAGAATATTGGCGACCGTGCCCAGGGTATGGATGCCGGCGGTAGACGGGTCATCGTCGGATGCGCTCTTTTGGGCGACCAGCATGATCTGCTTGCCGCCCTCCATGGCACGCTCGAGCGCTTTGATGGATTTTTTGCGGCCCACAAACAGCGGGATCACCATATGCGGGAAAACCACCACATCCCGCAAGGGTAGGACCGGTATGGCCGCGGATTCCGGCGCGTGCGACAAATTCGATTCTTCAGTCATTAGGTGGCCCTCGTGACGATTGGCGCCGAAGTGAAGGGACCCCGGAGCGGCCCGGGGATCCACGATCGGTAGATGGGCCCGTTCCGACTCGAATTCAAGCCCGGCGGCGGCCGCAGCGCCGGGCATTCCACGAACACCGCCCCCAGTGTCAGGGGCGTGTCGACACCCGTTTCGGGCTCGTCTGTTCGGTATGGTCGTGGTCGGCGTAAATGAGGAGCGGCTTGCTTGTATCCGCTATGACCCCCTCGTCGATCACGACTTTCTTCACGTTCTCCAAGGACGGCAGGTCGAACATGACCTCCAGCAGCGCGTGCTCGAGAATGGATCGCAGCCCACGCGCCCCCGTCTTGCGCTCCATGGCCCGGTGCGCCACCTTGACAAGGGCATCGTCCCGCACCTCCAAATCCACGCCCTCAAACTTCAAAAGCTTCTGGTACTGCTTGATGAGCGCATTCTTGGGCTCTGTTAGGATCTGAATCAGCGCCGCTTCGTCCAGCTCGTCCAGCACCGCGACCACCGGCAGACGGCCCACAAACTCGGGGATCAAACCAAATTTGATCAGATCCTCGGGCTCGACCCCGCGGAACACGTCGCTCGCGCGCTTGTTCACGACACGGCTCTTGATCTCGGCGTTGAAACCGATGCCGCTCTTCTCGGAGCGATCCTGGATGATCTTCTCGAGGCCCGAGAAGGCGCCACCGCAGATGAACAGGATGTTGCTCGTGTCGACCTGCAGAAATTCCTGCTGCGGGTGCTTACGGCCGCCTTGCGGCGGGACCGAGGCGACGGTTCCCTCTATAAGCTTCAGTAGCGCCTGCTGCACGCCCTCACCTGAGACATCACGCGTAATCGACGGGTTGTCCGACTTACGCGATATCTTATCGATCTCGTCGATATAGACGATGCCGGTCTGGGCCTTCTCGACATCGTAATCGCACTTCTGCAGCAACTTCTGAATGATATTCTCGACGTCCTCGCCGACATAGCCGGCTTCCGTCAAGGTCGTGGCGTCGGCGATCGTGAACGGCACATTCAAAAGGCGCGCCAAAGTCTCGGCCAGCAAGGTCTTTCCGGATCCCGTCGGCCCTATAAGCAGGATATTGCTCTTCGAAAGCTCGACTTCCCCGATCTTCTCCTGGTGCTCGATGCGCTTGTAGTGATTGTAGACGGCCACCGACAATACCTTCTTGGCGGTCGCCTGCCCGATCACATATTCATCGAGGATCTGCTTGATCTCTCGAGGCTTGGGGAACTTGTTGCGGGCGAGCCCGATCTCCGCCTCATCCTGCACCTCTTCGCGAATGATGTCGTTGCACAGCTCCACGCATTCGTCACACACGAACACGGACGGACCGGCAATCAGCTTGCGCACCTCGTGCTGGCTCTTGCCACAGAAAGAACAATAGAGGAGCTTCTCACCCTTGCCATCATGCTTGTCGTCTGCCATCACTGAACCTCGCTCAAGGGAACCGCAGACCTGCGCGGCTTCATGCACGCAGGCCCTGCGCTTACGTTCCAGTCTAGCATAACCCCCTATTTACGCTTGTCGATCACCGAGTCAATCAGACCGTACGCCACGGCCTCGCCGCCGTCCATGAAATTGTCCCGCTCAGTGTCTTGCTCAATCCGCTTGAGCTCCTGACCCGTATGTTTGACCAGAATGCCATTCAATCGTTCTCGGATCCGCAGGATCTCGCGGGCATGGATATCGATGTCCGTTGCCTGCCCCTGAAAGCCGCCCGAAGGCTGGTGCACCATCATCCGTGCATGCGGAAGGGCATAGCGCTTACCCTTGGCGCCGCCGGCAAGCAACAAAGCCCCCATGCTGGCCGCCTGACCGATACACACGGTGCTCACGTCAGGCTTGATGAACTGCATCGTATCGTAGATGGCAAGCCCCGCCGTCACCGCGCCGCCCGGGGAATTGATATAGATATGGATATCCTTATCCGGATTTTCGGATTCCAGAAACAGCAGCTGCGCCACCACGAGGTTCGCCATGTGATCTTCCACCGGCCCGACGAGGAAGATCAGACGCTCCTTCAGCATCCGCGAATAAATATCGTAGGCACGCTCACCGCGGCCTGTCGTCTCGATCACCATCGGCACGAGCTGTGCTCGTGGCGAGAGATTGTCCGGGAATTCCGACTTAATCATGCACCATCCCAGGTAATTTTAGGTCAACTCCTCAAAGCGCACGGCCTTTTCGGTCACCTGCGCCTCACCCAACAACTGCTCCACGACCTGATCCTCGAGCACCAGCGATTCCGCTTCCGCCACCCGCTCGCGTTCACTGTAATACCAGTCCACGAAGCGCGCTGGGTCGTCGTAGTCGGCGGCCATCTCCTCGATGCGCGCGCGTACTCGGCCCACATCCGGCTTCAGGTCGCGCGCGCGTATCAATTCCGAAATGATGATGCCGAGCGCCACGCGCTCCGCAGCACGCTCACGAAAGGGTGCGTTGTCCGCGGGCAAGGCATCGGTGCGCAGGCCCTGGCTCGCCAGTTGGCTACGCGCCGCCTCCCGCAAGCGGATCGCCTCGTTCTCGACCAGGGAATTCGGCAGATCGATAGCGTTGACTTCCCGCAATCGCTTAAATATCTCCCCTTTCACCCGATCCCGAATCCGCCGAGCGGACTCGCGTTCAAGATTCTTCCGGACCTCCTGGCGCAGGGCCTCGACGCCCCCGTCGGCAACACCCAGCGACGCGGCAAAGGCCTCATCCAGGGCCGGCAGCACCGGTTCAGCGACCTCGCGCACGGTCACATGGAACTGCGCGGTCTTGCCGGCCAGAGCCTCGGCCCCGTAGTCCGCCGGGAACGCGACCGGGATGTCGACCGTCGCCCCGGCCGCGACCCCCTTCAGACCCGCCTCGAAATCCGACAGCAGGGCCCCGGCCCCAAGGATCAAGGTATGACCCTCGGCGCTACCGCCGGGAAAGCGCTCGCCATCCAGGGTGCCCGTGAAATCGATGGTCAGCCGGTCACCGTCGACGGCCACCCGATCGGTCGGGACGAAGGTCTGGCGCTGTTTGCGCATGACCTCGAGGGTGCGGTCGACATCGGCGTCGTCGATGGCGCACGTCGGCCGCTCGACCCCGACGCCCTTCAGATCAAGCCGCGGGACCTCCGGGTAGACCTCGAAAACCGCGATATACTGCATATCCTGGCCGCGCACCATGGCCTTGGGCTCGATCATGGGGCCGCCAGCCGCCTTCAGGCCTTCACGGTTCAGCGCCTCGGAGAAGCTGTCGCGGATCAGATCCTGCGCCACCTCGTCGAGCAACTTATCGCCGTACTGGGCCTCCACGATCTTCAAGGGAGCGCGGCCTGGGCGAAATCCGGCCAGCCGCGCGGTCCGGGAGATGCGCTTCAAGCGCTCCGCGAACTCACGCTCAAACTGTTCGGCCGGGACCGCCACCGTCATGCGTCGGCCGAGCCCGCCCGTTGCTTCAATGGATACCTGCATGCTGCCTTCTCACGAAATATTGGGGTCAATGGGAAAACGCGGTCGTTTCGTCGATCATACCGGCTTGCCGGCCAACGGCCAAGACGAAAACGCGCCGCCGCCCGGGGGCGCAGAATGAATGCCTGGTTTTGGTGCGAAAGGGGGGACTCGAACCCCCAAGGGCTTCCCCACTGGAACCTAAATCCAGCGCGTCTACCAATTTCGCCACTTTCGCCCGCCGTCGACGGCACGGTAGCACAAACCCCGCTCCGGCGGCCAGTCTCGGCCCATGACCGCGGAGGGCCCTCACGCGGCGGGGGCCGTCAGGACCCTCAAGGCCTCTTCATAACGCGCCACGGTCTGCGCAACGATCTCGGCGGGCAAGGAAGGTGCCGGCGGGCGCTTATCCCACCCCAAGGTCTCCAGGTAATCGCGGACATACTGCTTATCGAAGCTCGGCGGGCTCATGCCGGGCCGATACGAGGCCTCGGGCCAAAACCGGGACGAGTCCGGGGTCAGAACTTCATCAATCAGCACGAGCGTGCCGTGGGCGTCGACGGCGAACTCAAACTTGGTGTCGGCGATGATCACCCCGCGTGAGGCCGCATAGGTTGCGGCCTCGGAATAAAGCCTCAGACTCACCTCCCGGACTGTGCGCGCCAGATCCGCGCCGAGTAAGGCCTCGGCCGCCGGGAAATCAATATTCTCGTCATGCGCCCCTACCGCCGCCTTGGTGGACGGCGTGAACAGGGGTTCGGGCAAGCGATCGGCCTCGTTCAAGCCCGCGGGCAAGGGGATACCGCAAACGCGACCCGTCTGCCGGTACTCCTTCCAGCCGGAACCCGCCAGATAGCCCCGCACGATGGCCTCGATCGGCAGGGGCTGCAATCGACGCACGACCACCGCCCGCTCGGCCACCGTCGCCCGTTCGACGGGGTCGGGCAAGACCGACGCCAGGGGCCGCTCCGAGAGGTGGTTGGCGACCACGCCGCGCAGGCGCTCGAACCAGAATCGCGCCATCGCATTCAGGATCCGGCCCTTACCGGGAATCGGATCGGGCAAGACACAGTCGAAGGCCGACAGGCGATCCGTGGTCACCACCAGCAAGTGCTCAGGGCCGGCATCGTAAAGATCCCGTACCTTACCCCTATGCAACAAGGGCAGACTCAGACGCGATTCGTAGAGCGCTTCCACGTTACGCACCCGCCCCGGACGCGGCCACGACCCTCGCGCCACCTCCCGCCAACGACCTCACGCGATCCTGCCTCCGGGCGCCCCGCGCCCCCTCTCTCAACGATCCCATGCTATCCACCCTGCAGACCCAACAACAAGCCGTTCAAACGCTGCACGAAGCCCGCGCCATCCTCGAGCGCCCCGCCTTCGGCAAGCACGGCCTGATCGAATAACAGGGAGGTCCAGTCCGCAAAACGATCGTCCGCGGACTCGGCCCGCAGCCGCGTAACCAGAGGATGTCCGGCATTGATCTCCAAAACCGGCAGGCTGCCTGGGGTCTTTTGCCCGGCGGCCTTCAAGAGTCGCTCGAGATGAATGCCAAGGTCATGCTCACCCGCCACCAGGCAGGCGGGAGACTCGGTGAGCCGGTGACTGAGACGCACCTCCTTGACGCGCCCGCCCAGGACCTTGGCCATGCGCTCGGTGAAGGCCTTCCATTCGGCATCCTCCGCCTCGGGGGTCTCGGTCGGCTCCTCACCCTGACCGATCCCCTTGAGATCGAGGTCCCCCTTGGCGACGGACCGCAGCGCCTTGCCATCGAACTCGGCAAGATGGCTCACAAGCCACTCATCGATCCGATCGGTCAAAAGCAAGACCTCTATCCCTTTGCGCCGGAAAATCTCCAGATGCGGACTGCGCCGCGCGGCCGCCACACTCTCGCCGGTCACATAGTAGATCTTGTCCTGGCCTTCGACCATGCGACCGATATAATCGGCGAGCGACACCCCATCGCCCGACTCGCTCGTGCTCTGAAAACGCAAAAGCTTCGCCACACGCTCCCGGTTGGCCGCATCCTCGACGATGCCCTCTTTCAACACCACGCCGAACTCGGTCCAGAAGGTCGCGTATTTTTCCGGCTCGCGCTCGGCCAATTCGGCCAGCAGGTCCAGGACCTTGCGCGTGGCGCCGCTACGGATGGTGTCGATATCGCGGCTCTTTTGCAGGATCTCGCGCGAGACGTTCAAGGGCAGATCGGCCGCGTCAGATCG
>JAKAXK010000078.1 GCA_021827145.1 Pseudomonadota bacterium
TATCGGTCTCACCCAACCCAAGCTCTCGCAAATGCTACGCGGCCAGTTCCGAGGTATTAGCGAGGTGAAGATGCTCAACGCGCTGGCGCGACTGGGGCTCGATGTCCAGATCATCATTGGGCCCGCACGAACCGATACGACCCGCAAACACGTGGGAATCGTCTTCGCGGCCTAGCCAAGCTCGACTGGTGGCACCCCATCGCGTTCGCTTCCCTACCGCCACTGGACCGGTCGCGGTAGGGATGCCGATTTCTTGGCACCCGTGTGTCCTTTTATGGCGGCCGACGAACGTCCAAGAACAGGTTTTTCCGCATACAACCGTCCGAGTTGTGGAGCGGTGGAAGCTTCACCACGATGACCGGCCGTTCGGCCGGCAATGAGCACGAAACTCACGCCATAGCCGTCTAGGCTTGGCGGGAGCAGTTCATCTTGCTTATCCTGCCCCCCGGACACGATAATGAGGGTGTGGGCTGGTCACTGCGTAGCGGGGGCTCGCCTCTCTCATTGGGGGAGCACCACAAGGCCCAGCCCTCAATCTTCCTCGTTCGGCTCCGGTCCACGCCTCAGCGCCAGCACGCCACGTCCACATCCTCCCAACCGAGTAATCGACGCTTCATCTCGGGCCCGCCATCCGAGTAAAAACCGAGCCGTCGGCCCGCCCCCACGACCCGATGGCAGGGGATCAAAAGCGGCAGGGGATTGGCCGCGAGCGCGCTGCCCACCGCGCGCGCCGCCTTCGGGTGCCCTATGGCCTGCGCGATCTCGCCATAGGTTCGGGTCTCGCCGCGCGCAATGGCGCAGGTCGCGGCGAGCACCGAACGCTGGAAGACCGTTTCACGCACGAAACCGATCGGCCCCTTGTAGGGCTCTCCGCCGTCGACGACCGCCCGAACCATATCCTGCAATAGGCGTGGCGCCCCGTCATCCCACGCAAGGGACGAAAGCCCGCGGGCCTGCGCCCAATCGCGCACCTCTTGCGGGCGACCGAGCGACACGAAAAACGGGCAGAGATCGACGTAGGCCATGAAAAGCGTGCCAAGACGGCGGGTTTCGAACGAGGACCAGCGCATGGGACCGTCCCCCGCGACCAATGATCGGTCCCGCTCGCACCGGTCAGTCATCGTCGCGCGCAAACAGAAGCGCAGCAGCTGGCAGATCGGCGCGCCGGCGCCAGGCCGCGTAGAGCCCGCCGCCGATACCGAGGTAGATGAGAAAACCGTAAGCCGCCATTAAGGTCACCCCCTTTGCCCCCCAGAAGTTTTCACCAAAAACATACAACAAGAGTGGGCCTGCGATCACCAAGGCGGCAAGCGCTGGTCGCGACGGCGGCAGACCGCGGCGCCTTTGAAACACCGGGACCGCGACCATCGCCAGCAGATAAATCATGATAAACCCAAGAGCGGTAAAGACACCAAAAAGATTGATGATGACAAGCGGAGACCAATGCAAAGCGCCTGCCATAACGACAAAGCCACAGATCAAGGCGCCGAGAGCATGCAAGGCGATCGCCGGCGTACCATGTCGGCCGACCTCACCCAGAGCCGCCGGGAGCACCTTGTGCCGACCCATGGAGTACAGGATCCGGCCGAGGCTGTTCATGGTGGCGATGGTGGCGCTGAAAGCGGCGATGGCCATGGCCAGATCCGACGAGAAGGCCAAGGCCGGCAAGCCCTCGCGCAGCGCGAGCACGCTGAGCGGTGTCTCGCTGTGCGCAAGCTCCTGGGCATGGCCGCCGAAACCCGTCATCTCGACATAGGCCATGAATACATAAAACACGAGACTCGCGACCACAGCCGCGAGGATGGCCCTTGGGATGTCACGCCGCGGGGCATGGGCCTCGCGTCCGAAGTTCGCCGCCGTCTCGAAGCCGCCATAGGCGAGGATGCTCAGAGTCATCGCCCGAAAAAACGGACCCGCCGCAAACGTGGCCGGGTCGAACGCGGCCTTGGGCGCAGGTGCCTGCCAGAGCGTCCACACCCCAATCGCTAAAATGATCAAAAGGGACGCAGCCTCAACGATCAAACTATAGCGCGCGGCCAGATCGACATCGCGCACTGTCAGAGCCCACGACACGCCGGCAAACACCAGAGCGGTCCAGGGCCAGGAAAGCGTCATGCCCACGATAGCCAGGGCCTTGGAGACGAACAAGCCACCCACGATCGGTGCGCCGATCACGGCCCCGAAATAGCCCCCGGTCATGGCCCAGCCACTCAACACCCCGGCCAGGGGGTGCAGGGTCCGGCTGACGGAGACGAATAGGGACCCCGCGGCGGGGGCCTCGCGGGCGAGCGTCGCCACCTGCGCGGCGACCAGGATCATGACGAGACCCACCGCCAGATACACAGCCCAGGTCCAGAGACCGCCCTGCGCCGCCACGAATGAGATCGTCACCGTAGCCATGGCAGAGGGCGTGATGTTCGCGACGGCCTGCCCCAGGATCTCGATGAAGGACACGCGATCGGAGGCTAGGCGCGGTGATGCGGTAGTGATATCGGGCATAAGGCATTGTGCCGGGGATCGATAGCGGACACTAGTGGCCGGGAAGGCGCCGCGGTCGGGCCCGCGAAGACATGCCCCGGCGGTCTTGAGCGGGCGCTTGTCGGGCAGGGCGGGCTGGCGCACAGTGACGCCGATGCGGCACGACGTAGTCCTCTACCAGGGCGAGGCCCTGGGCCGTTACGGGTTCGGCGGCGGTCATCCGTTTGGCCCGGATCGGCTATCGGCCTTTCTCACGGAACTGGCGCGACAGGGTCTCGACCGCACCGTCAAAACGGCGGCCCCGGTCACTGCGACAGACGAGGCGCTGTCGTGGTTTCACGACGCCGCCTATGTCCGACGCGTGCGCCTCCAGTCGCTGTCCGGCGGCGGCTTCCTCGATCAGGGCGACACGCCCGCCGTCCCTGGTATTTTCGATGCCGCCTCTCATGTCGTGGGATCGGTCGTGGCCGGCGCGGCCCTCTTGCTACGGGGAGAGGCCTCGCGGGTCTTCGTGCCCATCGCGGGCCTCCATCATGCCCGCCGCACGAGCGCGGGCGGTTTCTGCGTCTTCAACGATATCGGGGTCTTGATCGAGGCCTTAAAGCGCCAAGGACTGACCCGTATCGCCTATGTGGATATCGACGCGCACCACGGCGACGGTGTCTATTACGATTTCGAGGACGATCCCTGCGTCTTTAGCGCCGACATCCACGAAGACGGCCGTTTCCTCTACCCCGGGACCGGTGGGCGCGACGAGAGCGGCCGGGACGCGGGCGCGGGACGCAAGCTCAATATCCCGCTCGCACCCGGCGCGGGCGACCGGGAGTTCCTGGCCGCCTTTGACAAGGTAGAGACGTTTGTGCGCGCCGCGCGCCCCGAGATCATCCTTCTCCAGGCGGGCGCCGACAGCATCGCCGGCGACCCGCTCGCGCACCTCGCCCTGACACCCGAAGCCCACCGCCATGCCACAAAGCGCCTTTGCGCGCTTGCGGGCGAGTATGCGCAAGGACGGGTGCTGGCAATGGGCGGCGGCGGATACAATCGCGACAATCTCGCGGCGACATGGACTGGGGTCGTGCGGGAACTGCTGGCCGACCGTTGAGGATCGCGACCGCGTGATCCGCGACGATGCCTAGCTGATTCCATACCTCGATTGATCGGGCTGCGCTCTTGATGTTGAAGGCGTCGAACTCTTGTCCCGAGAGACCGTTGTAATCCGCGCCTACCAGATACAACTTACCCAGCAGGCACCAAGGAGCGATTCTCTAACATCGACACAATGATACGGTCGATATGGCCCTCTCACATGGCCCCAGGGAACCTCCTCACAAATCAGCGCGGTCGGCATTGTAGGCTTCTGCGCTTCCTCATAAAAGTCGATGTAGCACGCTGTTCCTCCCGTATATGAAAGCCCTTGAGCGTCCTCTTGAAGGCGCCCGCCAACCCCTATTGGCAAGGATACGGCTCAGTCAGAACGCGTCACGTACCCGGCGAGAAGCTGGCGGTTCGCGGCCAAGGTGGCGATCCGGGCATCTATTTCCGTCAGGGTCCGGCGCACCTGGTTTTGGAGTTCCGCACAGGGCCGAAACGTCAAGGTACCGGGATGGGCGCAGGGCAGAAGTCCACGAATAGTTTTAAGTGTCAGGCCTGCGGCGTTGAGCGCGATGATGCGCTCAACGAGCTCGACGTCCGCGTCGTCGTAGACGCGATAGCCGGACGCCTTGCGGGCGGGACGCAGCAGCCCCCGACTTTCATAGTAGCGCAGCATGCGTATGCTCACGCGACACCGACGCGAGATCTCTCCGATCTGCAAATACCCTCCTCGCTGTTGACTCTGACACCACTGTCAGAGTGTATCCTCATGGGACTATTCTGGAAAGACGGAGTCGCGAGGATGCTAAAACTCATGATGTGCGTGAAACGGCGGCCCGATCTTACGCGTCGCGAGTTTGCGGACTATTGGCAAGATCATCATGGGGCGCTGGTGCGGATGCACCAAGACGTCCTTCATATTCGCCGCTATGTGCAAACCCTCACCTTGGACGATGCCCTTACTCAGGAATCGTTGCGCGTGAGCCGAAGCGCACTGAAGGCAGAATTCGATGGTTGCGCGGAGCTATGGTGGGATAGCTTGGCCGATCACTTAGCGGCCCGAAAGACACCGCAGGGTGTGGAGGCCTTGCAAGCGCTTATGGTGGATGAACGCCGATTTGTGGATGTCTCTCGATCGCAACTTTGGTACGGTACGGAACGTCTGATTATTCCCGACTAGCTGAACAGCGCAGCAGTCAGGGGGCGCAGACGGCCGCACGAACGCAAGCGTGCCGGGCACGCGCAGCCCTTGACCGCGAGAACGCCGTGGTAGGTTGAAGGAAACAGCAAGACCGCCCCTCCGCATACTCACTGTGTCTTGGGCAAGCAAAGCGCGCGGGCCCGAGGGCCGGAGGCGTCTAGAATAAAAAGCCGCATGGCCGCGACTCGGCGCGGGGCAGCGCCCGCGAGCCCGACGGCACCATGTGCCGGGACGCTAGACTGCTTTGGGTGCAGGTGTCCGAAATAAAACTACACTTTTCGGACAAATGGGCTTGTCATCAGTCCGGAAAACATGTACAAATATCGGACAGGATAAAACCATGTCTGACCTCAAATCTATCATCGCTGCGCAAATCGATACCGCCGACCCAGGCCATGTCTGGGTGCCGACCGACTTTGCACAGCTCGGCAACCGCGACGCCATCGACAAAACCCTGCAACGCATGGTTCAGGCCGGTGATCTGCGCCGCATCGACCGGGGCCTCTACGACAAGCCGACGCTCAACCGGCTGACGAAGCGACCCACTACTCCGGACTATCGTGCCGTGGTCGAGGCCATCGCCCGCCGCGATCAATTGCGTCTACTGGTGGATGGCATGACCGCCGCCAACGATCTCGGTCTGACCGATGCCGTGCCGGCCCGTGTCACCATCCATACCGATGCCCGCCGTCGCGCCATCCAACTCGACAAGCTGACCATCGACTTCAAGCAAACCGCACCCAGCCGTCTCTACTGGGCAGGGCGTCCCGCCATGCGCGTCGTGCAGGCGTTGCATTGGCTGAAAGACACCTTGGTTTCTGATCGCGACCGTATCCTGCGCCGATTGGCTCAAGTGTTGGCCGACCCAACCCATGGTGCCGCGATCGGCCAGGACCTGATCGATGGCTTTGGCGCGATGCCCGCGTGGATGCAAAGCCTGGTTCGCGAACTGCCCGGCTGCGATCCGCGGCTTGCAGCGGCCAAGACATCGCAACCGCGCGGTGGCGTGAAGCAGCCTGTGATCCGCCGCCGCTCAGCCAAACGCCTGGAGGTCACCGGTTGAACCCGTCTTTCCAGGATGTCATTGCCGCCAGCGATGCCGAGCGGCGCGACCTGTTTCTCGGGACCACAGCCCGCTTGGGCACGGCGGTCCAGAATGTCGAAAAAGACTTCGGGGTCTGCTGGACCCTTGATACGCCGTTCAACAGCCTTGCAGTCGGCAGCCCCGTCTGCTGTTCAAAGGGGGTACTTCGCTGTCCGGGGCCTTCGGTCTGATCTCCCGGCTCTCCGAAGACGTCGACATCACGGTCTTCCGGGATGAACTGGGGCAGACGGCCGATGTGGCGGAGCTGACCGTCCTGAGCGGCAAGAGGCGCCGAGCGCGCCTCGACGCCATTCGCACCGCTTGTCAGGCTTACATCGCTGTTAACGATCATGTAAATCCGCGTCTTTCTGACACATAGACGCAGATCTTCTGGACCGGTTAGCGGGTTCCTATGGAGACAAACTGTGACCAACGGCAAATGCGAGTGAGGTGCAGCCATGGGTACTAAGAAACCAGTACCACAGCCATCCAAAAAGACAGAAATTTCCCTCGTTCGCTCTTCGGCGGCGGAATACCTGACGTTTGTCGCCGCCAGCGGGCAAGGCGGTGTGGAGGCCATTTATGCGGATGAAAGCATCTGGCTAACGCAGAAGATGATGGGGGTGCTCTACGACGTGAACGTGCGTACGGTGAATGAGCACCTGAAGAAACTCTTTGCCGACAGCGAACTTGAGGAGGATTCAGTTATCCGGAAATTCCGGATAACTGCCTCCGATGGCAAGAACTACAAGACCTTGCACTACAAGCTGCCCGCCATCATCGCTGTAGGCTACAAGGTCAATTCAGAGCGCGCGGTGCAGTTCCGCAAGTGGGCCACGGGCGTCATCGAGCAGTTCACCATCAAGGCCTACGTGATGGATGACGAGCGGATCAAGGCCGGCGGTTCCGTGCTCACTGAGCGGTATTTTGAGGAGCAGTTGCAGCGCATCCGCGAGATTCGTCTCTCGGAGCGCAAGTTCTATCAGAAGATCACCGACATCTACGCCACAGCTATTGATTACGACGTGACGGCGCAAGCCACCAAGCGTTTTTTTGCCACGGTGCAAAACAAGCTGCACTGGGCCATCCACGGACAGACGGCGGCCGAGGTCATCTACCACCGCGCCGATGCTGAGAAGGCAAACATGGGGCTGACCTCATGGAAGGATACGCCTGCGGGCAAGATTCAGAGATTCGATGTGGTGGTGGCCAAGAACTATCTGACCGAGGTTGAGATGGCGCAACTCTCCCGCCTGGTCAACGCGTATCTGGATGTGGCCGAGGACATGGCGCAGCGCAAGATCCCCATGACTATGCGGGATTGGGAAACTCGCCTGAACCGCTTCATCGAGGCCGCCGACCGGGAGGTTTTGCAGGACGCAGGCAAGGTGTCGGCGGAAATCGCCAAGGCCCACGCCGAAAGCGAATTCGAGAAATGTTAACTCGCGCCCCCATGGAGCCATTTCGTTCGCGGCCTAAAGGCGCCAGTCGATTCGCGCGGTAATGGCGCCAGTCGATTCGCGCGGTAATGGCGCCAGTCGATTCGCGCCCTAAAGAGGCCACGTCCAGTCGTCGGTTCCCGTTTCGGACCCCTTGGTGCGTTACCCTCTCGAGGTTTTTTATCGAGAGGAGACGCGATGAGCAACAGGAGGTTCGAGATGTACGAGATCCGGCAAGTGATTCAACGCCTGCGATTGGGCGAGTCTGATCGTGATGTGGCCCGCGCTCAGCGGGTGGGTCGCAAGACCGTAGCCCGGGTGCGCCGACAGGCCCTTGAGCGGGGCTGGCTTGATCCTAAGGTCCCGCTGCCCGAGGACGGAGAGCTGGCAGAGGTGTTTACCCCGGCGCCCACGAACCGGTCGGTGTCGAGCGCCGCCCCCTTCCGCGAGCAGATCCTCGCCTGGCATGGTCAGGGGATCACCGCGAAGGCCATCCACCAGGCGCTGGTGCGCAAGTACCGCTTCACCGGCAGCGTGCACACCATCTACCGTCTACTCGATCGGGCCGTCGATTCGGGCCCCCCGGCCACGGTGATCCTGGATTTCGCGGTCGCAGAGGCTGCCCAGATCGACTTCGGCCAGGGGCCGCAGATCGTCGACCGTGCGACCGGCGAGGTCTTCAAGACCTGGTTTTTCGTCATGACGCTCGCCTGGAGCCGTCACCAGTACGCCGAGTTCGTGCGCAACCAGAAGGTGGAGACATGGCTTGCCTGCCATCGCCACGCCTTCGAGTGGTTCAACGGCGTCCCCAGTCGCTTGATTATTGATAACGCCAAGTGCGCCATCACCCGCGCCTGTTACTACGAACCCACGGTGCAGCGCGCCTATGGGGATCTGGCCCTGGGCTATGGCTTCCGGATCGATGCCTGTCCACCGCGCGACCCCCAGAAGAAGGGGCGCGTCGAGGCGGGGGTCAAATATATCAAGACGAGCTTCCTCGCGTTGCGTGAGTTTCAGAGTCTCGCCCATGCCAACGCCGAGTTGCGCGCCTGGGTCTTGGGTGAGGCCGGCAACCGCATCCACGGCACCACGCGTGCCCGTCCGCTCACGCTCTTTACCGAGACCGAGCAGGCGCTTTTGAAGCCGTTGCCTTCGATCGCTCCGGAGTGTCCGGTGTGGGCGCAGGTGCGGGTCCACGGCAACGCCCATGTCCAATACGAGTATTGCCACTACTCGGTCCCGTTTCGTCTGATCCGGCACAGCCTATGGCTTGCCGCCACCGCCAGTGTGGTGCGGCTCTATGAGGACCATGCGCTCGTCGCCACCCATGCGCGCCTCACAAAGCCCGGGAGCCACGCCACCGTACCCGACCACATGCCGCCGGACGCCCAGGCCTATGCCCTGCGCGACCCGCAGTGGTGCCTGAAGTCCGCACAGGCCATCGGGCCTGCGTGCCGGGCCGTGGTCGAGGCGCTCTTTGCTGATCGCGTGCTGGAGCACCTGCGCGCGGCCCAGGGACTCTTGCGGCTGGCCGACCAGTACGGGGCGACACGCCTTGAGGCCGCCTGCGCGCGCGCCGTGCATTTCGGGACGCCGCGCTACCGTACCGTCAAGAGCATCCTCGTCCAAGGTCTCGATCACGTAAGCGCGCAGGCCGAGGCCACCGCGCTCGAGGACCCCTATGTGCGGGGCGGGCGCTTCAGCCGGCCTGCGTCCGAATCCGTGCACTGACCCGACTCTTTGAAGGAGTGTTCCCATGAATCCCATGCCATCCCTTGTGCCGTACCTAAAGCAGCTGCGCCTGTCGGGCATCCTCGACTCGCTGGAGGCCCGCAACCGCCAAGCCATCGCCGGACAGCTCGCCTACACCGACTTCCTGGCGCTCTTGATCCAAGACGAGGTGGCGCGCCGCGAACAGCGCCAGTTCGCCCAGCGCCTGCGCAGGTCCCAGGTGCTCGCCGACAAGACCCTGGAGCGCTTCGACTTCGCGGAACGGCCCTCGGCCCCGCACGCGCTCATCGCAGATCTCGCCACCGGCCGGTTCGTGACCGAGAAGGCCCCGGTCTTGATCGTGGGACCGACCGGCACTGGCAAGAGTCACTTGGCCCAGGCCCTGGGGCACTGCGCGCTGCGTCAAGGCTTCGATGTCGTGTTCGCCACTCAGGCACGGTTGCTCGCGCAGATGCGCGCGGCACGTGCCACGCAGGGCTACGACCGGAAGTTGAAGCAGCTTGCCCGGGTCGACCTCGTCATCGTCGATGATTTCGGTCTACGTCCGCTGCGATCCCCCGAAGACGAGGACTTCCACGACCTCATCGCAGAGCGCTATGAGCGCGGCAGCTGCCTCATCACAAGCAACCTGGATTGGAGTGAATGGCCGAGCGCCTTCCCCAACAAGCTCTTGGCCGCCGCGACCCTCGACCGCCTGCAAGACGGGGCCTATCGGGTGGTGCTCGATGGCGCAAGCCACCGTAAGCCGCGCCCTATGTCGTCCGATCCCGCCGCGCCTCCCCTTCAGGGCAAGCGTCGAGACCGCACCGACGGGGCTTGACGCACCGTTGCGGCATTACGTTATTACGATATTACGTTACAGCATGATGCGATCCCCGCACGGCCGCACACCGAGGTGGTCAGGACGCGCGGGGATGGCGCTATCAAAGGAGATCTTATGTCCCGCTCAGGCATCACCCCCGAACAGGTCTTTGCCGCCGCGTCCGACTTGCGTGATCGCGGCCAGACCGTCACCGTCCAAGCCGTGCGCCAGGCGCTCGGCGCCGGCAGCTTCACCACCGTCGCCCAACATCTGCGTGCCTGGCGGGCACACACCGAGGCGCCGCCCCCGATCGCACTGCCGCCTGCGATCGCGGCCGCGGCCACCCAGGCCCTGACCGCCGTGTGGACGGCCGCCTGCACGCTTGCGCGCCAGGAGGTCGATGCCGTCCGGGTCCAGGCCGCGACCCAGGCGCAAGCCGACAAGGCCGCGACCCACGAGGCCCTACAGGAGGTCGCGCGTCTCGAGGCATGCCTCCGCGAGGCCGAGGCCACACTGCGCGACCAGGCCTCCGTGATCGAACAGGGGCGCGCCCAAGGAGCCGCCTGCGAGGCGGCCCAGGCGGCGTGTCGCGCGACTATCACCGAACGTGACGCCCGGATCGCGGAACTCAAAACCGATCTCGCCCAGGCGCACGAACGTCATGCGCAAAAGAGCGCCGAATGCGGGCGCCTCCTGGGTGTGCTGGCGGCGCAGACGCCGCCTGCGGGCCCCGCCTCATCCTCACCCGCGCAGCCCGCCTAAACCGCGCCTCTCTCTCACCCCGGCGGGGCGGCCCTCTACGTCTGCCGCCCCGCCTTCATGAGATGGTATTCGAAGCACTTGTCAGTTTGCCAAAAACCCCGTAAAACGAACCCATCCGAAACCGGGAAAAGGCCACTTTGCCGTGGCTCCATTAAGCCGCGAATCGGTGGCGCCTTTAAGGTGCGATTTAACACGGCTTTCACCTCCACGCGCT
>JAKAXK010000079.1 GCA_021827145.1 Pseudomonadota bacterium
TCTGTTGGCGGGCGGTCACAAGACCCGCGTGCCGACCCATAAGCAGCAGGGCGTCACGTTTCTCGGTATCGCCCACCGGACGCATGTAGACCCCAAGCGCCACAGTATCGTGATGACGGTAAGCTTTGAGGGCAAGCGGCCACCAGGCCGAGGCCGTAAAGGGTGACCAATGAACAACCGCATCCTCCGGTAAGATGAAGGTGGTGTGTGGCGGCTTGTGAGCGATGTCGACCGACAACCGCGCGATAAGCTCGCGGTTTTGGCGTAGGACGCGCGCGAGCGGCGGCGGGCCAGCGGATTCCCTATTATGGGTCGTGATGGCTACAAAGGAGGCGGGTAGGTGAGGTTTGGGCGGGGACAGTAGGGTACCGGCCATAAGGACGAGACTCACGGCCGCGCCTGCGGCCGCCCAACGGTCGAGCGACCGCTCCCCATACTCCCTAAACCCGATCACTGTCCGGGTTCGGGCGCCGAAGATAACAAGCGCCGCGCTGGCCAGGGCCGCAAGCCCCAAACCCAGGACCCCTGTGTCCGGGAAACTGGCGGTGGCCGCCACCCACGGCGAGGCCATGCCGATGGCCCCGAGCGGCGGCAGGCTGACCACAACCAACGCAGCAAGGTAACGTAAGGGCGCGCCCGCCCGCGGAAAGCGACGCCCTACGTGCCCGGCCCGCGCCAGTGCCCAAGGCGCGGCCAGCAACGCCGTGCAGGCCGCCCATCCTGGCACGCCCGCCCACGGCCCCTCGAACAGTGTGATCGCCACAATCGATCCGGACAGCGCCGCGCCGTAATACCCTGCCATCAGCGCCCCCGCCTCGAGCGGGGCCGCCGTCGCCCCCCCACCCTAGTGGGATCAACCATAATGCCCCAAAACCTAAGGCAAGCCGCTCCCACACGAGCCACCCCATCACGGCACCCGCCATACCCCACGCGGCGATACGCCCTACGGTCTTAGCGCCCAAGTCCAGTCCCAAGTCCGGCCTCGTCCAGGAACCGGCTGCGACCCCCGCCGTCGACCGCATACGAAACGACCAGTCGGGTTTCGGCGCGCGTCATGCCCACGTAACAGAGTCGGCGCTCCTCGTCGAGGGCGCCCTCCAAATGGGGCAGCGTCCCCTCTTCGACCGCGATCATCCAGACGTTGGGGAATTCGAGTCCCTTGGCGGCATGCAGCGTCGCCAGCACGACACTTCCTTCCTTATGCTCGCGACTCCGTGTCTGGCTAACCAT
This sequence comes from Pseudomonadota bacterium, assembly GCA_021827145.1. GTDB lineage: Bacteria > Pseudomonadota > Gammaproteobacteria > Acidiferrobacterales > Acidiferrobacteraceae > Acidiferrobacter. Next base: position 1,231 of record JAKAXK010000079.1, read on the forward strand.
GGCGAGGCGCGCCCTAAGGGATCCCGGCATCCGCTCCAACGCTTGCAGCGCCCAGCCGCACGGCTCGCGGGCCCGTTCCGGGGCGGCCTTTTCGCAAAAGCGCCTGGCGCCCGTCAGCACCAGATTGTCCCGGTGCACGGCGGTCAGGTCGACCCAATCCGCATAGCCGGACATCAACGTCCAGGCCACGCGCCGGGCTGGGGACTTGGGCGGGAAGGCAATCGCCAGCCGATCGGCCATGGCAGCCGGTGGGCGCGCCAGGCGCGCGGCCCATTGCGTCTTAGGGACGTTCGCCAACAAGGTTTGCAGGAGATGCACGTCGTCGGTTTTAATCCCGCACCACTGGAGCGCCTGCCGCAGTCCCACCCATGACTCATCGACGACTGACCTCAGCAGCGACAGCAGGAAGGCGACATGATGAGTTTCCCAGAAACCGTTGCCACCGCGGCGCTGGAAGGGGATATGTTCTACACCACATTCACGCTCCACCGCATCGAGTAAGCGGTTTGTCCGCGCCAGAACCGCCCATGCCGCGGGGTTCTCCCGGATCGCCTGCGCGACCGCCACCGCCTCCCCGTCGCGCTTGGCGAAGATACGCACTTGCAATGACCCGCCTGGTGGCTTGGCAGACTGAATGGCTTTATTGACCCGGTCTTGGTTGTGGCTAATGAGCCGCGCAGACGGTCCCAGAATTTCGGGTGCGCAGCGGTAATTGATAGGCAAGGTAATTTGCCGCGCCTTATGGTCCGCGACAAATCGCATGAGCCCACCATAGCCGAGGGCGTGCCGGAATCCGTAAATTGACTGGTCATCATCGGCCACCATGGTTACCAGAATCCCGGTGGCGCTATGGGCCTTCAGCCAGGCGTACTGAACCTCATCCATATCCTGACTTTCATCTACCAGCAACCAGCGGACAGGTAGTGGCTTGAGCGTACCGGCGCGCAGGCCGGCCACGGCCTTCAGAAGGATGTCCGCAAAATCCATGGCATGGTGCGTGGCCAGCCATTCCTGGTATTTTCGGAAAGCGACGGCCCCCGGGCCATTGGTCGGCGCGGGCGCGGTTGTCGACTTCCATTGCTCGACGAGTTCCTGGAATTCATCGACCTGCATCTCCGGCGCGTCGGTTTCCCAGATTCGGCGGAGCACGTCCCGATATTCGTGCTCACTCAAAATGCGCGCCTTGAACCCCGACTGGAGTAGCTGTTTGTAGGCGAGTCCGTGAAAGGTACCTGCAGCCAACCGTTTACCATCCTGTGGCCGGCCGGCCAGGATGCGCTTACGCAATTCCCCGGCAGCATCTCGCGTGAAGGTCACAGCCGCCAGGCGTCCGGTGTCGTCCGAAGCCAACAGACGCGCGGCGCGGCTCGCCAACACGCGGGTCTTGCCGGCACCGGGACACGCGGAGACCAGAACGTGACCATCCTCCTCCACAGCCTGTCGTTGGGGTCCGTTCAGGTCCACGCCGCCTCCGACACCCTATCCCAACGCCTTATGCGGACGACGCGCTCCGGCGGCGCGTCTTGCGCGGGGTACCGTCTTCGTTTTCATTGGCGAGATTGGTGATGTCCGCCACATGCTCGTCGGTGATCTCAATCGCCATATCGGGATGCTCCATTTTCGCCGCATCCCGATTCTCCTCTACGGACTCGCCAGCCGTTTCGTGAGCCTCACCGACCTCACCGTTTGCGCCCACCTCTGTCAGCGAACCCTCCGGCATGGCCGCCCCTTCGGGCAGTGTGCTGGCGGCCTCGGACGGCTTCGACCACTGCCATGGTGCGCCAGCCGCACCTGACAGCAGACGAGCGCCGACCAGGGCCGCCGCCAAGATGAGCAAGACGGTAATCAGTCCGACCCCATATGAATGACGCAGGTGGACGCAACCTCCCAAAATTGTCCTGTTTCCAGCGAAGGCGCTTGACTGCCTCTCAATTGCGATACATACTGCCTCCCACACAAGGAGGCTCCTTCATGGCTCATACCACCATGCTGCACATTCGCGTGGATGAAGAGACCAAGGCTCAGGCTGGCGAGGCGCTGGCCGCTATGGGCTTGTCGGTTTCCGATGCGGTCCGCATCCTGCTCAAACGCGTCGTCAGCGAGCAGGCCTTCCCGCTTGAGCTGAAAGTACCCAACGCCAAAACCCGGGAGGCGATGGAAGAGGCCCGCGCAATGATGAAGGCCAGGGCCGCCCGTTTTGGCGCCGGCGACGATCTTCTCGATGACCTCGAAAAAGCCCGCAAGTAGTAAACGGGCGACTCCGCCCCGGGCGTGCGATTACACCAAGGCCTTTCAGAAAGATTGGGAGCGCCTTTCCCGCTCTGGCCGATATGATCTGCGACGCCTAAAAGAGGCGATGCTCCGGCTCATCGCCAATGATGCACCCCTCGGCCCGGAATGGTTGGACCACCCCCTCAAAGGCAACTGGTCAGACCACCGAGAATGCCACATCGGTGGGGATTTCTTGCTCATCTACCAACTGGATGGCCACACGATCCTCTTCGTGCGCGCCGGCACACACGCGGATCTTTTTGACGAATGAAGATGTCGTGCATCTCTGCGGCCAAAGCGCGTCCCCGAACTTCACCAGACTCGATTGTGTTCTTGGAGCATTGCTACCTGAAAACTTAGTTTTTTTACATCATATAAAGTCTCCACGACGATTCTGAACATGCGCCCTCCGCCGGCAAGCTGGAGCCTCGACCGCGGGATGCAGTACCTCAGGGCTGTCACTAGAATACAAAGGCGTCGATAGGTTTTTCAGTCTGACTGGATAAGACACTCAGGCTTCGTGCAAAAACAGTAACGTTATTCATTGCAAATAATTAAGGTAATTGATAGACCCCATATCGCGTCAGAGCAGACATTGCCATAGCAAAATAGACTTCTCTTCGCCAATCTCCGTCTGTTTTCCCTTCATTAGGATAGGACACACCATTCAAGGGATAGGGATATGCCAACTACCGGGAACATGACGCGCAATTTTTTCAGCTAAATGAGGATTACCCCAGACAACTAACGCCGAAGGGAAAGGCGCCGAACCCTGCCCACCCCCAAATCGTAAACGACCTCGCAACATAATGACTACAGCTTTACCGACAATATGCCAGTGCCAGGCTTTGGTATCGGGACGTGCGGGGACCAGCGCAATTACCACGGCACCATGCGCGGCTTGCAGCGCACAGTATGCCAACCAGCGTGATAGAAGGCGCCCATAGGGCGGATTACAAAATACCAAGCCAGCCCAGAAGTGTTTCAAGCCATCCTCGTCCTTGGTCCATCGGATGCGTGCCGGTACAGGGCCATCATGACGGGGCGAGCAGGGATCTAAATCAAACCTTTTGCGTCTCGCGGCACGTAAAATCTGCCCAATCAAATCTAAGGGGGTGGTCCATGTCTGGTTCTCAGACGAAAAACATGCCGAAAACCTCGGACGCCGGACAATACGGGGATGCACTCCAAACTTATCGACTAAGGTCACATAACTATAAATGGTGCCTACCCCGCGGGCAAGAGCCGCTACCGTATTACGGGAAAGCCCAGAACGTCGCGCGGCAGAGCGCTGACCTACACGCGCAATGAGCACCCGTGGTGCGGGTCGCAGCGCATATCCGGCCTGATGTAATGCCGCAGTGAGAACCAATAACCGCCCTTGCCCTTTGCGAATACGGGCAAGCGTATAACTGGGCAAATCGAGGGTCGGCGGCACCTGGCTCAGAAATTGTGGCATAAGGTCGACACTTTTTGAGCCAGTATAGCATAAGCATTTAGGGCATAAATGACCTCCAACAAGACAGTCATTACAGGGCAGACCTGCCGATCCGGCAGCTGATCGCATCACCGCATCCCGTCGCATTGCTCCATCCGTCCTGTCCTCATCGCTGGCATCTCGAAGAAAGACAACGGGGCCGAGGCCATCGCGGGGAGGGTGGGGTTTATGGACTTTCAATTACCCACAATTGTGGCGCCAAGCTGGAAGCCAGATGCTGTCCGATAGCCGGGACATCCCTCGCCAGATGACGATGTTGGCCGGCAGAGGGTCGCGCGCGAACGAGGTAGCCGCCGAGGCGTGCAAGCTGCCCTAGGCAGCATTGTATGGTGAAGGATCGTCGTGCGCCGACTTGTTTGTCTGCCGCAGGGCGCGCGAGGATAGCGATTTCTAGGGGCGTGAACGCATAGAGAAGGCTTGGCCGATTCTGTCGCGCGATTGAGCATCGTCAACAAAAATATTCGCCAACTCAAAATGAAGAAAAGGGCCTGGAGATTGACGAGTCGCTCGGCCGTGCAAAGCTTCGATCGTTTAGCCTTGCAGCCAGACTTCAGGGTCTTGTGGAATGCCTAGATCTTTGAGCGCCTCGCATACCATTCAATCTTCTCGATGGCCTCGGATCGGGAATGAATCGAAAGATTCGTAATCCGCTTCCACGTGATCGGGCCGCGACCCCGAGGCTTGCCACGCAAGGTCGCAGGGAACACCGTCAGTGTAAGCGCAGGATAGCGGCGCGACTTGTCGACGGGAGGCAAGATTGGGATCTTGCGCACCGTGAGCTCGAGAATGGCCTGTGACACGCGGCGGCGGCGATCCCGCACCTTGATCCGATGCTGCCCTTTGCACGGCACTTCTGCCCGGCCTCTGCGATCGTGGTGCTGCCGTCCCCGGCGCACCGATCCACACAGGTGCGCAACAGGAGCCGGGTTCCGACCTCCTGCGCCTTGCAGAACAGCCTGGTGATGTCGCTCTCGCGATCGCCGATAGGGACGCAGCGTGCGGGATCGGAAATCCGCGCCGTGGATGGCTCCAGGTTCTGAAGCCAGCGAATGCTTTCACCTCCTCGATCGGCACCCGCGTCGGGTTGATCTTCTTTAAGGGCGTTGGCGCCTTTGAGCGTCTCTCGGAACCAGAACGTGATTGCCGTAAGCCTTAGCGGCCATCCTTCCGGTGTCACAACGAGGTTCGCATGCATCAGGATGCCACACACGGTGTGGCGCAATAGCTGAATTCCGTGGTGTCGTGGAGGATAAGGATAGGTCCTTCTATCGCAGCTGCCGCGCGATCCGCCGTGGCCTCAAAGTGCCCCGCCAGGATGTCCGCCTCGCAGACCCGTCATTAGCGAGCAAACGGTAGGCGGCTTTCGTGTGTGCTAAGTCCCGACTAAAGGAATGCTGTCACCAGGGCTTGCCGACAATTGCCCGAGTAGTCCTTACTCGTCGACCGTATATTATGGTCCGCGCGCCACCGGACCTGCGCCCGGCGGTCAACCGGTTCAGTATCCACGAGATCGCGCCCGGAGATCATGCCGTCCCGCGGCTGCGAGGGCGGCCGCGACGGCTGGCAGGCGCGCCGCCGTCGTCGATCCAGGCATGGATCTTTTCTGCCGACCAAACCAGTTTATGAGGCCCGGACACAGGCCTGGGGAAATGGAAATCTGGATCGTCGAGCCACAGGCTTAGGGTGCGAATACTAATCCCGAATAAGTTTGCTACTTGCTGCCGAGTGTAAAGCTCCATGTTAGTATCTGCCTCAATGATTTCTCTCTGAAGCCTCTAGTTTCGCGGAAAGCGCGCACAAGAGGCGCCCGAATAGCGCCCAAAAGCGGCCTTCGTTTGTAAACACACTTTATGATGTCTTGTACGATACAGACCACTACTGGCGGTGGTTTTCTGGGAGTTTTGGGGCGGATAATGTGTGATCTGTGCGCGACCGAGCGATCCGTTAACCGTTAGCGATCGAGATGCAGCGTGCGCCGCGGTGTGCCGAAACTCCTTATTGCCCCGCGCTTCTCGTTGTTATTGTGCACCGTTCGGCGCGTCACGGGCCCCGTTGCTCGCCGATTGCTTTCCGCGCGCCCAGATTATCCGGAACCAGAGCCCCAAACGAGTGGTGTTGTCTGGGACACAGTTTGTCGTAGAGGCGCAGTATGTTCGTGCGATGGCCGCGCAGTGCGCTGGGACTTGAACGGCCTGCCGTCCGCAACACTTAAGGAGTGTACCTGACTTGTGAAGTCGCTGTCCTTAATAAGGGTTATGTCCGTAAACTGCTGTAAATAGCTGACGAGCTTAAGGCGGTTGGTGCCACCGCCTCGATCCGGTAAATTGACGTTATCGAGACGGTAATTTAACCAGGAGATCGAGGCAGTGGCAGATTATGAGATTAACGTAGGTCGGGATATGTTGCCAGGGTTGCGGAATGGGCCGGAAGGGCTTGCGAAGCTTGTGGAGACGGTCTTAAACCAGGTGTTGGAGGCGCCAGAGGACAGAGCACCTGGGGGCCGAGCCGCATGAGCGGAGCGCCGATCGTCAGGGCTATCGCCATGGGGTGCGCCCCCGGACGCTCTATACCCGCGTGGGACCCGTGACCCTACAGGTGCCGCAGACCCGGGACGGTAGCTTCTCGCCGGAGCTGTTCAAGCGCTACCAGCGTTCAGAGCAGGCTTTTGTGCTGGCGTTGATGGAGATGGTCGTCCAAGGGGTCTCGACCCGCAAAGTGACAGAGGTCACCGAGACCTTGTGTGGCGCCTCGTTCTCGAAGTCGACCGTGAGCGCGCTGTGCGCCGGTCTCGATCCCCGGGTGCGGGCCTTCAATGAGCGCCGCCTCACGGCCCATTATCCGTTTGTTCTGGTCGATGCCCTGGTGCTCACCGTGCGCGAAGACGATCGCGTGGTATCAAAAGCGGCCCTCATCGCCTCGGGTATTCGCGCCGATGGCGTGCGCGAGATATTGGGTATCCAGATCGGCGACTCTGAGTCTTTTGCCACCTGGGACGGTTTCTTCAAATGGTTGAAGGGGCGCGGGTTGAAGGATGTCTTGTGGGTCATCTCCGACAGCCACGCGGACCTCGTGGAGGCCGCCCGTAAGCACTTCCAGGGGGTCGCCTGGCAGCGTTGCCAAGTGCATCTGATGCGCAACCTGCTCGGACACACTCCAAGCCGCCATCGGGCGGAAGTGGCGGCCCAGGCCAAACGCATCTTCCAGGCCGCTGACCGGACCGAGGCCGAGGCGCACCTCGCCACCTTCGTGACCGCCTTCGCAAAGACGGCTCCGAAGGCCGTGGCGTGCTTGGAAGAAGGTTTCGAAGACGCCCTGAGCGTGCTGGTGCTGCCCGACAAATACCGTAAGCGGCTGCGCACCACGAACATGCAGGCGGCTTTACGGAAGACCGTGGCCTGTGTCTACGAAAAGGAGCGGTTTCACCCGGCCGATCAAAGCCGCATCGTGATCGCCGGCATGGGCGAGGCCGAACCCTTCCCGGTTCTTCTTGAATATCACGTCGGGACCCTGGCCGGCGGAATTCTGCGCCACGCCAAGACCGATGAAACCCGCATTGGGGAGGACGTCGACGCCTCGGTTCACCCCTTCGGCCAAGGCGCCATCATTGACTCACTCCTTTCCGGAATCCATCCGAGAGTCTATCGTCAGATAGTCGAAACGGTCGTTCGGGGGGCCCACGAAGACTGCGAAGACGAAGACGATCCCGAGGAGATCCGGGCCGAAGAAAAAGCCCTTCATCAATCCCTGTACGAGGAGGTCGTGGATCCTTACGGCAAACCGCTCCTTGCCGCCGTGAGTGCGCTCCCCCGCCAGGATCTGGCCAAGATGGCCGAGGCGCTCGTGAGTCTCACGGCCTTCTTGATGCGCATGACGGCCGATCAAGACGATACCGTGGCGGAACCGGTTGACGTCGCCCTCCTCTCTAAGGGCGATGGCTTTGTGTGGGTTAAACACAAGGAGATTCAAAGCGTGACCGACAGGAGCGCGGGGGCCCAATCCTGATGTCCTCACCACCACCTTCTGGAGCTGACCCGTACAATAGGCATCTCTCGAAAAGGCTTGCCGTCGTCTCGAAACGCGGAAATCAGGTGATAGGCAAGGTCATGGAGCCACCTCGCAGCCGGTCGCGGCGTAGATCGATGTGCGGTATGCGGGCTATAGGGAACCCGGCCGACGGCACTCGCAACGTGGATACGCAAACCCAGACCGAAAAGAAAGGAAGACGACCATCATTCGGACCCGACGCAGCTTTGGCCAGAGCGGTATCGACACGGTCATCAATATTCTGCCAATATCTTCACACGATGCGCGGAACTCGATCAAGAGGCCCTCGGCCCATAAGCATCCTCTACCTGACGGACGCCTTATGAATACCAGCGCCCTCGCTTCCCCATCGGCCCTCTACACCGTTGCCTATACCCAGCATGCCGGCAAGATCCGCGGTCATACCCAGCAAGACTGCCTATGGACGGGAGAATCCCTCTGGCAATGCCACGATCTGCCGGTATCCAGCTACACGACCGATTCTCCTGACCTCTTTGCGGCCGTGGCCGATGGCGTCAGTGTAAGCCCAGCCCCCGCGAAGGCGAGCCAGGTCGTCATGGCGGCTTTAGCGAAAGCACTCGCGGAGGGTCATGCACTGGATGCTCGGTTGGCCCGCCGTCTCCAGGCCCATTTATGCGATACCCTCGCCCATCACAGACGAACCCGTGGCTCAGCTACCACCCTGGCCGCGGTTCACCTTCACCCGCAGCACGCTACGATGCTCAATGTCGGCGACAGCCGCGTCTACCAGATCACCGCGCAGAACCACTGGACCCAGCTCTCCTGGGATCACACCGTGCTGAACACCTTGATCGAAAAGGGAGAAGCCGAAGCAAACACCGAATACGCCAGTTTCTATGGCGCCTTGGATTCCTGTCTGATCGCCGATGAAGAGGAGGTCGACTTCAGAATCCATGCCCGCGCCATCACCTTGGCACCTGGGGATACCTTACTCATTTGCACCGATGGCGTTCATGACACCCTGGGAAACAGACTCGCTGGCCTGTTCGACCCGCAACGATCCTTGCCTGAGCAAGTGACCCGCTGGCGTAAAGCCGTACTGAAGGCCGGCGCCCCCGATAACTTGTCCCTGATTGCTGTGCGGAGCGCGTCCTAGGCGATAAAAGGAATAAGTCTGAACGATGGCGAGGGGAGAGTCTCCTGGAAAACAGGCTGCGATCACAGTCAAAGTGAGGCAGGCTGGAAAGCGCAATATAGTGCCTGTCTTATGAAATCATTGGCTGTCGATGCAACGACAGGACATTATCGAAAATAATAGGGTGGATGGATGAATGCATGGAACCTAAAAAACGGCGTCATACGCCTTGGTGTGGGGGCATTACGGGCAAGATTCCGACAGAAGATTGCTGATTCTCGGAGAATCTCATCATATGCATGTGGACGAGAAGGACACTAAAGACTTTACGTGTCACGTAGTGAGGTCCTATCTCGAGGGAGATGCACCGCCTGGTACAAGGCCCTGGTATGGCTTTTTTACGAAATTGCACAACATTATTAGTGGGACAAGAGGGTGGGTCAGCGAGGACCAGCGAAAGCAGTTTTGGAATACCGTTGCGTTCGCGAATTATATTCAGGAGGCTTTGGGACCCGATTACCGGGGCGGATGGAGGCTATTGACAGATAACCAGCGGGACGATGCCCGCGAGGCCTTCAAGGAAACACTCGACGAGCTGTTACGGCTCTCGCTTTCCCAGACTTAGGCGCCGTTAATAAATAAAGGTCACAAGTTAAT
>JAKAXK010000080.1 GCA_021827145.1 Pseudomonadota bacterium
CCTCGATTTGCGGCAGGGTTACAGCAGGATTACCGTAAACTAGAGGGTGCGGGGGGGTCTGTAAGCGCTTGATTTTATGGTGGAGCCAGGCGGGATCGAACCGCCGACCTCCTGCATGCCATGCAGCCAAAGCCCCTTTATCTATCAGACACTTACGTGCCAACACTTTGATTTATTGTGCGTTTCCGTGCAACACGGAGAAACCAGGTACCCCTTTTCTGCATCTAAATTGTCGCAAGATTGTCGCACAAAAACCGTCTCCGACCGCCTGAGTCTATAAGAAACGGTCGCGATCTGAACCATGGGTAGGATAAGGTCCGGATCATGGTCAATGGATCACGAGATCACACGCGATCACACCATATTAGACCCAAAATCCCTCAAAAACCACTACTGCTAGGGCCGGACGGCGTCCACCACCACTACAAAGTGTGCGGGCAAACGCGGCATGTTTTTGGGGTCTATTCACGCTCATGGGTGTCGTGGCTTTCAGGAAAATAGCTGCATCGATAGTTGTTATGAGGCAGCTAGGCCATGGACATCTACACACGGCAGGACGTGGCGCGCTTATTTGGCGTCAGTATGCGCACCTTGAGTTATTGGTTGGATGACCCCGCCTTTCACTTCCCCCGGCCGATTTCCGGACCCCATAAGAAGATCTGGTCCGCCCAGAAGATCCATGACTGGATCGAGCAGGGCGGCGCGCCCGCAGGCCGCCGCGGTCGCCCTCGCGGACCACGGGGATCTGTATGACCTCTCGGCGCGATCCCGTGGCCCTGGTCCTGGACCGTCTGGAAGGCGTGCGGAAGTCCGGCTCCGGCTGGATCGCCAAGTGCCCGGCGCACCCCGATAAGTCGCCGTCTCTCTCGATTCGAGAAGGCGAACGCGGGGTTATCCTGAAATGCTGGATCGGCTGCACTTTCCCGGCCATCGTGGATGCTCTCGGCCTTCGGCAGAGCGATCTTTTCTATGGTGCACTAGCGGCCCCGCAACAGCGACAACACGCCTTCAAGGCCGTTCTCAAGGCCTGCGTATCCGAATCGATCGTTGTGATCACCTCTTCCCGCAGCGGCGTGATGCCCGAACAGGACCACGATCGATTACGGACAGCGGCCTTACGACTACGGGCGGCGCTCACCCTGGACGGGCTGCCAGGGCGACGCGAGATCGAGGGGGTTGCGCGGTACGCAGCCCTTCTCTTGAAAGGCCAAGCGCTGACGGAGGACGAGGACGACAACCTCACAGGAAGCGTGGAATGGATCGGCTGGCTTATCGCGGATGAACACAAGCTGGGGTGAGCCCCTGGCGGGAAGGAGAGACGGTTTATGCTGAACAGCAAGCACATTATCCCCGATGAGGAGCCCTTTTGTCCGGCCTCTGTGAAGCGGGCGGCAGACGAGATCGACCGGGGCGCGGCGGTGTTGGATAAGATGGCGGCGAAACGCGACGCCTTAAAGCCAGAGGCTCATCTCGTGAGGGGCGACAGCATCCGGCCGGAACCTATCGACTGGCTTTGGGGCGGCTGGTTGGCGGCGGGCAAAATCCACATTCTCGGCGGTCAGGCCGGGGCGGGGAAAACGACCCTGGCGCTCGCACTCGCGGCGAGCCTTACGAGCGGTGGACGCTGGCCGGACGGCTCCCGAGCACCCACGGGCGACGTTTGCATTTGGTCTGGCGAGGATGACCCCACCGACACACTGGTGCCTCGCTTGCTGGCCATGGGGGCCGATATGCGGCGTGTGCATTTTGTCTCGGGCCTCACCGAGGACGGCAAGCGCCGCGCCTTCGATCCCGCTTCGGATGTGGAGGCCCTGGCGGCCACCCTGCGAGCCTTGGGAACCGTGCGCCTGCTGATCGTCGACCCGATTGTGTCCGCCATTTCCGGCGACTCGCACAAAAACGCGGAGACACGGCGGGGTCTGCAACCGCTGGCGGATCTCGCGACCTCGCTCAAGGTCTGTCTTCTCGGTATCACGCACTTTAGCAAGGGCACGCAGGGACGCGAACCGATAGATCGTATCACCGGTAGTCTGGCCTTTGCGGCAGTGGCTCGCATCGTCCTGGTGGCCGCGAAAGACGCTGAGCACGACCGGCGCATTCTCTGTCGGGCCAAGAGCAACATCGGCCCCGATGACGGCGGTTTTGTCTACGACCTGCGGCAAGATGAACTGGCAGGTTACCCTGGGCTATACGCTTCTCAAGTCCTGTGGGGCGAGGCCATCGAGGGAAGCGCCCGCGATATCCTGGGGGCCGCCGAATCGCAGCCCGATGAGGGGGCGCACGCCGGGGCCGAGGATTTCCTGCGCGACTTCCTAAGCGAAGGCCCGCAACCGCAGAAGGACGTGAAGGCGGCGGCCGAGGCTCATTGCCTTTCGTGGGCGACGGTGCGCCGCGCCAAAAAGGCGTTGAGCGTGGAGTCCCGAAAGATCGGCGGCGAGGACGGGAAAAAAGGGGCTCAGTGGTTTTGGTGCCTTCCGGAGGGCCAAGATGCTCAAAAAAGCCAAGGGGCTCACCTCTCAGTGTTGAGCGCCTTGGGTCCAGATGAGCACCTTGGGTCCGCTGGTGCCGTTTCGGAGATCGAAATATGACGGCGCACGCACTGGTCGAGGACGCTCGGCGGGACGGTCTCGTCCTGACGGGTACCCCATCCGGTACGCTCCGTGTCGGGGGGTCGGAGGCGGCCATTGCCAAGTGGGCGCCCGCCCTACGGAGACACAAGACGGACATTCTCGCAGCCCTGAATGATGCCGGTCTGATTCGCGGAAAGAAGAGCATCATCGTGACGGAACCCGCAAGCGCCGAGGAAGCGGCCGCCATCGCGTATGCCGAGAAGATACAAGTACTCCGCGCGCAAGGCCGGGTGCCCGGCTCCTACACGGCGACGACGCACTGTCGCGGCTGTGGGACGGTCCCCCTCTTCGCGGGGGCTCCTGTCCAGGTAGACTCATGCCCGTGGTGTCGGAATCGGATCGAGGGCCTGCCGATACCGCGTCCACCCGTTTCTTGCGCCGACTGTGCACACTTCACGGCTGACCCCATAGGAGAGGGCGGCATCGGTTCGTGTTCCGCTGGCGGCCCGCCCCAAGGACAGATGCCCGCGTACCCGCACGCCAAGCGCCGGTGTGCGCGCTACCGACCCTTGCGGGTCACGAGGCCCGCATGACAACCTACTACCGGCAGATTATTGAGGGCGGGTGCGGTGGGCCAGACAGGCCGTGCGTCCGGCGAGGCCACCGCAAAGCGGTTTGCCGGTCTTCCCCACATCCAGCCGCCAGCCCTTAGGGACGAGGCGATGCTGGGCCGCCATTATGTATTCTGTGCCCGCCGCGCCCGATATCGCGCCGCCGATAAAAATGCCCCCTACGAGAATAGCCAGGACCGCAACGTTAATAGACAGCCGCTGAAAAAATCCGGCAAAGGCGGAGTGGCGCGCGGCCGACGCAAGCGCAGACCGCCACTCCTGCACGATGCGCCCTTGCTCCTGACGGGCAACGGAGGGTAGGTCGGCGGCGGCTTTACGCAGCGCGTCGGCACCCGCCTGGGCGGCGGACGAAACGGCAGTATTAACTGTTCCCGTGATTGCGGTTTCGATAGACGCTTTTACATCTGCGGACGCTGCGGCGGCCCCTTGATAAATCTCATTCCGGATGGTAGCAATGGAGGCGCCGACCTCGTGTGCGGCGTCGCCTGCCGCCTGGGCGGCGGCGTTTGCGTTAATCACGGACGCGACGATGGACCACACAATGTCATCCGTTCCGTGTACACCAAGATCGCTGGCAGTGCGTAGCAGTGTTTCCCGCCGTTCGGGCGCGACGGCCGCAAGGGCCGCGTCGCGGGCGCTGGTATTTTTCTCATTCATGGCTCGGCCCTATGGGTTAGATAACGGAATCGATGGCCGCATGGGCGAGTGCCAGCCAGCGGCGGAAGAGCGCGCGCTCCGTGATCGTCAAGGCGGTTTTGTCCTCACCCAGGACCGAGAACGCGCCGGGCGCCGCCAGGATCTTGTCGCGCAGATTGTCGGGACGAAGGGCGGGGATCGCGGCCTCACGACCGCCCGTATTCACGAAATCCGTCCGCGCATGCGCCTTGCTCCAGTCGAACTGCCCGGCCGCCCCGAGAAAGAGCGGGAACAAGACCGACCGGCGGGCCGGATCGACTACGGACAACAGGCCATGGTCGAGCGATTTGATTAAGGTATCGGTCGATGTACGATGGGGGCCGATGGAGAACGGCACGATGAGCGTGTACCCGACTGCTTGCACGATCTCGGCGAGGACCGGGGCCAGCTCGTCAATCGTGTCGCCGGCCCCGGCGGGCAGGTTGACCACGACGCACTGGCCTGCGCCAGCCGCCACTTCCAGGACATTGCCCAATTTGTTAAAGCTCGTCTCCGCATCGCCGGCGCGGTTGAGGTTGACAAGCTCCACGGGTACCGACCCGCGAAACCGTAACGCGAGGTCGGGTATCCCGGCGTCACCCTCGATCAACAGGACGGGGGCACCCGTCGCCAAAAAGTGGTCGAGCATTAAGGCCGCGGCCATACTCTTGCCGGTGCCGCCCTTGTCGCCGTGGCTGATAATCAATTTTAAATTCTCGGTCATGTCTGCCTCCTCTTAGTTATTGGTTGTTACTTGTCAAAGTCCGCCCGGATCTGATCGAGCGGATCAAGACCCGATGCCGGGGCCGGTTTCACCCCGGGCAGGGGTGGCCGTGCTCCCGGCGGTGGCGTTTGTGGGTGGGCAGGCACCGCAGCCGACGCGAGGGCCGGTCCGAGTGCCATCAGCCGCCCCCTCTCGATCTGCTTTACGGCCGCCCTGTAAGCGACCCGAAGCGTATCCGCCCCGCCGGGTGCGCCCGGCTCGATGCCGATCTCCGCCCCGATCTCCTGCACGATCTGATTCCAGGTGATCCCGCGCACCCGCGCCGCCGCGATGGCCGGGACCAGGGGCGCAACCCTCGCTACACGGGAACGTGGCTGTAGTATCTTTAGTGGCATGTGCCCCTCCTAAATCGAATGAAGCCGCGACCCATCCTACCCAGCTGTCAAGCCCGCAATGTGCCGAATGACCCCATTTTTAACCGGCTATTCGCTCGGCGATCTGGCCTTCTCCCTGTAGCTGCACAGCGGGAAATAGCGGAGAGAATCGGACAGTAGCGGTCGATATCGGAGTGAACCGCGCGGAATCGTTATTAGGCGGCGCCTTTCGGTGTGTTTCGGTGCCCGCGTTCCGTTGTTTATCTCCGCTATTGTTCGATAGTCACCGTTATGCGCCGGAATCCCCCGAAACCCCACGAAGACGCCCACCCCTACGGGGTAGGCTAGTAACCACACAACCGCACCAGCTTCGCTTGTGCCCCTCGCTCCACTCGGGGGTGCCGGCTTCGCCGCCGGTTGTGTGGCCCCCACTATTGCCTGTTGGCCATCTTCGAAATCACCTGCACAGCAAACGCGGGCGTTTTTGGGCGCTATTCGCCACCCACCCCACACCAAACCTCGTCATCATTTCCTGGTACGCGGCACTGTCTGTGAACCGACGTTACGGAGAAGAACGCATGACCATTGGTATAAAGCATCTCTCAGTAAAACCCGGCCAGGACCCTGGAAAGGCAGCGGCGGGGATCACAAGCTATGTCCGAAATGAACGCGACCTTGAAAAGGGATCGGGTTACTACACCGCGTCCGGCGGCGCCCCTGGGGTCTGGATGGGCGAGGGGGCGCGGGCCCTCGGTCTTGAAGGGCCCGTGAACGACCGGGTTCATAATGAGCTTCTGCAGGGCCACCTCCCGAATGGGGAGGACATCAGCAGTCGCGGTGGTAGGCAGGCCGAGCGGCGCATGGCGACGGACCTCACCATTAGTGCCCCAAAGTCCTTTTCGCTTTTGGCTATTGGTAGTGGTGATGACCGTCTCAAGGGCTTATGGGACGAAGCGGTCGGCGTCGCCGCGGGGGTGATCGAACGCGAATGCCTCACCGCTCGCAGGGGGCACGGAGGCGCGTCGGTCGAGCACACCGGGAAAATGGTGGCCTCCGCGTTCACGCACGAGGACGCGCGCACGGTCGATGGTCGTGCGGACCCCGACCTCCACACCCACCTGCTGGTCATGAATATGACGCAACGATCAGATGGCCAGTGGGTCGCGCGCGATCTCGAGTTTGGCAAGGATAGCGTCCTTCGCATGACTGCGGATTATGCAGCCAAGGCTCACCTGGCAAAGCGCCTACAGGAATTGGGCTACCCAGTTCGTCTTACTAAAGACGGGTTTGAAGTGGAGGGTATAAGCCAAGCACAAATCGACACCTTCTCCCGCCGCCGCGACCAAGTCGATGCGGCTCTAGCGGAACAGGGCTTGACACGGGAGGGGAGTACGGCTGCGCAGCGCAACGCCGCGAACCTCGGGACGCGTGGCGACAAGACATCATTAAGTCAGGAGGATCAGCGCTGGGAGTGGCGCTCCCGCATGCGGGAAGCGGGGGTGGATTTAGATCGCCTGGAACGCGAGGCGCGGGCGCGGGGACCGATTCAAACACCCGACCTATCCTCCGAGGCGGTTAAATCCGCCGCCCGCCACCTGGGCGAGCGTGAGTCGGTTTTCTCGAAGAACCAAACCCGTCTGGAAGGCCTGCGGGCGGGCATGGGCGGCGCGACCCTTGAAACCGTCGAGGCCTCAATGGCCGCTGGTCAGGGCGGTCTGCTCGATGTGGGGGGCGGTCGGCTCACAACCCGCGATGCCTTACATCGTGAGCAAGAAATCCTTGCCCGGGCTAGTGCCGGTCACGACCAAGTGGCGCCGCTCCTGTCTGGCCCGGACGCCACGACCTTCATTCAAGCGCGCGAGGCCTTCCAAGGATTCGCGTTTTCTAATGGTCAGCGCGAAGCGCTATTCCACTCTCTCACGTCCCAAGACAGCGTCTTGGGAATAGTGGGTGCGGCGGGCGCTGGCAAAACCACAAGCATGGCCGGATATGTGCAGGCAGCAAGGGCTGGCGGTTATCAAGTCGTGGGCATCGCCCCATCCGCCGCGGCGTCCCATGAATTGAAAAGCGCAGGCGCCGACGACACGCGCACGCTTGCCTCACTGCTGGCCTCCAAGGAATCCACGAGCAGTAACCGAATATATGTATTGGACGAAGCCGGCATGGTCTCAGGCCCCGATATGGACGCACTTCTGAAACGCGTCGATTCTGAAAACGCCCGGCTTCTGATGGTCGGTGACCCCCGCCAGTTGTCGGCCGTGGAAGCCGGGTCACCATTCCAACAGATGCTCGAAATGGGCGCTATTCGGCACGCAAACATTGACGAGATTCAGCGTCAACGCGACCCGAAGCTGCGTGAGATCGCCCAGGCCTTCGCCCGGGGCGAGGCGGCTCAAGGCGCGGCCCTGGCTCGCCTTTATATGCATGATGTCCAGATACAGAAGGAAGGTGACAAACCGACGACCCAGGAGAAGCGAGCGGCCATCGCCGCTGCCACCGCCACCGACTATCTGAGCCGCGACCGGGAGACCCGCGACCGCACTTTGGTCGTTTCGGGCACCAACGACCTACGCCTTCAGATCAACCAGAAGATCCGCGACGGGCTGCAAGAGCGCGGTGAAGTGGGGAGAGAAACCGTCACTGTGACCGCCCTCGACAAGGCGGGACTCACCCGCGAACAGCAGGCGCGCCTCGAGTCCTATAAGGCCGGTATGGTGGTGCGACTGGCGGAAAAACATGGCCGTGACTGCCACCCGGTCGAATACCGTGTGCGGGAAGTCAAAGTAAATACCGTCACGGTCACGAATCGCGAAGGCGACACGCGCGACTGGAACCCCGCCCGCGAGAAACCCGCCGGGGTCTATCAACCTCGCGACATGGAATTGTCACCCGGTGACAAAATTATTTTCCGCGAAAATCAGTCCGGGGTGGACCGTATCCGTAACGGCGAGAGCGCCACCATCGATCGCCTGGAGGACGGCAACCCCGTGGCGCGTCTCGACTCCGGTAAAGAGGTCACTTTGGACCCCTCCCGTGGTCAGACGGTCGATTATGGCTGGTGCCGGACTATTCATAGCGCCCAAGGCGCCACGGTGGATAACGTCATTGTGGCCGGCGAGGCCTCGCGAGTGGCGACCGCACAGATGGCCTATGTCGCGGCGAGTCGCGAACGCGACACCCTCAAAATCTATACGGATAGAGCATCGCACCTCGAAAAGAACTGGGCCCACTTCGCAGAACGCGAACATGCGATCACGGCCAGTAATGACCGATCCCCCCATACCGTCGACTCCCTGAAAGAATGGCGCGCGGCGGCTGCGCGTGACCTGGGCCGCGCTGGCGACCTGTCCCAGGCGCGGGGGGACGAAGGACCGGTCTCAAAGACCCCGGCCCGTGAACACGACATTTCCCGGTGAGTCGCATTACCTGAGACAACCCCACAAAGGAGCTCTTCATGCACAAGCATCTGTTATTGCAACTACCGCCCATGCCTCCTGGCAGCCTCCCGGGCCCTGCGCACATGACCCTGGCCAGCGATCTGGTTTTGGTGGCCTTAGCCGCCATTCTCATCGCGTCCGTTGTCTGTAATATCCAGACCGTATGGGAGGTGGGCTCGGCGATCACGATATGGGTGCGCCGTGTTTGGCGCCGCGCCCAGGCGAACGGACAAGAGGACCAGGAGACGGATCATGAATAAATTGACTAAGGCCTTGTCAGTCCTGGCCGTCACGACCGTGGTCGGCTTTCTCATGACGCACACTTTGCTTCCTACCTTGTTGCTCGACGCGCTGGCCGGCATCGCGCTTTTTGCCACATTCTCCACCCCGTCCAAAAATCCCAACGGCACGACCCAACGGGGCACGAGCGTTGAGAAAGGAAAGCGGCAGCGCAGCCGCCGTGACCAAATCACCATAGGCGGCGTGCCCGTCCCCGCCGACATCGAGCCGAACCACTTCCTCGTGTCTGGTGGTACGGGGGCCGGCAAGAGCATCGTGCTCGGGGGAGTGCTCTCGACCGTTCGTGATCGCGCCCACGACCGCGTGATTGTGGTAGACCCGGGTGGCGAAATGTTAAGGCGCTTCTGGCGGGACGGCGACACCATTCTCAACCCGCTGGATGCACGCTCCGTGCCCTGGTCGCCGTTCGCGGAAATGGCCTCCGCCCACGATGCCGATCGACTCGCAAAATCCATGATCCCAGATGTCCCATGCGCCGGCGACTCGCAGCAGTGGCAGCTTTATAGCCAAAGCCTCGTGGCCGCCGTCCTCGAACGGCTGATGGACGCCGGGACCGCGACGAACGGCGATTTTCTCCGCGTGCTGACCGTGGATAAAGCGGGAGATATTGAAGCCCTGGTGGCCGGGCACCCGGCGCAGACATTGTTCGATGTCGGCGCGAATAAAATGTTGTCGAGCGTGAGGGGCATCATTGGTTCGTACCTACCCTCGTATCGTTATCTCCCGCCCGACGCGGGCGCGAGCGCCTTCAGTATCCGCCGCTGGGTCGCCGAGGGGTCCGGGTGGCTTTGGATGCCGGTGCGGGACGATATGATGGATACCGTGCGGCCGCTAATCGCCGCTTGGATCGGGGAGGCCGTATCGGCAGCGTTGTCGCAGGCTCCCGACCCACAGCGCCGCCTGTGGCTCGTGCTAGACGAACTGGCCGCGCTGGGCCGTGTGCAGTCCCTGTCCAGCGCTCTCACGAAAGGGCGAAAGTTCGGGCTATGCACAGTGGCCGGTCTCCAGACGGTCGCCCAACTGAAAGAATCCTACGGCCCCTTTGGAAGCCAGGTCCTTCTGTCCTGCTTTTCCTCGCAGCTGCTGTTGCGCGCGCCCGACCCCGAGACCGCGCGCTGGTGTTCGGACTCGATAGGCCAGCGCCACATTATCCGTAAAGTGTCGTCAGAGTCCCAAAACGCGGGCGGGGGCGCAAAAAGTGAGTCCGACCAACACGCGATCGAGGCGGCCGTGCTCCCGAGCGAAATGCAAAATCTCGCCAAATTGCAGGGTTTTCTACGCTTGGCGGACGCGCCGGCCATCCTGCGCATCCGCCTGAAGTGGGTGCCCCGTCCCGCAGTCGCCGAGCCATTCATTTCCCGCCGCACAGCTATAGGTGAGAGATAGTCAATTTCCATTAACAGGAGGTCCACATGTCCGAGATACTTGTGATAAATATTAAAGCCATCGAGTCAGGGTTAAAGGAGGGCGGCCTATGATAGACAAGGCGATAGGGCCGGCCGCGCGTATCATGCGCGTCCTCATAATCACTCCGGTAACCGTAGTGGGCCTTCTTTATGGGGTTCGGAGTCTTGTACCGCTGCCATGGATGACGGTGCGGTTCCTTTCTTGGGGGATGCTCGCCCTAGCCCTCAATCGCTCACAATTCCGTGGGGAATGGATATGGCGAGTGGCGTATCACGCAATAGCCACCAGCCCCGAGGCCAGCACGGCCGTCGCACTGGCCCTTTTTTTAGGGGGTCTCGTCGCGCTTGGGGTGATCGGAA
>JAKAXK010000004.1 GCA_021827145.1 Pseudomonadota bacterium
AACGAATAGGCTGGAGCGCTTAAACGAGGAGATCAAGCGCCGCACCCGGGTGGTGCGGATCTTCCCTCACACCGAGTCCTGTTTGTGCCTGGTGCGGGCTCTCTGTGTCGAGACCCATGAAGCCTCTTTTTACGACAGCCGCTACCTCAACATGGATCTCTTGAAAGAACAGCGCCGCGAACGGCTGCGGGCGGCCTAATGAAACCCTCCCTCATACCAGGAAGGAATTTGCACAACTTGACGGACACAACCTGGTGGATGCGAGGGAGCGCGCTCCGGTAGGCCGTGGAGGAGGCCGAGGGGATGGGCTCGGGACCACCGCGCTACAGGAAGTTTGCGAGCCTATGGAGGAAGTTCTTGATGACCCCGAGGCCTGATCCGCCGTTTTCCGGCAGGTAGCCTTTGAGGAAATAGGTCTTGTGATGGCCCGAGTAGGCGAGGCCACCGGTCTTGGGGTCATAGTGTCGGCGCACGACTGTCGGGGGGATGGTAAAGCGCAGTCCTCGCTGGCCTTGCAGGGCGGTCTTCATGAAATGGATCCAGACCGGCAGGGCCTCGCGCGCGCCCGCGGCCCAATGCCCGAGACTGTGATTGTCGTCGTAGCCCACCCACACGGTCGTCACCACCCGCGGGTTGTAGCCTGTAAACCAGGCATTGCTCTCGTCGTTGGTGGTGCCGGTCTTGCCGGCGAGCGCCCGGCGATGGAGTATCTGGGCCGCGACCCCTGTGCCCTGGCGTATGACGCTTTCCATCATGCGTGTCATGAGGAAGGCGACCCCGGGCGGGATGGCGGTCTGGGTGTCGGCTGGGGCCTTGTAGCCGAGCGCGCAGCCATGTAGGGGGATATGCTGGCCGCTCGCCGTCTGGATGCGTGCGATGAGGTAGGGCCGGGGCAGGGTGCCGCCGTTTGCGAATACCGCATAGCCACGCGCGATCTGCGTGGGTGTGTAATCACCGGAGCCGAGCACCATGGAAGGGACCTGCGGGATCTGCTGGGTCGGGAAGCCGAAGCGGTGGACATAGGCGGCGGCAAAGGGGATACCGATATGAAGCAGCAGACGCACGCTCGGGACGTTATGGGACTCCGCGAGGTCCCGCCATACGGCGATCGGGGTGCGCGAAAAGGTATTACTGTAATTCGTCGGCCGGTAGTCGGTGCCATCCGCGAGCCGCACGGATAAAGGCGTGTCCTTGATGAGTGAGACGGGCGTGAGGTAGTGGCGGATGCCCGCAGCCTTGAGGGCCGGCCCGTCCATGGCGGCGGCGTAGACAAAGGGCTTGAAGCCCGACCCCGGCTGCCGATAGGCATAGAGCGCGCGATCGAAGTGACTCAGTTCATAGCTGTAGCCCCCGTTTAAGGCCAGGATCGCCCCGGTCTTCGCGTCGAGGGAGATGAGTGCCCCTTGGGCCTTGGGTACCACCGTAAGCTGCCAGCCCGCATTCGGGACGCGTTGCCAGACGGCGGTCCCTGCCCATTGGGTGTTGCCACTGCCAGCGCCCGTGTTCGCGACATAGTGGCGCAGCCATACTAGGTCGCCCGGTTTCAGGACCTGATCGACCGCGGAGGCCTGCAGGCCCCGTGGTGCAAGCCGCACCCAGGCGATGTCCTGCCCATCGAGGATCACGGTCCGCTGTCCCTCGAGGCGCACGCGCGCCTCCCGGGCGTTGCTTGCCAGCACTACGCCCCAGCGCAGATTCGCCGGGTCGCGATCGGGGAGCACGGAGGGGCGCTCGCCCGCCAGCGCCGATTTGAGGGCCTTGCCTGTCAAGTGCGCCACCGGTCCCGCCCAGTTCTTCGGGTCGAGGCTGTCTAGCCCCATGGCGTAGTTCTCGAGCCCCACGGCGAGACTTCGGTCCGCGGCCCGCTGATCCTTGCGGGAGATCGTGGTGTAGACGCGTAGCCCGCGCCGGTAGGTGAAATTCGCCCCGAAGCGCTTGACGAGCCATTTGCGGATCCACGCGGTGGCGTAGGGCGCGACATTGTTCGTGGGCGCGTGGTAGCGCGTGCGCACGGATTGGGCCTCGGCCTCGATCATGGCGCGGTGGCTGATGTCATGGTCGGCATACATCTGGCCCAGGACGTAATCGCGGCGCTTGCGCGCAAGCTGCGGGCTCTTCACCGGATTGAAGTACGAGGGCGCGGCGGGAAGTCCGGCCAAGGTCGCTTTTTGCGCGAGCGTCAGTTGCGAGACGTCCTTGCCGTAGTAGGTGCGGGCCGCGGCCTCGACCCCGTAGGCACCCTGCCCGAGATAGATCTTGTTCAGATAGAGGTCGAGGATCTGTGCGCGCGTGAGCCGGTCGGCCAATTTGTAGGCGAGCAGGATCTCCGCCACCTTGCGCGCGATCGTTTTTTTGGGCGAGAGATAGAAATTCCGTGCGACCTGCTCGGTGATGGTGCTCGCCCCCTGCACGGGCGCCATGTGTAGGATGTCGACGAAGGCGGCGCGCAGGATGCCTGGGTAGCTCACTGGATAATACAGGGGGTTGTGACTATAAAACTTGCCGTTCTCGGCGGCGACGAAGGCCTCCTGGAGGTCCTTCGGAATCTTTTGGAGCGGCAGCGCAAAACGGATCTGCGGGCCTATGGCCTGCAGCAGTTCGCCGTTGGCCGCATAGATGCGTAGCGGTTGCTCGGGATGCCAGTTCTCGAGGGCACGCACACGCGGAAGATGATCCCAGGTCCACCACGTCCAGGCACCGATCGCGAGCAGGCCGTTGACCGCCACGATGGCGAGCACTAACCGCACCCAGAAGCGCCGTCCCGGACGGGGCGACGATGAGGACGAGGGCGTGGGCGTTGATAGAGGCATGCGGTTTCGGGGGCCGACTAACGGCGGCCCAGGCCCTGCGTGGCACGGGTGGCCGGCAGCGGGTCGGTGGGGGTCGGAATGGTCATAGGCCTCAGGATATGACGAGAGGCCGACGGGACGCAAAGGTCGGCCGACACGAGGCGCAGCGGGCGGGAACCGCGGTCGGTGGTGTCGGGGATGAAAAGCCTCCCGCTGGTGGTCATGCGGGATGTGGGCGGATCGTCATCTACAGGCGTCGCGGGGGCGGATTGAGACGCTCGAACACATTGTCCATGCGGTGACCCTGGGTGTCATAGGCGCGCACATGGAGGCGGCGCAGGCCGGGGACTATGACCACGAGACAGTCGCGGCGCGGCATCGTATGAGACGGCGCGAGGACGAAGGCGGGTCCCGGCCCGCAGGGGTTGTGTGTGAAGGTGCTGTCGAGGCGCGCCACGAAGGCTTGGGCAGCCGCGCGCGATGCCCCCATGGACGCAAAGGGTCCGGCGGGCCGCGCGCGCAGCGCGCTATCCAAGTGCCGGCGCACGACCTGCTGCTCGACGACGATGTGGAAACTGAGGAGCGCGGCGACCACGCCGTAGAGGGTGGCGAACCCGATCACGAGGCGCGCGAAGCGGCGCGTGGCGGGACTCTCCGCCCCGCTGCGGGTATTCAGCCGTGCACTGGCCTCTCCGGGCTGCGTGGTCATGTGGACGCGCCCGTGGCGCCCTCGCGCGGTCGCGTCTCGAAGCCGCCGCGGTAGGCCCAGTAGAGGAGCGCGATCCCGATCGGGATCATGGGGGCCGACAGGATTTGGCCCATATCGAGTCGCCCGAGTACGAAGCCGAGTTGAATGTCGGGCTGGCGCGTGTATTCGACCAGGAAGCGGAAGACCCCGTAGAAGAGGACGAAGAGGGCGCCGACCGCGCCTGTGGGTCGGCGCTTACGGCCGTAGACCGCGAGGATCACGAGCAGCACCACCCCCTCCAGTAGAAACTCATAGATCTGTGAGGGCTGGCGTGGCTCGGGGCCGCCGGCGGGAAAGATCACCGCCCATGGCAGGTGGCTCACGCGCCCAAACAGCTGGTCGTTGATGAAGTTCGCAAGCCGCCCGAGACCGAGCCCAATGGGCGCCGCTGGCGCGACGAAGTCGAGCACTGCCATGGTCGAGCGCTGGTGTTTACGACCGTAGACCCAGCAACCGAGGATGACGCCGATGAGGCCGCCATGGAAGGACATGCCCCCTTCCCAGACCTTCAGTATCTCGATGGGATGGCCGAGGTAGTAGGGCAGGTCGTACCAGAGGATGTAGCCGAGACGCCCCCCGGCGATGGCCCCCACCGAAAGATAGTATTCCAGATCGAGGACCTGCTCCTTGGTCCACTGCCACTCGCTACGACGCCCGCGCCGGATCAGCCAGATCGTGCCGATGACGAAGCTTATGATTTCCAGGAGGCCGTACCAGTGGATCGGTATGGGGCCTATATGAAATCCAACGGGATTTATGTGGGGATAGGCGAGCATGCGCTTCCATTCACGATCGGCCGAGGATGGCGAAAGCCGGCGTATGTGTCAAGGACGATCGGGCCTTGATCGGCGAGTCCTGTGCCATCACGCCCCGTCGCGCGGATCGGGCGTGGTCTTCAGGCCTTCCGTGATGCGAAACGCCGTACCCACCATTTTCGACAGGTCGCCCATGTCGGCGGGTACAATCATGACGTTCGACTCTTTGGCGATCGCGCCCCACTGGCTGATGAACGACTCGGCCACGCGCATAGCCATCGCCTGACGCGCACTTTCGTCTTTCAGGCTGTCGCCCACGAGCTTGAGGGACTCGGCGGTGGCCTTGGCGACGAGCAGGATCGCCTGGGCCTCGCCCTGGGCGCGCAGGACCTGGGCCTGGCGTGCACCCTCGGCACGGTTGATGGCCTGCTGCCGCTCTCCCTCCGAGACGTTGATGGCCTGCTGCTTGGCGCCCTCCGATGTGGCGATGGTGGCGCGCTTCTCGCGTTCGGCCGTGATCTGGAGCTCCATGGCGCGCACCACGTCCGCAGGCGGGGTGATGTCGCGGATCTCGTAGCGCAAGACCTTGAGGCCCCAGGTGACCGCCGCGCGGTCGAGTTCCTGGACGACGGTCGTATTCAACTCGGCGCGCTGCGACAAGACTTCGTCTAAGGCGCGTTTGCCGACGTCGGCGCGCAGGATCGTCTGCGCGAGCTGGATCATGGCCGCGGTCGGATTGGTGGTCCCGTAGGCTGCGGCCTTGGGATCCGTGATCTGGAGGTACAAGACCCCGTCGATCGCGATCTGGGTGTTGTCTTTGGTGATACAGACCTGTTTTTGGACATCGATCGGCGTCTCGCGCAGATCGAAGCGATACGCGACCCGATCGATCAAAGGGAAAATGATATTGAGTCCGGGCTGTAAGATGTCGTGGAAACGCCCCAGTCGCTCGAGCACGAAGGCGCGCTGCTGGGGGACCACCCGTATCCCTTTGATCACGATGAATAGCGCGACGAACGCCAGAATCACCAGAATGACAATGCCTGCTCCCATGGCTCCTCCCTTAAGGTTGCCTTGTTATTGTCGTATCGAGGCCCGTGCCGTAGGCGGCGCGAGCAGGAGATCATTGCCATCGCGGTGGACAATGGTCAGAAGGTCGCCGGGCGAGACCGCCACATCGCCATAACCCTCGGCAAGGCGTGCGCTCCAGGAGCTGTTGCGGTAGCTGACGCGCAGACCCTCGGGGGCAACGGATTCCACCCGTACGAGGTGTCCGGCATCCGGGTCGTTCAACGCCTTGGATGCACGTGTCGGTCGCGACAGGCGTTTGCGCGCGACATGGGCCGCCGGCAGCCCCGCGGCCGCGCCCAGGGCGACCGTGGCGAATGCCCACGAAGGGCTCGCGCCCGCGAGCGCCACGGCACTTCCCGCGGCCAAAGCCAGCGCCACGGCGATCAGATAAAAGGTCATGGACGAGAGTTCGATGGCCAGGGCCATCGCCGCCAAGATTGCCAGTGCGATTCCCGTCTTCACGGTGTCCTCCGAGTGGCTGCCCTTAGCGTAGGCGCTCATGGCGATCGGCGCCAGTATGCGGCTCGAAGCGTAAGACCGCGACCCGGGGAATCGTCGGGCTTGTGAGGACCTTCAAGGTCTGCCTGGCGTTCAGGACCTCTGCCAAAGGTCTTGTAGATCGTGGCGCTCAGGTTGCATCATGGGTCGCTTGGGGCGTCCGCGCCAAGTTCTGGGGCGGCCTTGTCGATCTTAAGCCGCCGGGGCCGGTGCGGGCTTTCGCTCGGCTTGGATATCCTGAGCGGGGCCCCCATCTAATTCGTTTGTCTCGTAAGGAGCAGATGCCATGAATCATGATTCGACCAAACCTACTCAAGGCCGCGGTTCCGCCACCGATATGGGGCAGGCACCCTCCTTGTTCTCGCCGCTGACCGTAGGAGAGCTGCATCTGTCCAACCGCCTTGTCATGGCGCCCCTCACGCGCAATCGCGCGGGATCGGGCTTCGTGCCGCAGGACTTGAACGCCGAGTATTACCGCCAGCGTGCCAGCGCCGGCCTCATTATCAGCGAGGCCACCCAGATCTCACCCGAAGGGCTGGGCTATCCGGACACTCCCGGCATCTACAGCGCCGAACAGATTGCGGGTTGGCGGCGCGTGACCGACGCTGTGCATGCCGAGGCCGGGAAGATGTTTCTGCAATTATGGCATGTAGGCCGTATCTCGCACCCCTCGATGCAGCCCGGGGGTCAGCTGCCGGTTGCCCCGAGCGCGATCAAGCCGGCCGGTCAGGCGGCGACTTATGAAGGACCACAGGACTTTGTAAGCCCTCGCGCCTTGCGCCTGGACGAACTCGCGCGCCTCCGCGATCAATATCGTCTCGCGGCCCAGAACGCGCTGGCGGCGGGCTTCGACGGCGTCGAGATTCATGGCGCCAATGGCTATCTCCTGGATCAATTTCTGCGCGACGGAACCAACCGTCGCACGGATGCCTATGGAGGTTCGATTGAGAACCGTTTGCGTTTCCCGCTTGAGGTCGTGGAGAGCGTGCTCGAGGTCTGGCCGCCCGGACGGGTCGGAATCCGGCTCTCGCCCAGCGGGACCATGAACGACATGCACGATTCGGATCCTCGTGCGACCTTTGGCGCGATGGTGAAGGCCCTTGAGCACTACGGGCTCGCCTATATTCATGTCATGGAGGCCCTGGAGGCCGATACGCGTCATGGCGGGACCGTGATCCCGGTCAGCTATTTTCGAGCGATCTACAAGGGCACTATCATGGTCAACGGCGAATATGACGGGCCCAAGGCTCAGAAGGTCGTGGCCTCGGGTGATGCCGATCTCGTGTCGTTCGGACGACTGTTCCTAGCA
Source organism: Pseudomonadota bacterium (assembly GCA_021827145.1). Lineage (GTDB taxonomy): Bacteria > Pseudomonadota > Gammaproteobacteria > Acidiferrobacterales > Acidiferrobacteraceae > Acidiferrobacter. Next base: position 7,171 of record JAKAXK010000004.1, read on the forward strand.
AATCCCGATCTGGCCGAACGTCTGCGTACAGGCGCGCCCCTGAATGTCCCGGATCCGAAGTCCTTTTATGGCGGGGGAGCCAAGGGTTACACCGATTACCCGACCCTGGCGCAACAGCAGGTGTGACAGCCGGCCCGCTGAGGCGCGCCACGCGCGCCCTTCCTAGGGCGTGGCGAGCGCGCGTTCCACGGGATACGCCAGGGCCTCGGGGCGTACGCGTGGCGCATAGCGGCGTACCGTACGGCCGCTGCGGTCGACCAGGAATTTCGTGAAATTCCATTTGATGGCGCGTGTGCCGAAAAGGCCGGTCGCGCGCGCGGTCAGCCAGCGGAAGAGGGGATCGGCGGCCGGCCCCTTGACATCGATCTTGGCGAACATCGGGAACGTGACATCGTAGCGCTCCCGACAGAAGGCCTGGATGTCGGCGGCCGTGCCGGGCTCCTGGGCACCAAACTGGTTGCACGGAAAGCCCAGAACCACGAGGCCCTGGTCCCGGTAGCGCTGGTAGAGGTGTTCCAGACCTTCGTACTGGGGCGTGAAGCCGCAGCGGCTTGCGACATTGACGATGAGTAAGGCCTGTCCCCGATAGGCGCTCAAGTCCTGTTCGGCGCCTGCCAGCGTGCGCACCCGGAAACCATACAGCGCGTCGGGCGTTTCGCGGCCGCCCTCCACCGTCATGGGGCCGCGTGTCTTTCGACGAATTCGATCTTGTAACCGTCGGGATCCTCGACGAAGGCGATCACCGTGGTTCCGTGTTTCATGGGACCCGCGGGTCGCGTCACGCGCCCACCGGCGGCCGCGACCCGCTCGCAGGCACCCGCGGCGTCATCGACCTCGATGGCGACATGGCCGAAGGCGCTGCCCTGATCGTAATGCTTGATATCCCAGTTATGGGTGAGCTCGAGGACCGCGGAGTCCCGTTCCTCGCCGTAGCCCACGAAGGCCAGGGTGAAGCGCCCTTCCGGATAGTCCATGCGCCGCAGGGCGCGCATTCCGAGGGCTTGTTCATAAAAGCGCAGAGATCGTTCGAGATCGACGACCCGTATCATGGTGTGGGCTATTCGCATACGGCTCCCTCAGAGATCTGTTCCGGGTTTGGGGTCACGGACGACTGGTGCCCGCGCAGGAGGCGGGCATCGTGGTCCGGCGCGGCTTTGAGCCTACCGGTGCGCATGGGGGAGCGCAAGGCGGTTCCTCGGGCTTGCGCCCGCAGGGACCCTGGTGGCACCGGGATTTGGTTTCGTCAAGGATTGCGCGGGCAGATCTCAGCGGCCGGACGTACGGAAGCGCACGGCGGTTATCAGAAACGGGCGCCGGCGCCCGCCAGAACCAGGACCTGTGTCGTGCGGCTGTTCGGTTCATAATAGCCGTTTTGGCCCGTGCCGTTCGAGGCGAAGATCGGCGTGCTTGCCGAGGCGCCGTAGGCGAAGTGGATGACGTCGACGGCCAAGAAGGTCCGCCATACGCGATTGATGAGGTAGCTTGCCCGTACCCCACCGCTTTCATAGGCGCGGTCGCCGAGCGTCTTGGTCTCGCGCGCGTAGTAGACCGTGTTGGTGCTGGAATCGATAAAGACGGGGTCGGTGGCGGTGATTTGGGCCCCGAAGGTAAAGCCGCCCATGGCATGAACCGCGAGCACGACGCGCGGGGCGAGCGCCATTTCCCACAACAGGCCGCCCCCCAAGTTGGCGTTCGTATAGTCCTCGATACCCCCGGCACCCTGGCCGTTGCCCACGTTTCTCTGCCAGCGGTGTATGCCGATCGAGAAGTAGGGGATGAGGGCCATGCGCTGATACAAGCCGTAGCCAAAGCCCACGCGGCCGTTGATGTCCACGATGGTGTTGGCGGTGGTTGTCTGCGCGGGCGCGCCATTCAAGTAGTGTCCGTTGTAGTTTGTGTCGCCGCGCGCGTAACGTCCCTCTACGCGCCAATAGGTCCCGCCCTGAGGGTTGCTGCTCAAGGAGGAGGCGGCGAGAGATAGGACGGGTACGGCCCCGGTCTCCTGGTCCAGGATCGTGCCGCCCGCAGTCTCGGTATAGTCTTGGTTGAGGTAGCCTGTGCCGACCGAGAAGCCGCTCTCGGCGCGTTGGATCGGATAGGGGAGAGGGCCCGCAATCGCCGCTAACGGGGCCAGCGCCCCCATCACCCCGAATAGGCACGCGACTGCGCACCTCATACATCTCGCCATGACTCAGCCTCTTTTCCGTGATCGCTTATGGGCCCGGATGGCCGGGGTTTTGGGGTTGCGGGCCCCTTATGGTCGGTATCGGTCGGATACGGGCGTGCCCCCTCGCGCAAATGTAGCCGACGGGCGTGATGATACAATGAAGACGGCGGTTTCGGGGGCGCAAGCGTGGCAAACGATCCGACCGGCGATCCTGCCCTATGGCCGCTGGCGGGCCTAAACGCCGGTCTTTACCCTATGGTGATGACGGACAAGCGAGCGGTACGCGGCGGGGCCAAGCAAGGCATCGGTCTGCGCGACCTGGGGCCCGGCCTCTTGACGGGGGTGGCGGACGACGATCCGAGCAATATTGCCACCTACTCTCAGGTCGGCGCCCGTTTTGGTTATCAGATGGTCTGGACGCTCTGGGTATTCTATCCCTTGGTGGTCGCAGTCCAGCAAGTGAGTGCCCAGATGGCGCGGGCGACCGGCAAAGGGCTGGCCGAGAATCTACGTGAACACTATCCGCCGTGGATCTGTTACTCGCTGGTGGCGGCCTTGCTCATCGCGAACGTCATCAACATCGGTGCGGATCTTATGGCCATGGGCGGGGCCGCGCGCCTCTTGTGGGGCGGTCCGCGTCTGGCCTATGCCCTAGGCTTCCTGGTCATCATTGTGGGTCTCGAGGTCTGGATCCGTTATGAGCGCTATGCACGCGCCCTTGAGGTGTTGTCGCTGTCCTTGCTTGCCTATGTCGTTACGGCCTTCTCGGTGCGTGCCGACTGGCATCAGGCGCTCGTGAGTCTCGTGCCTACGGTCATGCCGGGGCACCACTACGCCACTGCCCTGGTGGCCATTGCCGGGACCACCATCAGCCCCTATCTCTTGTTTTGGCAGGCGGGCCAAGAGGCTGAGATCGCCGCGCGCGATCCCACCAAACAGCCTCTTGTCGTGAGGCCCGCGCAGGCCCCCCGGGAATTGCGTCGGATCCGTTTCGACACCTACATCGGTATGGCGCTCTCGCAATTGGTGGCCTTTTTTATTGTCGTGACCGCGGCGGCGACCCTCGGGGCGCATGGCATCACGCGCGTCGATACGGCGAGCGCGGCGGCCAGCGCCCTGGCACCCCTGGCGGGGCCCTGGACCTCAGCGCTATTCGCGATGGGTCTCGTGGGCACGGGCCTTCTGGCGATTCCGGCGATGGCGGGGGCTTGCGCCTATGCGCTGGCCGGCGTGTTCCGCTGGCCGCGGGGTCTGGAGGCGCGCGTGCACGCGGCCCCGCGTTTTTATCTCGTCCTGGTCGCGGTGTGTGTGGCAGGTCTTGGTGTCGCGCTCTTGCCCATGAACTCCATGCGCGCCCTTTACCTGAGCGCCGCCTTGAACGGTGTTGTCGCCGTGCCGCTGCTCGTATTCATGATGATCCTGGCCCGGCGTCGAAGCGTAATGGGGCGTTTCGTCGTGTCGGCCACGCCGTTGGTCGTCGGTTGGTTGGCAACCCTCGTCATGGCCGCGGCGGCGCTTATGCTTCTGAAGAGCTGGATCATGTGAGCCCGATGTTCAGCGGGCGCGACTTAAGGCACTGGGGCCCTGGCTTCGCTATTCGGTAGCATGCTAAGGTATTGGATCACGATGGCCCACGCGGCCAGTGAGCCTCAGATGCAATCGGGAGAAAACTGCGGGATATGGAATCGAGACCCGAAATGGATGTCGTGCTTGCCCAGCCGCGTGGTTTCTGCGCCGGTGTCGTACGCGCGATCGAGATCGTGGAACGGGCCTTGGAGGTCTACGGGCCGCCTGTGTTTGTGCTGCATGAGATCGTCCATAACCAGCATGTCGTCGAGGATCTCAAGTCACGCGGCGCGGTATTCGTCGAGCGCCTGGCAGAGGTCCCCGAGGGGGCGCCCACCATCTTCAGTGCTCATGGGGTGGCCACGGCCCTGGTCGACGAAGCCGCCGAGCGGCGCCTGGGCGTGCTCGATGCCACCTGTCCTTTGGTCACCAAGGTGCATTACCAGGCGCAGCGCTACAGTCTGCAGAATTATGCCGTAATCATTATCGGTCACCCCGGACATCCGGAGGTGGAGGGCACGCGCGGACGTATCCCGGGACCCGTCTATGTCGTCTCGGATGTCGAGGATGTGGCGCGTCTTGCGGTGGCCGACGAGACCCGACTCGCCTATGTCACTCAGACGACACTGAGCGTGGACGATACCAAGGACGTCATCGTCGCCTTGCGGGCCCGATTTCCGGCCATCCAAGGACCGGACCTGAGTGGGATCTGTTATGCCACGCAGAATCGACAGAACGCGGTGCGCAAACTGGCAGGGCGGGTCGATGTGCTGCTCGTAGTCGGCGCGCGCAACAGCTCGAACTCGAATCGCTTGCGTGAAGTGGGTGAGCAGCCCGGCACGCGCGCCTACCTCGTGCAGGACGCGACCGAGCTCGATGCGGCATGGTTTCAGGGGTCGGTGCGGGTCGGTATCACGGCCGGCGCCTCGACCCCCGAGATCCTGGTTCGGGGTGTCCTGAAGAAGCTCGAGGATTTCGGGGTTGTGCACGTCACGGAGATGGCCGCCGAGCCCGAGACCACTACGTTTCGTCTGCCGGTCGCTTTACTGAAAAAGGTGGGGAGCTCCCTCTAAAAGGGGAGCCCAAGGAGTAGGAGATTGCTATGCAAGTGCCCATACGACAACAGTGGCGGGTCGGACGCTATATCCTCGGGCAGAAGTTGCGGGGCAATGACCGCTACCCGCTGGTGTTGATGCTCGAGCCCTTGTTCCGCTGCAATCTGGAGTGCGCTGGTTGCGGCAAGATCGAATATCCGGATGACATACTGGACAAACGGCTGAGCGTCGACGAATGTCTGCAGGCGGTGGACGAGTGCGGCGCGCCCATTGTCTCGATCCCTGGGGGCGAGCCCCTGATCCATAAGGACATGCCGGCGATCGTCGCCGGTATCGTGGCGCGCAAGAAGTTTGTCTATCTCTGCACGAACGCGCTTTTGCTGCCACGCAAGATCGACGACTACACGCCATCACCCTATCTCACGTTCTCCATACATCTCGATGGTCTGCGTGAGCGTCATGACCGATCGGTGTGCCGCGAGGGGGTGTTCGACAAGGCCGTCGAGGCGATCAAGATCGCGCGCGATCGGGGCTTCCGCGTCACCGTGAACTGCACCCTGTTTCAAGACGAGGACCCCGCCGAGGTCGCCGATTTCTTTGATTTCGTCAACGATCTGGGTGTGGAAGGTGTGACCGTATCACCCGGATACAGCTATGAGCGTGCCCCGCGCCAGGACGTGTTCCTGCGGCGCGCCCAGAGCAAAACCCTGTTTCGCAAGGTGTTCGGGGCGGGGCGCGAGCGGGGCGCCCGGTGGCGGTTCAATCAGTCGAGCCTGTTTCTGGACTTCCTGGCCGGCAATCAGACGTATCAGTGCACCCCTTGGAGCAACCCGACGCGTAATGTGTTCGGTTGGCAGAAGCCATGCTATCTGTTAAGCGACGAGGGCTACGCCGCCAGTTTTGCCGAATTGATTGAGACGACGCCATGGGAGCGCTATGGAACCGGACGTCACCCCAAGTGTGACAATTGTATGGTCCATTGCGGTTACGAGGGGACGGCGGTCAATGATACCTTTGCCCACCCGCTGAAGGCCTTGAAGGTCTTCCTGCGTGGCCCGCGCGTGACGGGTCCCATGGCTCCCGATCCGGAGCCTACTCATGAGGACCAAGGTGTGGCCGTGACGGTACGCAGGGCCTCGCCGAAGAGCGCGGGCTAGGCGGCTGCCATACGCCATGGCGTGGGCGGACCTGGCGGCGGTCTCGGCGTCCGCGTGGCTTGCCTTGCTGCTCGTGCCCTGGCGTCCGTGGCGCACCGCGGAGCGGCTCGAAGCCGATCCGACGGCGATCGCGCGCTTGGACCCGGGGGACGTTACGGTGCTGATGCCGGCGCGCAACGAAGCGGCCGTCATCGGGCACTCGCTCGCCGCGCTCGCGCGTCAAGGGTCGCCCATGGCCGTCATCGTGATCGACGACGGCTCAAGCGATGAGACCGCCGGGATCGCCACGCGCGCCGGGCTTGTGTCGCTGAGGGTGATTCAAGCGCCTCCGCTGCCGGCCGGCTGGACCGGCAAACTCTGGGCCCTGGAACAAGGGCGTCAGGCCGTGACGAGCCCTTATGTGTTGCTCCTGGATGCCGACATCGCCTTGGCGGCCGGGCTCGTGGCGACGCTCGTGGACAAGGCGCGGCGCGAGCGTTTGGCCCTCGTCTCGCTCATGGCGGCGCCGGCGATGAGCGGCTTCTGGGATCGCTGGTGGATGCCGGTCTTCATCTACTTCTTCAAGCTTCTCTACCCTTTCCGTTTGGCCAACAAGCCTGAGGCTTCGACCGCCGCCGCTGCGGGCGGCTGCCTGCTCGTCGCCACCGAGGCCCTGGCCGCGATCGGGGGCTTCGGGGCCTTGCGGGATGCGGTGATAGACGACTGCACCTTGGCGGCCTTGATCAAGGCGCGCGGCGCGCGCGGGACATGGCTCGGACTCACCCGCTCGGCGGTCATGTTACGCGCCACAGGCTTGGCCGGATTCTGGCGCATGGTGGCGCGGACCGCCTTTACCCAATTGCGCTACTCCTACGCCTTGCTTGCCGTGTGTGTGGCGGTCCTGCTGGTGGTATTCGTGGCGCCGATTCTGGCCATGATCGCGGGCGACGGGACCGCCCAAATCTTGGGTGCCGCGGCGTTCCTATTCATGGGCGTAAGCTATGCGCCGACCGCGCGTTTCTATGGCCAGTCGTCGCTGGCGATCCCCGCCTTGCCGGTCGCCGGGTTCGCCTTTCTGCTTATGACCCTCACATCGGCGCTGTGGTATGCTCGCGGGCTCCGGTCCCGATGGAAAGGTCGCGATTATCGTCGCGGGCCGGCTTGAGCGGCCGGGCGGGATGTGTCGCAATGGCAAAAGGAGAGGCGATGGGACGACAACAGACAAGACAGCGACAAACAGTCTCGTGGGCGATAGCGTTGCTGTGGGTTGTGATGGTCGGCGCGCCCGCGTGGGCGGCGCACACGGGGCCCGCGGTGGCGGTGGTGCGGCAATTCCAGGATACCCTGCTCGCCGTTATGAAGGCAGGTCAGTCGCTCGGGTTCGAGGGGCGCTACCGGAGGCTCATGCCGGCCGTGCGCGCGAGCCACGATCTTCCCTATATCGCGGAGGTGACCCTGGGTCCCTACTGGGACAAGCTCTCGCTGGCCGAGCGCCGGGCCTTCGTGGCCGCATTCGCGCGGCTGACCGTGGCGACCTACGCGGCGCAGTTTCGACGCGATTCGGGGCAGGCCTTTCACCGGACCGCCTCGCAGGCGGTGGCGCAGGGCGACGTCTTGGTCGAGACCGAGCTTAGTACCGACGGACACAAGGAGGCGACCATCGACTACCTCGTGGCCCCAAGCGCCGGACGATGGCGGATTGTCAATATCGTGGCCAACGGCGTGAGTGATCTCGCGTTGAAGCGTGCTCAGTATACGGCCATCATCCGCAAGAAAGGATTTCCGGTTTTACTGTCGATTTTACGCGCCAAGGTCACAGAGCTGAGCCACGGCGCGCCGAAGAGGTAGGCGTGGAGGCGGTCACAGCTGCGCGGTCTCATGGTGGGTGAGGCCTGTCAACGAACGAGGCGGATCATCGGGCGGACCCTCGGTCTTGGCTGTCTCTTGTTTGTGGTGGGGTGCGCGACCACAAGCGGCCCCGATCCTTGGCAGCCCGTGAACCGGCGGTTCTATGCCTTCAATAGCGACACCGACCGCCTGCTCATGAGCCCCGTGGCGCGCATGTACACGACCGTGACCCCCAAACCCTTGCGGGCCTCGCTCACCAACTTTTTTCGCAATGTCGCGTACCCGGACGTTATCGTGAACGATTTTCTGCAGGGGCGGATCGGTCAAGGCGCTGGCGATATCGGTCGCCTGGTCGTGAATAGCACCCTGGGTCTTTTGGGTCTTTTCGATGTCGCGACCCCGCTGGGGCTGAAGGCTCATGTGGAGGATGCGGGCCTGACGCTTGGGCGCTGGGGCGTGGGGCGCGGCCCCTATCTGGTGTTACCCTTCGTTGGCCCCGATACCCTGCGTAACACCCCGAGCCTCCTCATGGGGATATTCACGAATGTGCTCTACTATGTGGGCAACTCGGCCTTGACGGTGCCCCTCACGGTGTTCGATGTCATCAATGCGCGCGCAAACGCCAGCGGTTCCCTGCGTTATATGCGCGAGAACGCGGTCGATCCGTATGTCTTCGCGCGCGATGCCTATCTCCAGCATAGGAGTTATCTCCAGGATGGCGGCCATCTCCCCTTGAAGGCGATCGAGCAGATGATGTTGCCACCGAGCCCCGCGCCGGTGTCCGACCCCCCGCCGCTTGCGGATCCCGCGCCCGCGGCCCGGCCGGTGGTCACGGTGCCAGGACGGGCCGCGGTGGCCATCAGGCCGCCGGCGGCCGCGGGCTAGGCCCTTGGAGGGGCGATGAAGGCCTTGGTGACGGGGGCCTCCGGGTTCGTGGGTTCGGCGGTGGCCCGTATCTTGCTGGCGCACGGACATGGCGTACGCGTGCTCGTGCGCAAGACGAGCGCGCTTGGCAATATCGCCGGCCTGCCGGTCGAGCGTATCGAGGGGGATTTGCTGGACCCGGCGTCCCTGCGGGGGATCATGAGCGACTGCGACGCCTTGTTTCATGTGGCGGCCGACTACAGGCTGTGGGCACCCGATCACGAGGCCCTGTTCCGCGCCAATGTTGAAGGGACGCGCGCGCTCATGGAGGAAGCCTTGACGGCGGGCGTACGGCGCGTCGTCTATACGAGCAGTGTCGCCACTTTGGGTCTGATCCCGGGAGGCGTGGCCGACGAGGAGACACCCGTCGCGTGGGCCGACATGATCGGGCCCTATAAGCGATCGAAGTTCCGTGCCGAGGAGGAGGTTCGGCGCTTGATCCGACTGGGCCTTCCGGCTGTGATCGTCAATCCCTCCACGCCCGTGGGGCCGCGTGACATCAAACCGACTCCGACCGGACGATTGGTGCGTGACGCCGCGCGCGGGCGCATACCGGCGTATGTCGACACCGGCCTGAACATCGTCCATGTCGATGATGTGGCGCACGGGCATCTGCTCGCCCATGCGCAGGGGCGGGTGGGCGAACGTTATATTCTGGGTGGGGAAAACCTGACACTGGAGAGGATCTTGACGATCATCGCGCGCGAGGCCGGCCGCAAGCCGCCCTCGTTACGCCTGTCGCGTCACCTGCTCTGGCCGGTGGCCTTGGCGTCCGAGGCCTACGCACGCGTGCGCCGATCGGCCACACCGCTTGTGACCCTGGACGAGCTGCGCATGGCCTCGAAGCTCATGTTCTTCGATTCGGCCAAGGCCCGGCGCGAGCTTGGCTATGCGCCGCGTCCCGCGCAGGAGGCGCTGGCGGATGCCGTCGCCTGGTTCTTGGGCCCGGACGCACGCGGTGCGGGTCTGCGCTGATGGATGCGTGGTTCTTGGTCGCGGTCCACGTCGTGGCGGTCGTAGGCGTCGTCATGCTCGCGGTCCAGATCCTTGCGTGGCGATCCTGGCCACGGCGCGATCCCCCCGTGGCGAGTCTGCCGCCGATCTCAATCCTGAAGCCCCTGTTTCGCGACGGGCCGCGTCTCTATGAGTGTTTGCGGTCGTTCTGCCAGCAAGACTATCCAGTCTATGAGGTTGTGTTTGGTGTGCAGGACCCCGCGGATCCAGCCATCGAGGTCGTGCGTAGGCTGCAGGCGGAGTTCCCGGATCGCGCCCTCACGCTCGTCATCGATCCCACGCGCCATGGCGGCAACGCCAAGGTCAGCAATCTCGCAAATCTCATGAGCCGTGTCCGCCACGATATCTTGGTGTTGGCCGACGCCGACATCCTCGTGGGCGAGGACTATCTACGGTGTCTGGCTGGCCCCGTGCAGGACCCCGAGGTCGGGATCGTGACCTGCCTTTATCGGGGGGCGCCGCTTGGGCGGCTGTGGGACCGGCTCGGGGCGCTTTTCATACAGGACTGGTTCGTGCCCCAGGTGCTTGTGGCCAAGATGCTCGGGTCTACGGATTTCGCGTTCGGGGCGACCATTGCCTTGCGGCGCTCCACCTTGGCCGCGGTGGGGGGATTCGATGCCTTGGCCTCGCAATTGGCGGACGACTATCAACTCGGCGCGCGCGCCCGGGCCCTTGGTCTGCGCACCGTGCTGTCGCCCTACCGGGTCGAGACGGTGGTCGATGAGCCGCGGTTCGTTGATCTTGCGGCCCACCAGCTGCGATGGTTGCGCACCATCCGTCTCATCAACCCCTGGGGCTACGTCTTCTCCGGTATCACCTTCGGCGTGCCGATCACCCTTGGCGCAGCCTTGATCGCCGAGCAGGATTCTCTATGGGGCTTCGCGATTCTGGCGATGGTCTTGCGGCTCGTGTTACATTTTGAGGCTTGCCGGCACCAAGGCGTGCGCCGGCACTTCGGGCTCGTTCCTCTGGCAGACGCCTTGCTCTGGGGTCTCTGGGTGGCCGGACTGAGTGGCCGCACTGTGCGGTGGCGCGCAGCGGTCCTCGCCGTAGGCGACGATGGGACTATCAAGGCTAATCGGGAGTAAGTTTTATGATGAAGACGCTTTTTCTGCATCCCCCGTCCTATGAGGGTTTTGATGGCGGCGCCGGATCGCGCTATCAGGCCAAACGCGAGGTGCGCTCCTTCTGGTACCCGACATGGCTTGCGCAACCGGCCGCCCTGGTGCCCGGCAGCAAGCTCATTGACGCCCCGGCGGCGGGATTCGATCTCGACACCGTTTTGCCGATGGCGCAGGGCTACGAACTTGCGATCCTGCACACGAGTTCGCCCTCGTTTGCCTATGACGTCAAGGTCGCCGAGGCCTTGAAGCGGGCCTACCCCGATCTCAAGATCGGCCTTGTTGGCGCCAAGGTGGCGGTGGCCCCCGACGAGTCGCTCACTGCGTCGCCGGCCATCGACTTCGTGGCGCGCGAGGACTTCGACTTCACGATCAAGGAGGTCGCCGAGGGTCGTCCCTACGGGGAGATCGACGGGCTGACCTTTCGTGACGAGCAGGGCCGGGTGGTGCACACGCCCCATCGTGCGCCCATCGAGGACATGGATCAGCTGCCCTTCGTCACCGAGGTGTATAAGCGCGATCTGCGTGTCGAGGATTATTTCATAGGGTATCTGAAGCACCCCTACGTCTCCTTCTATACCGGGCGCGGGTGTAAGTCGCACTGCACCTTTTGTCTCTGGCCGCAGACCGTCGGCGGTCATCGCTATCTGGTGCGCAGCGCCGAGCATGTCGTGGAGGAGGTGAAGCTGATCCAGCGCTACTTCCCCCAGGTGGCCGAGGTGTTCTTCGACGATGACACCTTCACGGATAACGCCCCGCGCGCCGAGGAGATTGCGCGCCGACTGGGACGGCTCGGCGTGACCTGGTCGTGCAACGCCAAGGCCAATGTCCGCTACGAGACGCTCAAGGTCATGCGCGACAACGGCCTGCGTTTACTGCTCGTGGGTTATGAATCCGGCAACCAGAAGATCCTGAACAACGTCAAAAAGGGCGTGCGTCTCGATATCGCGCGGCAGTTCTCCCGCGACTGCCACAAGCTTGGGATCACGGTCCACGGGACATTCATCCTCGGACTGCCGGGCGAGACGCGCGAGACCATCGAGGAGACCATACGGTTTGCCAAGGAGATCAACCCCCACACGATCCAGGTATCGCTGGCCGCGCCTTACCCCGGGACCTTTTTGTATAAGCAGGCCTTGGAAAACGGCTGGCTGCAGGAGGAAAACAGTCAGCATCTCGTCAATGATCGTGGTGTGCAGATGAGCGCCTTGAGCTACCCGCACCTGAACCATACCGAGATCTACGATTCCGTAGAGTCGTTTTACAAGCAGTTTTATTTCCGCTCCGGGAAGGTCGCGGAGATGTTGGGCGAGATGGTCAAGAGCCCGCAGATGATGGGGCGGCGTTTGCGCGAAGGGGTTGAGTTCCTTCGATTCTTCAGGCAGCGCTAGGTGTCGCAGGCGCCACGCCGACTGATCGTTACGGCGGACGATTTTGGACTCTCGTGGGCCGTGAACGAGGCGGTTGAGCGCGCCTCGCGTGATGGTGTATTGACCTGTGCGAGTCTGATGGTGGGCGAAGAGGCGGCCGCGGACGCGGTGGCGCGTGCGCGCAGGCTGCCGGCGCTGCGCGTGGGGCTGCATGTCGTGGTGGCTGACGGTCGGCCGGTGTTGGCGCCGGCGCGTATCCCGGCCTTGTGCGACGCGCATGGGCGGCTCGACGGCAGGTTGGTGCGTGCCGGGTTCCGGTTCTTTTTCAGGCCTCGGGCGCGACGGCAACTGGAAGACGAGATCGAGGCGCAGTTCGCGGCCTTTGCGCGCACTGGCCTTCCTTTGGATCACGTCAATGCCCATAAGCACATGCATCTCCATCCGACCGTCCTCGGCTTGATCCTGCGCATTGGCCGCCGCTATGGGATGCGCGCCGTGCGCCTGCCCTATGAGCCGTCCCTGGTTGCGGTGTCGCCGCGGGCTTGGCGGCGGTATTGGCGGGCGGTGAGCGTGATGGGTCTCTGGACCTGGCTCATGCGCCAGAGGCTCGAGCGGGCCGGGGTCGCGCATAACGATGCGGTGCTGGGGCTTCTGCAGTCGGGGGCGCTGGATGAGTCCTCGGTGCTTGCGCTCCTAAAGAGGCTCCCATCCGGCGTGACTGAACTCTATTGTCATCCGGCGATAGACGATGATGCGCAGGCGCTGACCTTGGGCTATAGGAAGAGGGCCGAGTTTGAGGCCTTGGTGAGCCCCAAGGTCGCCGCCGCCCTCCAGGAGGGCGATGTCGTGCGTGTGGGTTTCGGTGATCTCGGTTAAGGAGTAGAGGGGCGTTCATGCGTGACAAGCGCCAGTCAGGGAGTGTCGATCGGCTCGACCGCCTGTACTATGGGATATTGATCGGGCTTGCCGATTTTTCCCGCCGCCATGCCTGGCCTGTGTTGCTCGCCGCCACCTTGTTGAGCGCGCTATCGCTCGCCTATACCGTCACGCATTTTGCCATAAGCACCAATATGGGCAAGATGCTTTCGCAGGATCTGCCCTTCGAGCGCGCCCAGGAGCGCTTCGACCGTGCCTTTCCAGGATTGAACAAGACCTTGCTTGTCGTTCTGCACAGCGACTCGCCTTCACTCGCTCGGGAGGATGCGGCGCGTCTCACGCATTGGTTGCGCGGCCATGGGCGGGGCATTACCTTCGTGAACCAGCCGGACGGCGGACGTTTCTTTGCGCGCGAGGGTCTGCTCTATCTGCCGCGGAAGGCCCTCTGGCGGCTCTCCGACCGGCTGTCTCAGGCGCAACCTTTCATGGCGACGCTAGCCGCCCACCCGACCTTGCCGCGCTTTACGGGACTGCTCGAGGCGGCTTTGGCGCGCGCCAAGGTTCCGGGCGCCTCGCTTCCGGGGCTTGCCACGGTGCTGAAGGGATTTCGGACCACTTTGCAGGGCCAGATGCAGGGACGCTACGCGCAGATGCCGTGGGGGAGCCTCATGGGGATGGCGGCCCCCGGCGGGGGGGCCGCCGGTGACAGCTTCGTCGTGGTCAAGCCCCGCTATAACTATAGGGGAGGGGCGCCTATACGGACCGCCCTGCGCAGCGTGCGGGCCGGTGCGCAAGCGCTTGGGCTTGATGCGGCGCACGGGGTAACGGTACGCGTGACGGGGTCCGCCGCGCTCGACAACGAGCAGGTGAAGACCGTGTCACAAAGCGCGGGTCTCGCCACGGGTCTCTCGCTCGCTCTGGTGCTCATCATGTTGGTGCTCGGTCTGCACAAGCCGGGCTATGTCGCGATCATTCTGGTCACGTTGTTTATGGGTTTGACGTGGACCGCAGCCTTCGCCTTGCTTGCGACCGGCCCCTTGAACCTCATCTCGGTTGCGTTCGCGGTGTTGTTCGTGGGCTTGGGCGTCGATTTCGGGATCCAGTTTTGCATCCGCTATCAGGAGGAGGGCGCGCACGGCGACAATGCCGAGGCCATCCGCGCAACCGCGCGGGGCGCGGGCAGCGCTCTGAGTCTCGCGGCAGTGGCGGCCGCCATCAGCTTCTTTTCCTTCGTGCCGACGAGTTACGCCGGTATCGTCGATCTCGGCATCATTTCCGGTACGGGGATGTTCTTGGCGCTCTTCGCCAATCTGACCGTGACCCCGGCCTTGCTCACGATCCTGATCAAGGGCCATCCGCGCGGCCGGCCGCGGGGGCGCCTGCGGGCGCTCTTGGCGCGTATCCCGGTGGCGCGCCATCCCGGTCGCATCGTGGTGGGCGCGCTCGTGGTCGCTCTGGGCCTCATCCCCATGATCCTTGCGAGCCGTTTCGATTTCGACCCCATGCACCTGCAGAACCCGCATAGCGAGGCGGTAGCGACATTCGAGTCGCTGCTCAAGGATAGTCGTATCTCGCCGTATCCCATCGACATCCTAGAGCCGAATCTGGCAGCCGCCCGCGGCATGGCCGCGCGTCTCGCGGGACAGCCGACCGTGGGTCGAGTCCTGACCGCCGACAGTTTCGTGCCGGCGCACCAGGGTGCGAAACTTGCCGTTATCTCGCAGATGGCCCTCCTGGTGCCACCCTTTTCGATCGATCCGCGCACCACGAACCCTCCGAGCGCCTCCGATGTACGTGCGGCGCTCGAGAGTTTATCGAAGAGTCTGAGGACCTTTATCGCGGCCGACGGCACCGGGACGACAGTGTCGGCCGCGCGGCATTTGGAGGCAGCCCTCGGTCCCTATCTCGCGAAGTTCGGCCATGACCGCGCCGCGCTTTCGATGCTGCAGCAGCGCGTGATCGCGACCTTGCCTTGGCAACTCGCGCAACTGCAGGCGGCCCTGAACGCGCGGCGGCTGACGCTCGCGACCTTGCCCAAGTCGCTGCGACGGCAATTCGTGAGTGCCGACGGGCAGGCTCGTGTCGAGGTCTTTTCCTCGCTCGACCTGAATCGCAATAGCAACATCCGTCGTTTCGCGCTCGCGGTCGAACGGATCGCGCCGGACGCCGTGGGGCCACCCGTGCTGCTCGTGCAAGGGGGCCACGCCGTGGTCGATGCCTTCCAGGAGGCGACAGCGCTCTCGTTCGTGCTGATCACGGCAGTCTTGCTGCTTACGCTAAGAAGTGTGGCGGACGCGCTCACCATCCTTGCTCCCCTGATTCTGGCGGCCATGACCGCTGTGGCCGTGATGTGGGTAGTCGGGATATCATTCAATCTCGCCAACATTATCGTGCTTCCCTTGCTTATCGGTTTGAGTGTCGCGTTTAGCATCTATCTCGTCGTGCGTTGGCGATGCGGCGTGGGCACGGCGCTCTTACTCGACACCAGTACCTCGGAGGCGGTAGTGTTCAGTGCCCTGACGACTATGTGTTCGTTCGGAAGTCTCGCCGTCTCCTCGAACCCAGGCATGGCGGTGTTGGGAGAGACTCTGTTCATAGCGATGGGGGCTGCGCTCATCACGATTCTTCTGGTATTGCCGGCGATCCTGAGCCTGCGGCAGGCGGCGAATGGATAGAGGGCCTACGGACCGCCGCGGTCACGGAGCACCCCCCTGCGGGACGCCCACGGCAGGCGCGCGGCCGTGGAGCGCCATCCTCATGGGCGCCTCGGCGGCCGTAGGGCTCGGGCTCACCGCATGGCTACTCGAGCGCCTTGGATGGCGGCCTGTGGCGGGGCTCTTGATGCGCGCGGGTGTCGGGCTGTTATGGCTCGTTCCCCTGCGTTTTCTGGTTGTGGCCTGCGAAGTGCGCGGGTGGAAAGTCTTGCTTGGGCCCCGGCGGGGCGTCTCCTGGCTGCTACTCATCTGGCTTGGCATGGTGCGCGATGCCGTGAATACCTTTCTGCCCGTGGCGCGCGTGGGCGGCGAATTCGTGGCTATTCGACTCCTGCGTCTAAAGGGCGTGAGCGGCGCCAGCGCCTCGGCAAGCGTGATCGTGGAGACCAGTGTCACACTGGTCCTGCAGGTCGTGACGACCCTCGGCGGTATCGCGCTTATGCTCCCCGTAATGGGCGCGGGCCGGGCCCTGCCCGGACTAGGGGTCGGTGTCGTCGGGGCCCTGATCGTGGTGGTGGCCTTCGTCGTAGTCCAAGTGCGTGTCGGACTCGGCACTTTCGTTGATCGCACCCTCGGGCGCATTCTGCGGATGATGGGTCGCGAAGATCTTCCGCTGCTTCCGGGGCTCGATCGTCGCGTGTCGGACCTCTATCGACGCCCCGCGCTGCTGTTGCGCTGCGCGTTTTGGCAGCTGACCGGCTTCCTGGGAGGCGCGGCCGAGGTTGCGGTGTTGGCGGCCTTGATGCATGTTCCGCTCACGGTCGCGCAGGTCCTTATCTTTGAGGCCTTGATCCAGGCCATCCATAGCGTATCGTTCATCGTACCGGGCGCGCTCGGTATCCAGGAAGGCGGATTTGTCGGCCTTGCCCTGTTGCTTGGGGTGCCGCCGGACGCGGCCTTCGGGATCGCGCTTGGGCGCAGGCTGCGGCAACTCGCCATCGGGCTACCCGTGCTCATTTCATGGCAGTGGCGAGAGTGGCGTTGGCGGCGCCTTTCGTCTGCGCAAGCAGCCCCGACGGGCGGTTAGTAGGGCGAGCAAGTTCAAGAAGAAGGGACTTTATGGTAAGGTGCCGGCCTCCATGGCAGAGTGTGTGCGCCACGGCTCAGGGAACCGCACCACCGATGGCGCATCAGGAAGAGGTACATGTCCGTATCGGTACAAGACTCAATGGTGAACAGGGACGGCCGTGATGATGAGCGGTTCCAGGCTGCCATGTTGCAGGACGTATCACGCACCTTCGCCTTGACGATCCCCGAGCTTCCCGCGGCGTTGCGGGAGGTCGTTGGAAACGGCTATTTGCTCTGCCGTATCGTCGATACCATCGAAGATGACCCAGGCTTGAGCAGTGTGCAAAAGCGCCACTTCTGCACCTTCTTCGCCGAGGTTGTGGCGCGACGGGCCGATGCCGTCCAGTTCGCGCACAGTCTCGACCTCGTTCTAGCCTCTACGGTGCCCAAGGCCGAGCGGCTTTTGGTGCGCGAGACCGCGCGCGTGATCGCCATCGGGGACGGTTTCACGACGACCCAGCGCCAGGCGCTCGAGACCTGCGTGGCTATCATGGCGGACGGCATGGCCGAGTTTCAGGAACGCAAAGACCCGGCGGGCCTGCCCACACTGGCCGATATGGACCGCTACTGTTATTGCGTGGCAGGTGTAGTGGGGGAACTGCTCACAAGACTCTTTTGCGAGTACTCGCCGCAGATAAGGCGCCACGAGGATCGGCTTATGGCGCTCGCGGTTTCGTTTGGGCAGACTCTTCAGATGACCAACATCCTGAAGGATATCTGGGAGGATCGGCGGCGGGGGGCCTGCTGGCTACCGCGGGACGTATTCGCCCGCCATGGTTTCGATCTCGCGGGTCTGGAGCAGGGTCCGGATGATCCGCGGTTTCACGAAGGATTGGGCGAACTCATCGACGTGGCGCGTACCCATGCCTGTCGAGCCTTGGATTATGTGTTGTTGCTCCCGCGCGCGGAGGCGGGGCTCAGGAACTTTTGTCTCTGGGCCCTTGGGATGGCGGTTCTGACCTTGCGCAAGATCGACAAGAGACGGGATTTCCGTAGCGGACAGGATGTGAAGATCACACGGCGTAGCGTCAAGGCGACGGTGGCAGTGAGCCGCGTGTCGGCTGGTCACAATGCGCTTTTGCGGATTTTGTTCACGCTTTCGGGAGGCGCGCCGCGCGTATCGCGTGGTGCCTGACCGGACGGCATCAGTGCTCGAGGCGGCGGATGGCATGAAGAGTCAGGGTATTCCGGCCAAGAACCGGGAGAGTCGCGAGTCTTTGGCGCAAGACGCGGAAGTCGCTTTTCTCGATGCGGCTTTGGCGCAGGCGCGCGATCGCCTGCTCGCCGAGCAGGCCCCGGAAGGCCATTGGTGCTGGCCGCTCGAGGCCGATTGCACGATTCCGTCCGAGTATATCCTCATGATGCATTTCATGGACGAGATCGATGCCGATCTCGAGGCTAAGCTCGCGCGCTACATCCGTCGTCGGCAGATGGAGGAGGGCGGGTGGCCCTTGTACTACGATGGGCACTTCGATATGAGTGCCTCGGTCAAGGCGTACTATGCGCTGAAGCTTGCCGGTGACGACGTCAATGCCTCGCACATGGCCCGCGCCCGCGCGCTCATCTTGGAGCACGGCGGGGCCGCGCGTTGCAATGTCTTTACACGCATCGCGCTCGCGCAGTTCGGCCAGGTCCCGTGGCGCGCCATCCCCTTCATGCCCGTGGAGCTGCTGTTGGTCCCACGGTGGTTCCCCATCACTCTCGCCAAGGTTTCGTATTGGTCACGGGCGGTGATGGTGCCGCTGCTTGGGCTCTGCAGCCTGAAGGTGCGCGCGCGCAATCCGCGCGGCATTGGCATAGCCGAGCTCTTCGTGCGGCCGCCCGATGAAGAGCGTGACTACTTCCCGGTCCGCTCGTTCATGAACTTCGCCTTGTGCAAGCTCGAGCGCATCGGATTCCGTCTCGAGAGCACCATCCCCCGGCGCCTGCGGGCGCGGGCCTTGGCGCGGGCCGAGGCCTGGATCGTCGAACGGCGAAACGGGACCGGGGGTTTGGGCGCGATCTTTCCGGCGATGGTGAACGCTTACGAGTTTCTGGCCGCGCGCGGCTATGCGCCCGATCACCCCTACCGACGTGAAGCCTTGATCGCGATCCAAAAGCTTCTGCTCGTGGAGGGCGACGAGGCCTATTGTCAGCCGTGCGTCTCGCCCATATGGGATACGGGGCTTGTGTGCCTCGTGTTGCTGGCGGTCGACCGCGAGGGTACGAAAGATGCGGTGAGACGCGGACTCTCCTGGATGCGCGAGCGCCAGCTTCTCGATGCCCCGGGCGACTGGCGTGAGAGCCGCCCGAACCTTGCCGGCGGCGGCTGGCCTTTCCAGTTCGAGAACAGCCACTATCCGGATCTGGATGATACGAGTGTCGTGGCCTGGGCGATGGAGGAGTCGCGCGACGAGGCGTTTGCCGTATCGATCCGGCGCGCCGCCGATTGGGTGGCGGGCATGCAGTCGCGCAATGGCGGCTTCGGGTCGTTCGATGTCGACAATACCCATTATTACCTGAACGAGATCCCGTTTGCTGATCATGGGGCCCTGCTCGATCCGCCGACGAGCGATGTCACGGCGCGCTGCGTCACTTTGCTGGCGCGCGCCGCGGCCGATGACCGCTATCGCCCGGCGATAGAGCGGGCGATCGCCTATCTGCGCTCCGAGCAGGAGCCGCATGGGGCATGGTTTGGCCGCTGGGGAACGAACTACATCTACGGAACCTGGTCGGTGCTGGTGGGCCTGCGCGCCGCCGGGCTCGACCGCGATGATCCCGCCATCCGTGCCGCGGTCCGCTGGCTCAACACGGTTCAACGGGCGGATGGGGGTTGGGGTGAGAGCAACGACTCCTATCATGACCCGGCAGGCGCCGGCATGAGTACGCGCAGCACCGCGTTCCAGACCGCATGGGCGCTGCTCGCCTTGCTTGCCGCAGGTGAGGCGGACAGCGAGCCGGTGCGTCGAGGCGTGCGTTATCTGCTCGCGCATCGCGAGCCCGGGGGGCTGTGGGAGGATGTCGAGTTCACGGCGCCTGGCTTCCCGCGCGTCTTTTACCTCAAATACCATGGTTACGCGCGCTACTTCCCGCTCTGGGCCTTGGCGTGTTATCGCGAGCAGGCGGCGCGCTAGGCCCCCCCTACGGGTTTGTGGTGGCGCTTGCTGCCGAGGCGCGCGCCTTCGGGCGACCGCCTCGTGGTCGCGCCGTGGCCTTGCCTGGCGGCCATTGGCTGGGGGTGTGCGGAATGGGTGCTACGCGCGCGCAGGGCATGGGTCTCGACTTGGCGGCGCAGGGCGTGCGCACCTTGGTGAGCTTTGGGACTTGCGGCGGATTGGCACCGGGCCTGCGGCCCGGCACTTTGCTTTGCCCGCGCGCGGTGTGTGACGAGCGGGGGGCCCATTACCCGACCGACGTGCCCGCGGATCTCCTCGAAGCCCTGCCCATGGCGCGGGTCGTCGACGTCCTGCTGTCGGTTGCGGCCCCTGTCTATGAGGTCGCAGGCAAAGAGGTGCTCTTCCGGCGCTACGGGGCCGCGGGCGTCGATATGGAGAGCGCGGCGCTTGCGCGCGTGGCCTTCGAACGGGGACTGCGTTTCTTGGTCCTGCGCGCGGTCGTCGACCCCTATGACGAGCCGCTTCCGGAGCGCCTGCTGGCGGCGGTCGACGCATGGGGGCGACCGCGCCCGATGGCCACCGTGAGGGCGCTGGTCACTGGTCCGGCGGCGTGGGTCGCGGCGGCGCGTCTGGGTCGCCATTTTGGGAGGGCGCAGAGGACCTTGGCCGCCGCCGCGGCCGCCGCCATGCGTGCGAGGCCGCGCTAAGGCACTTGAATACAGGGGACGAGAGGGTGCTCATGGTCACGGAGAACTCTTGTTGACGGAGGCGCGCGGCCCGCGCGCATGGGCGCGGTTTGTGCCGATGGGGGCGGGCCTGCTGGGTCTCGCGGGTGCGGTTTTGCTGTTCGCGCGCCATGACCCGGCGCGCATCCTGCATCTCGTCGCCTTGGCGGGCCTAGGCATACTGTGGCTTGTGCCGGTGCGGCTTGCAGCTATGGCGGCGAGCGCTGAGGGTTGGCGCGCGCTCTTCCCTAAGCCCGCCACCGTCTCTCTCCGGTTTCTCACCTGGATGGCCTTTGTACGCAACGCCATCAATACCTTGCTGCCGGTCGCGCATGTCGGTGGCGAGCTGGCCGCGGTGCGGTCTTTGACAGGGCGCGGCGTGCCCGCGTCCATCGCCATCGCGGGCATCATAGTCGAGATCACCGTGAACCTCTTTGCGCAGATGGGCTTCACCTTGCTTGGGATCGATCTCCTTCTGTCCTATGTGGGGACTGCGCCACTCATTCAGCGCCTCTGGTGGGGGCTTGTCGTGGCTTTGCCGGTCGTTCTGGCCTTCGTGTTCCTGCAGCGCCGATCGCGACCCTTTAGCCGCTTATATCGCGCCCTATCCCGCTTGAGTAACACAAGCGGTATGACCGCCGCCCACGCGCAGGCCGTGGACGACAGGCTCGTCGCCCTGTACGGGCGCCTCGGGGCGCTTGCGCGCTGCGCCTTCTGGCAGGTCGTGAGCCTTGTGGGCGGCGCTGGCGAATTCTGGCTCATACTACGGCTCTTGCATGAACCGGGTGGCCCCAGGCTCGCATTATTGCTTGAATCTCTGACGCAGGCCTTGCAAAGCGCGGCCTTCATGGTGCCAGCCGCGCTTGGGGTGCAGGAGGGCGGCTTGATTCTGATCGGGGCCGTGGCCGGTCTGTCGGCGAATACGGCGCTTGCCGTCTCGGCTGTGCGGCGCGTGCGCCAAGTCGGTCTCGCGCTGCCCGTGCTGTGGCTCTGGGTGCATGGCGAGCGCAAAAGGCGTTTGGCACCGATTGATCCCGAATGTCGCTAAGGGGCCGGATGCGCGGGAAAGTGTGGTTCTGCTAGCATCACACCGATGGGGCGTTATGGTGTTTGCGAGGCGCGAAACAAAGGAGGAGACGCGATGACAGCGGTGCAGTGGCCCAACCTTTTCATTGTCGGGGCGGTCAAGAGTGGCACGACCTCCCTCTATGCCTACCTGAAGCAGCATCCGGATATTTTTTTCCCGGAGATGAAAGAACCCCATTTTTTTACAAAACCCACGCCATCGGAGGCGCAAAAACATCTCATCACCTTCGTGGGTGACGAGGCAAGCTACCTGCGCCTCTATGAGCGCGCCGAGGGCAGGCGCTTGCGTGGTGACGCGAGCCCCTCGTACTTATGGTCTGCGCAGGCGGCCACCGACATCGCCGCAGTTTCCCCGCGGGCGCACATCATCATCATTCTGCGTGACCCCATCGAGCGGGCCTACGCACACTATCTGATGGACTATTCGGAGGGCGTCATCGACCGGCCGTTTCTCGAGGCCCTGGAGCGTGATTGGTGTCGGCCCGATAAGGGTTGGGGGGTCTCCCAGCTCTATGTCGAGCTCGGGCTCTATACAGAGCCGATCAGGCGCTACCGGGCCCTGTTTGGGCACGAGCGGGTGTTGATCCTCTTGCTTGAGGATTTAAAGCGGGATGCGCAGGCGGTGCTTGCACGCATCGCACACTTTCTCGAGATACCGGCGGAACCCATGACGTCCATCGATACCGGAAAGGTCCATAACTCCTACAAAGAACCCAAGGGATCCTGGGCGAGGCGTCTGGCCGGGCACCCCGTGAGCCGATTTCTGGGGGAGCGGGTCATGCCACGGCGACTCGGCGAATATATATGGAATCGTTGGATGCAGAGGGAGGCGCCTAAGCCACCGATCGATCCCCGCGCCGCGGCCTTCCTTCAGAACATCTATACCCCCGAGATCCTGGCGCTCGAGGCGGAGCTCGGCCGACCCTTGGCCGAGCTCCGGCGCAGCTGGGTGCATACCACAAGCCCCGCCGCGCCCCGCGGGCCCCTGCTGTCTGCCTCTCCTCAGGCGGTCTATGCGGGCCAGGGCGCGAGACCGGTCCTCGGGTCGAATCGGCACGTGCCCTCCTGAAGTTCATCGGGGTTGGACTTAAGGCGCGCGTTCGAGCAGCAGCCAATGGCCGCTCGGATCTTGGCTCAAGAGGGTATGGCCGACACGCTGTGGCGCTCCGCAGCGGCTGCGGCGGAGTGCGCGCTCTGCGGCCTGCAGGTCTTCCACGGTGAAGACGGTACGCGTGGCGGCAATGTCCCGAGGGGCCCGGCGAGCACCCCGGCCGCGTGGCGCCTCATAGCCGAGCAACTCGAGTCGCGGTCCGGGGGGCGCCGTCTCCAGGCCCACGACCCGCACTCGGACGCCTGTGAGTCCGTCCAGGCGGTCTTGCTCGATACCCTCATTGATGTGGTCAGTGCCGACTTCGAGGCCCAGGACGTCCTGATAGAAGGCGATGGCGTGGTTCATGTCAGCGACACTCAAGGCCGTGTGGTCCAGGGTCGCGGTGGCACTTGTTCGCGAGCCCTGCGCACTGCCGTCTTCCCCGTTACCAGCGGGCCGCAGCAGCTCCAAGGGATGGCCGTCAGGGTCGCGCCCTTTGTAGGCGGTGACGCCCCCGCTGGTCGCCGGCAGGCGCTGGGGCGGACCCTGGGTGATGGGCTCGCCGCCGCGGTGTGCCACGGTGCGGGCGAGCGCCGCAATATCGTGGCTGCGTATCGCAAAGTGCTGAAACCACAGATCATTGGCGTGGCTGTGCGCCGGGTAGGGGGCGGAGCCCTCGAAAAAGCGTGTGAGCTCAAGGCGCGCGACCCCAAGAGATAGGGTCAGCGACTCGTATCGGCCACCCAGAAGGCTCGCCTGCTCACGTGGGCCTTCTCGGCTCACCCCCGGAGCTTGGAAGCCTAGGACCTCCATATAGAAAGCCGCGCTGCGCGCTATGTCTGCGACATTCAGGGCGATGCGCGCCACTTGTCCGCGCGCGGTCCCGCTCATAGCGTGAGTGCCCCGCGGCGGTTCACGAAGATACTGAGAAGGGTTTGACCCGCACACAGGAAAAGTTGGCTGCGGTGACGGCCGCCGAAGGCCAGATTCGCGATCGGAGCGTGAGTGTAAATCTTACCGAGCAGTTGGCCTGCGGGGTTGATGCAGTGGACGCCGTCACCGGCACTGGCCCAGATGTTACCCTCTTCGTCACACCGAATCCCGTCGGCGCCGTGCGGCGTTATGGTATGGAAGATTTGCTCGTCTGACAGCTTGGTCCCGTCGTCACTCAATGTCGCCCGGCGAATATGGCGCGTGGGATTGGCCGCGAATTGCTGACCGGTCTCCACGATATAGAGCAGGCGTTCGTCCGGCGAGAAGCACAGGCCGTTGGGCCCCTCGAAGTCGCAGGCGACGATATCGAGTTGCCCGCGGCGCGGATCGAGCCGGTAGACTGCGGGCGCCAGCTCAGCGGTCTGTTTGCCGCCCTCGTAGTCGGTGTTGATGCCATAGAGGGGGTCCGAGAACCAGATCGAACCATCGCTCTTGACCACCACGTCGTTGGGCGCATTGAGTCGCCGCCCCCGATAATGCGAGGCGAGTACCGTGATGCGCCCATCCCACTCCGTGCGACGCACGCAGCGGTCCTGATGGGAGCAGCTGATAAGTCGGCCCTCGCGATCACGCGCATGGCCGTTTTCGAAGCCGCAGGGGGATCGAAACACGCTGATGCCGTCATGGGCGGACCAACGCATGACGCGATCGTTGGGGATGTCGCTGAAGAGCAGACAGTCGTGGTCACCGAACCATACGGGGCCTTCGAGCCACCGAAAGCCGCTGCCGAGGGTTTCGAGCGCGGCGTTGGGCAGCACAAAGGATCGAAACGCCGGGTCGACGAAGTCGTAGAGCTCCATGGCGCTAACGCTTATGGCAGGGGCGGTGTGGCGCCACGTGCGATAGGCGCACGGTCATAAGGACCGCGGGCTCGGACCCTATGGTGCCGGATCGATGGCCTTTGCGCCCTTGGGCATCGGCCACGCAGTGCTGGTCTTCGCCGAGCGAGAGCTCCCCGGGTCCCATCTCCACGCGCGTGCCGTCCATGGATTCGACCCACCAGCGCCCGGCGAGTGGGACGATCCACTGCGGTGCCGGGTTTTCATGCCACTCTCCGACCCACCCGACCGGTTGCACGGTAAAGACGACCGAGGCGCGTTCTTCGGGCTGCGCATCATTCCACTGCGCCGCCGCGCCGCCGATCCCCTTGAGAAAGAAATGCTCCAGCGCACAGCGACTTTGTCGGCTCACGCCCTGGTCATCAGTCCATAGGTGCCAGTAGCCAATCCGTGGCGGGGTCTCGGCATCCGCCCTGCATTCCTCTGGTCTTTGATCTGCGGCCGATGTCTCCATGAGGTCCTCCGTTCAAGGGGTGCGATGCATGATCCATTTAGTTGTGACGGTCGTTTGCGATAGGGAGGCTGTGGCGTGCGGGGCCTCACTACGGGGCGCGGCACTCGCGCTCATCACGACCACGAGCAGAAGGCCGCCCGCGAGGCCGATGTTCTTGAGAAAGTCCCAGAAGTGCGCTGTTCCTTCCGGGTTGGCGCCGGACCAAAACCCGGGGAAGTGCCAGAAGGGATGAAATAGTAGGGCCGTGACGAGACAGAAGGCGGCCAAAAGGAGCGCAGCGATCACCGCGTGCCAGCCCACGACAATGCAGACCGGGGTCGAGAGTTCGACGACAATGGCCGCGATCAGCATGAAGCGCGCCCCGCCGATCGGGGCGGACGCGGCCTGTTTCATGGCCGTTCCCCAGTGGACTATCTTGTCGATGCCGCTTAGGGGAAACAAGACCACAAGGCACACGCGGGCAACGAGCGCGACCGCTGTCATGGTCGGAAAGGCCGGGCAGGAAGTGCAGGGCGCGCGCGGGATCTCATACCCTTACACCAAGCGCTCGACGACACGATCGGCAACCCGCAGCGCATTGGCGACGATGGTCAGTGTTGGATTCACGGCCCCGATGGAGGGGAAGAAGCTGGCATCGGCGACGTAGAGGTTATCGATGTCGTGTGCCTTGCAGTCGAGATCGAGCACCGAGGTCGCCGGGTCTTCCCCGAAACGCAGCGTTCCCGCCTGATGCGCGGTCCCTCCTAAGGGGATGTCCTTTCCCAGATAGAGTCCACGTTCCATGAGCGCCGGGTGGACATCGGCGTACTCCAAGAGCCGCTTGAGTTGGGTACGCAATCCACGATGCGCGTCCCTATTGGTCTCCTGGAGGTCCAAAACGACCCGTTCGCCATCGTAGAAGACGCGATTCTCGGTTCGTGGCAGGTCCTCGCTCGACAGCCAGAAGCTCAAGGTGCGCTCGGCGAGCTTGGCGAAGGGCGCGGATGGGAGCCACTTGAGCCATTCGGGGAGCACCTCCCCTTGGATCTGCGCGGGATGGGTCTTTGCGAGCAGCTGGATGAGCCCGAGCGGGTAATCGTGGTCCGGTCCGCCAAAATAGTAATCGGAGACACCCAAAGTCTTCTGAAATATGGTGGGATTGGGGTGGCGCAGGAGCGCCATGAGCACGGATTGGTTGTGGCGCATGTAGTTGCGCCCGACCTGACCTGAGCTGTTGGCAAGACCCTGCGGGTGACGGTCGTTGGCCGAACGCAACAACAAAAGGGCGCTCGACAGGGCGCCGCAAGCGACGACCACGATATCGGCGCTATAGGTCTCGTCGCGGCCGCCGCGGCGTACGCGGACGGCCTTGACTGTGCGCCCCGCGGCATCGGTCTCAAGGCGCTCCACATAGGCACCGGTCAAAAGCGTCAGATGATCTGAGTAGGCCGCCAGGGCCGGATCGACGCATACGACCTGGGCGTCGGCTTTGCCATTGGTGGGGCAGGGGAAGCCATCGAAGGCCTCGCAGCGTATGCAGGGACTCGTGGGGGTCGCGATCGCATCCTTTTCGTCGAGCAGGATGCCGAGGGGGAGATGGAAGGGGCGCACGCCCGCGCGTCGCAGACCCGCGTCCAGGGCCGCGATTTCGGGTTCGTGCGCGACCGGCGGGAAAGGGTAGGGCCCGCTCGCCGGCGGTTCGGTCGGATCCTCGCCGCGCGCGCCATGCACATGGAACAGGCGCTCCGCCCGCGTGTAGTAGGGTTCGAAAGCGGCATAAGCCAGGGGCCATGCCGGCGACCGCCCGTCCGGATACGCGATCTCCTCGAAATCGCGCTCCCTGAGCCGAAAAAGCGCCGCACCGTAGACCTTGGAGTTTCCACCCACGAAATAGTGGAGGCCCGGGTGAAATGGTCGCCCCTCAGCGGTATACCACGTCTCCTGGGCCTGGTATCGGGCATCGACGAAGACGGCCTTGGCGTCCCAATTTTCCGGTGAGCGCTTGAGATAGGCGCCGCGCTCGAGGAGCAGCACCCGTACGCCGCGCGCCGCCGCCGCCTGTGCGACCGAGGCGCCTCCTGGGCCGCTGCCTATGACGATAAGGTCGTAGTGGTCATCTGTTGCCATCCGTGGCCGGTCCTCTGAAGCGCAACGGTTTTATGGTAACACAGAAGGCAAGGAGGCGAGATCGGTCTTGCATCGCCCAAGATGCCCGGCCGCTTTCATCGGGCCATCACCCCGCCACGTCGGCCCCCGCGCGGCTTTGGGTGATGTCACGCGGGATGTCGCGGCAAGCTATGAGATGAGCGATCTCGAAGGATGCGGGCGGGTGTCCGCTGTATGCGGTGTGCGCCATTCATTCCATGGGCCATGGCAGAGGTGCCGTGTGCACGCGCGGCCAGGGATTGTGCGGCAGTGGTGGCTTCCTGTACCAGCCTGTCATCATGCCTGGGCGTGCGGTCCCGATGGCGCGACCTTGTCGGAAAGAGCCATGGCATCATGCGAAGGGCCGATCAGGCCACGCTTTAGCCGCTATACAATGGGCGCGCTTTTCGACGGGGAATGACTATGGCATGGCGCAACGGGCACGCGGTGCGGGTCCTCAGGTTCGCGTGGCTTCCGCTTCTGGATGGTTGCTCCCAAAAGGGATACTGGCTTCTGCATCCCAAGGGGGTGATTGCTCGAACCGAGTGGCACACGACCGTCCTCGATGTCGTGGTCATGGGAGTTGTGGTGCTCGTGGCCGGAGGGCTCGTGGTGGCCTTCTTGTGGCGCTATAGGGCGGGCAATACGTTGCGCCGCTACGACCCCACGTTCACAGCCTCGCTGGTCCTGGAGATCCTGGTGTGGGGCGTGCCGCTTTTGGTCGTGGGCTACCTATCATACTTCTCTGTAAAAAGTGTTTTTGCGACCAATCCCTATGACCCGCTTTCCCTGCGTCACGCACTCGTGCGCCCCCATCAAGCGGACCAAGGCTTGGCGCACCGCGCATCGCCTGCAAGGGCCAGAACCACCGTACCCGGCGCGCAGGAGGCGCAGCCGCTGCATGTGGAAGTCGTCACTACCGACTGGCAGTGGGTATTCATTTATCCGCAACAGGGGATCGCGACCGTGGATGATTTGGTGGTCCCCGTGGGCGCGCGTGTGAAGTTCGACTTGACGTCGGCCACGGTCGTGAACGACTTCTTCATACCCGAGCTTGTGGGGGAGATCGACATCATGCCAGGGATGCGCACGAAGCAAGCCATGATCGCCAATGACACCGGGGTCTACCACGGGTATTCGGACGATTTTAGTGGCGGCGGTTTCTCCTGGATGGGGTTTGATGTGCGCGTGACCGATCACGCCGAGTTCCGGAAGTGGGTGCGGCGCGTACGGGCCGCACCTGATGTCTTGAGTTATGCGAGGTTTGGGCAGATCGCGCGGCCCACAATCAATGTGGCGCAAAGGGTGAGCTATTTTTCGCAGGTCCAGAAGGGCTTGTTCGACCATGTCATAGAGCGCGTCATGGCCGGCAAGGTGTATCGGACACCGCTTGCCATGACAGAAAATATGACCAAGCCCATGAAGGTGCGGCTGATCCCATGAGACCAAGGAGCGCTGGATGTTGGTGAGTTACCCCGGGCCCTGGACCCCGTTTTTCGGGAGGCTCGATGCCCAACAGATCCCTTTGCAGAATCCCATCCTATTCTGGACCTTCGTGCTCGTCAGCCTGGGTGGCGTGGCGGTCCTCGCTGCCATCACGTATTTGCGCGCCTGGGGCAGCTTGTGGCGCGAGTGGTTGACCTCTGTGGATCACAAGAAGATCGGTGTCATGTACTGCCTGCTTGGGATCGTGATGCTTTTTCGGGGCTTCATAGATGGCGTCATGATGCGCACCCAGCAGGCCATGGCGGTGGGTCCTCGGTCGCCGGGCTATATGGGTGCGCTTCACGGTTATCTCCCGCCCTATCATTTCGGGCAGATCTACAGTGCGCACGGCACGATCATGATCCTTTTTGCGATCACGCCCATTCTGGTGGGGCTCATGAACATCATCGTCCCCTTACAGATCGGCGCGCGCGACATGGCCTATCCCTATCTGAACGCCGTGTCCTTTTGGCTTACGGCCGCCGCCACCGGCCTTGTCATGATCTCGCTCTTCGTGGGCGATTTCTCCCATGCCGGCTGGGTGGGCTTGAGCCCGCTCACAGAACTTGCTTATAGCCCCGGTGTGGGCGTGGATTATTGGAGTTGGGCCGTACAGATCGGCAGCATTGCCACAACACTGGCCTCGATTAATATCATCGTGACCATCATCAAGATGCGCGCCCCCGGCATGACCTGGACCAAGATGCCGATATTCTGCTGGACTGCGCTTAGCACGAGCGTCGTGGGTTTGAGTTCATTTCCGGTGTTCACCGCGGCGGTAGCGCTGCTGAGTCTGGACCGCTACGCGGGGACGCACTTCTTCACCCCAGGCCTTGGGGGCAACCTCATGCTGTATACGGACCTTTTCTGGATATGGGGACATCCCGAGGTCTACTACGTAATCCTGCCGGCGTTTGGCATCCTATCCGAGATCATACCGACCTTCTCGGAGAAGCCGCTTTTTGGCTATATCACCATGGCGGTGGCCAGTATCGCCATAGGGGGGGTCTCATGGTCTGTCTGGTTGCACCACTTTTTCACCATGGGTGCGGGACCTGGGGTAAACGCGTTTTTTAGTATTGCCAGCATGCTGGTAGGCATCCCGACGGGGGTCAAGGTCTTCAACTGGGCCTTTACGCTCTATCGTGGGCGCGTACGATTCGATGTTCCCATGCTGTGGGCCCTGGCTGCGCTCGTGTTGCTTTTGATCGGCGGTCTCACCGGTATGATGCTGGCGATGCCCGCTATCAACTACACCGTGCACAATAGCGTTTTCGTGGTCGCCCACTTTCATACCATGTTGAATGTGGTGGGTTTTGCGTGTTTTGGGGCGATCAACTACTGGTTCCCGAAGGTCTTCGGTTTCAGGCTGGACGAACGCACGGGTAAGCGGGCTTTTTGGTTTTTCAGCGCCGGCACGTTCGTACTCTTTGGGTCTATGTATGCCCTGGGATTCATGGGTATGCCTCGGCGCATCGACTATATTCCCTTCCCCTCGTGGCGCCCCCTCCTGATAGCGGAGGAGGTGGGTATCGTCCTGTTTGTGATCGCGAGCTACTACATGATCAAGCAGCTTGTCGTAAGCATCCGCGACCGCGTCCAGAATCGTGTGACGAGCTCGGACGTCTGGGGCACTGCGCGCAGCCTGGAATGGCTTACCCATTCGCCGGTGCCGTTTTACAACTTCGCGGTGCAGCCGCATATCAATGCCCGGGACGAGTGGGCGTGGCGGCGCGAGCACGGTCGGGGCGCGGAGTCCCCTGAGCATTACGAGGACATTCACCTGCCAATCAACACGCCCTTGCCGCTCATCTTGGGGGCATGGACTTTCGCGCTTGGCTTCAGCCTTGTGTGGCGTATGTATTGGCTGGCGGCCTTGAGTTTGATTGCGATCGTCGTACTCGTGATTGCGCGGTCTTTTCAGGACGATCCCGGACATACGGTGCCAGGCGCGCGGATTCGCGAAATCGAGGCGTCCTACCGAAACGGCCTGGAGCCGGCGGGCGCTGCCGGGGATGGGGCAGGCGGGCCGGTCGCATATCCAGGGGCCGTGGCGTCGCGTCCGCAGGATAACGTGCCCGCGCGGCCTTAAGGGGGCGCCAGGGCGAGCATGGTGGAGAAGGAGGCAAGGTGAGCCAAGAAGTGTCTGTGAATCCGGCAACGGCGGTGCTCTGGGATCCTAGCCACAGCGAGCACGACATGATCACGACCCGAACCCTGGGGTTCTGGTTGTACCTTTTGAGTGACGCCATGATCGTGTCGAGTCTTTTTGCGAGCTATCTCGTCTTGGATCACAGGATCAATACAGCGGGCGGCCCTGGGCCGAGGGATGTGATTCACCCGGTGACGGCCTTTTGGGGCACCGTGCTGCTTTTTTCGGCGATACTTGCCTATGGTGCGGCGATGGTCGGTCTGAAGCGTGGGGATCGGCGCATCGTGCTCGCCGGGCTCGGTGGCGCCTTGCTGTTGGGAGGCGGTTTTTTGCTCGTCGAAGGGCGCGACTTCGCGCAGCTCGCCTTGCAGGGCATGGTTCCGGAACGCAGCGGCTATTTGTCGGCCTTTTATGCGCTCGTGCTCTACCATGGCGCGCACCTCGTGTTCGGACTCTTATGGATCGTCGTCATGATGGTGCAGGTGGTCCACATCGGATTGACACCGCATGTCGTTTACCGGCTCTTGAATCTCAAGCTCTTCTGGTTCTTCCAGGGCTTCATCTGGATCTATGTCTTCAGTTTCGTGTATCTGGCGGGGGCCGTCCATGGTCACTAAGGGGCGGGATGCCTGGCAGCATCCGCAGGTCCAGTTGGCACGAGGCGGCCAGTATGTGGGCGCCTACATCGTCTCCCTGCTCCTGACCGGCGGCCCCTTGTGGTTGGTGGTCCGTCATGGGGGGACGCCATGGCGTCTCATGATTATCATAGTTGCCTGTGCCGCCGCCCTCACGCTGGTCCAAGCCTACTTCTGGCCGCGTCTCGACCTCTCGCGGACGCAGCGCTGGATGACCGCGGCCTTGGTGCTTTTCATACCCCTTGTGGTGATGACCGTAGGTTTGACGGCGTGGATGTTTGCGACGCTCTATGCGCGCACGATGATCCCGGTGTTACTGCACGCCCCGGCCTTTGGGTATTAGTCGGCGCGCCGGCCTCCCGGTTGATCGAGGATCGTGCGTGCGAGGTGTCGATGGCCGCGCGCCAAGACTGGGTTCGGTGCTTGTCGCCGTTTGGGGGGGTTGGGCGTGCGGGTCTTTGGTCTAGACGTGGCGCGCCCCGAAGGAGCGCGTCAGGCGAGCGTCCACCAATCAAGCCGTCATTAGCCCATACGTCTGCGGCCGCGACCCCCTTGCAGAGGACCCGCGCCCAAGACCTCCGACAAGGCGTGAGGTGGCGCATCGCCAAGTGCGAGAGTGAGGCCTATATCGGGATAGCGTGTACAGACCGGACGTCTTGCGTTGGGCGCTGTGAAGGACGTCATGGATGAGCGGAGGCGATCCGTCGATTGAGGATGCATGCAATTTCCCTAAGTCATTGCCAATGGGTGCGCCTAGCATAGCAACTGTCGTTATCGTAGGTAGCGGCCGAACGACGGATGGAAAGTCTTTTAGAAGTGGGGGCGCCATGCGCCGGCATTCCCGATGTGGCGGTGTGTCGGGAAGCGTGAAAACGCGCCATGACGCATGCGTGCGTTGTCAGCAGGCCGGTATGGGGCGCTTGTGTCTCGACAGTAGGTCCACGAAAGCGTCTCACAAGGCCTGCGCGCGCGCTGGTCGGCCTGGGTGGCGTTGCGGGGTCATCCGGGGTCGATCAGGCGGCCTCTTTAGGAATCAGAGTGATCATGGGTATCGGTGTCCGTTTGCCCGCGTGCGCGGGCGACACGGCGGGCGAGCAGGCGTATCCAGAAAGTCGGAAAGGTGGCGATGACCGTGATTATGATGAGCGCGATCAAGAAGGTAAGGAGCATGACTGAGACCGCCTTGGTGTCCGTGAGACCAATGGGATGTGCCCGAGCCGCTATTGTCCTTCAGGCATCCGATGCGCGCCAGTCCAAGGGCGTGTCCGGACACCCGCCTGCCGGGGGGGCGGGTGGAGGCATCACGGCGCCCCGTGATCGGCCCGTGTGTCGGCGGCGCCTATACGGTGGCCGGCGCCCCCGGCTTAACCCTGCCGGTGAGCGCCTGCACACGCTGTCCGAAGGGCAAAGGGGTTTAGGTGGGGGCCTGCGGGCATCGCTTGGGCACCGGGTAGGCGGCTGTCCGGTGCTTATTCGGCGATGGGTCGTCGGACGGCCAGCCCGACCGAAGCGCAGCGGGCCTGCCCCGGCTTCGGCGGTCGGTCACGATCCACCGCCTGTGGATCGCGGCTGACGAGTCCTGACAGCATGTTCGGCGCGGCCCCTCAGAGGTCCGCGCAAGGATCAGGCCATGCTCCCGTCCTCGGTGAGGCCGGCTGTGCGCAAGGCTTGCAGTTGTAGGACTCTCTGGACGGCGGGATGGGCGGCAAGCCCTTGTTTACGCCGATCGCTGAAGTAGAACATGCTGATGAGATTGCCGTAATCGAGGTCCTTGCGCGTAAGGCGCAGCCTGCTGTCCTCGCTCTGGAGGTAGCCCATGTCGATCAGGTCCGCCGTCAGGGTCGCGAAGCGCGCATCGAGGGGGCCGCCGTGGCGCTGCTCGAAGTCCGCCAGATGCAGACTCGAAAATCGGAGCCGGCACACCGCTTCGCGGTAGAACTCTTCGCCCTCATGAAGCCAGACGGCGCGCTCGACCGCGCTCGTATCCTCCTCGAGCGCGTCAGTATACTGATCGATGGACCCGTAATTTTGATAGGCGACGCCGGGCGCGTAGCATTGCGCGCTCGCGCCAAGGCCGATCAAGGGGAGGTTTTCCCAGCGGCGGTTTTGGTGCCGGTAGGTATCAGGATCGCGGGCGAAGATGTTGCGATTGATCATGGTGTAGCCCCCGGCCTGCAGCCGATCCAGCGCCTCCCGGTACATCTGGATCTGAACGGCCGTCGGGGCCAGTGCCAGCTCGTCGCGCTTGCGGAAGAATTGCGTGTTTTCGTGGAGATCCAGGGAATAGAGGGTGCATCCGTTGATCTCCATGTCGAACATGCGATCAAGACCCGCGTGCCAATTCTCTAGTGTCTGGTCTGGCAAACCGTACATGAGGTCGATATTGATCGTGGCGACACCTTGCGCGCGGGCCCGGCGCACCACGCGCTCGATATCCTTGCGCTCAAACGATCGATTGAGCCTTTTCAGTATACGATCATCGAAGCTCTGTATGCCCATGCTGAGCCTTGTGAGGCCGATGCGGCGCAGGGTTGAGAGCTTGGTCTCATCGAGCATGGTGGGTGTCGACTCGATGGTGAATTCCCGGCATCCGGTGAGATTGAAGTGCTTGTGGAGGGATTCCATGAGGCGTTCGATTTGCGCGACCGTGAGGTAGGTCGGCGTGCCGCCGCCCCAGTAAAGACTCTCGATGAAACGGTCGCGTACAAAGCGCGCAGGCGGTTTGGGAGCGTTACGCGCTCGCGGGCCAGCGGCTCCGTTTCGGGCACTGGTGCATCCGTCTCCGTGCCCGCCACCTTGTTGAGGTATTGGTGCGGGAGATTGGGATGCCATGTTGGTTCGTCGCTCGATGTGATTGTAGAAAACCCCCTTGTGACGAGCGGCCTACCTTGACCGCTTCGCTTCCTTGCGGCGTCAAGCGCCGGGTGTGTTGCCTCATGGGGCCGGGCGCGCCTCAGGACAGCGCCATGGCGCTGTCCGCCCTCTGGGGCTTGCCGAAGAGATAGCCTTGGCCCCACTGAACGCCCATGTCGCGCAATATCGTCCGGGACAGTTCATTCTCGACATACTCCGCGACCGTGACGAGCCCCAAGTCATGGGCGAGTCTTTGCATACTCTGCACGACGGTTCGCGCCTTGCGGTCGCTTGCGATCTTGCGCACGAGCTCACCGTCAAGCTTCACGAAGTCCACGGGAAGATCCACCAGATAGCGGAACGAGGAGTAGCCGCTACCGAAGTCATCTATCGCAATACGCAGACCGAAATCGAGCAAAGGCTGCAGAACGGCAAGTGCGGTGGCGGTATCCTGCAGGAACTCACGTTCCGTGATCTCGATGACCAAGGGCTTGGGCGCTGCGGCGTTATGACCGCACGCTTGGCATTGTTTCTGGATCAGAACAAAGATCTCATCGACCAGCTCAGGGTGGCGTAAAAAGGCCGCTGACATGTTCACAAAATGAAGGCGTGAGTCGCCGGCAAGAACCTGCGCTGCGCAGTGCCCGAGCGTCGCGCGCACGACGGCCGCATCGATCTCGTGGACGAGGTCAAAGCGCGTGACGATCTCTATGAACCGAGCGGCGGGAATATCGGTCTTGCCGTCCTGGGACACCAGGCGCGCCAAGGCCTCTTCGGCGACGACACGGCCTGTGGCGAGGTCGACTATGGGCTGGTAGGCCGCCCGGATGCGGCCGCCCGTAAGCGCCGCGCGGACCTGCGCCATGAGGTGCAGATCGCCGTCGGTCGGCGCCGGGAGGTGGATGCGACGCCAAATGAGCCCGTCGTTTGCGGCCTGCCCGAGCTGAGTGGTGGCCGCCGCTATCGTGGCGGTAACAGAGGGATGGCCCGGGAAGCTCGCCACCCCCGCGCTGATACCGACCGAGCCCGCAGACAGCGTAAGGAAACTTTCTTCGTGAATCACGTTCTGCACATGTTCGGCCATCAGCGCCGCTTCGGACTCGCGTACGCCTGGAAGCAGCCCAACGAACTCCTCGCCGCTCCAGCGGGCGAGGACGCCCTGCGGGGGTAGGAGCTGCCCGAAACGCGTGCCGAGTACCTTCAGAAGCTCATCGCCCGTCTTATAGCCATGTTCATTATTGATCCGTTTGAGGTGATCGACGTCGAACAGCGCAATACTGTAGGCGCCACCCGTCTCCAGGGCTTGTGCGTGCGCGCGTTCGGCGATTTCGAGGAAGCCCTGACGGTTAAGCAGCTTTGTCAGGGGATCCCGATTGCGGGCGTCGCCCAATTGTGTGTCGGACTGCTCGTAGTCCATGTGCGCCTCGGCAAGGCGCGCAAAGGCGAGCAGTGAGACCAAGCCACCCTCTGTGAGGAATCTTGCCTTGCCGAGGCCGAGCGCCAGGAGTCCGCCTGTGTGGCCCGCGCGCCCGGCAAGCTCGATGATCACGACATGAGAGATGCGCGCGTTCCGACCATTGGTCCGCCAGTGAGCGAGCTCCGGCGCGTCGACGCCGAAGGCGCGTGCTTGCGCGGGGGATGCAGAGGCGGAGGGAAGCCGCAGGCCCGCGACCTCAAGCGCACGTCCAGCGTTCGCCGCCGATCCTGTTGCGTAGACGGGAAGGGCCGGGGTCTCTTGGGGATACCAGGAGGCGAAGCGTGCGTCCGGTACACAGCGAACGAGGCCGTCGCAGCAGCGGAACGGTATCGTTTCCGCACTGGTTTTGGCGAACTTGCGGGCCTCTTCCAGAAGTTGCTCCAAGACCGTTTCGCGCATAATCCTCTGGTCTTCGACTGCATCGGACAGGCTGTGTTTAAGAGACATCTAATAAAAATCCCGCCACCTGAAACCATGAACTGTGACATCTTTGATGCAGTATATATCACCAAGGAGTTTGGGAAAGTGGTCGCATGAAAAAATCCTAAGTACTGGAGCGGAATACGAGCCTCGCGCCAGGATCATTGCAAAATGTGGGTAAATAACTGTAGACGCTCAGAAGTCTGTTGCGAGTTTTGACGACGATAGGTAGAAACGCGCGGCCGGACGGACATGTGTCCTTGATATGCGGTATGTGTGCGGCGTGCGTCGCCTGCGGATGAAAGCGATGGGCGGCGCCGCGCGCTTGTGTGACGTTTTGTACAGGAGGGTCACGCGGGACAGCGCCCTTCGCGGCGTGGCATGTCCGACGAAGTTTCGATAGCGGCTGCTACAAATATGACCATGGACAGTGTCGTGTGCGCCCGTGTGGGGATCTGCGGCGCGGCATGATCCCGTTGCGAGGTTTGCGTGGGATGCGGGCAGGTGACGTCATGACAATCGTGGGCGCGACGTTAGGAGTCGGTGCCGTTGGAGTGACGGTGACGGTGGTGGAGGTCGGGGAAATGGGGATGACTGTGCGCAAGCGGCGCATGGGTGTGGCTATGCGTGTGAGGTTCTCCGCCATCCCATGGGAAGTCATGGTCGTGCTGATGATGGGCGTCGTGCGTGTGGCGGTGCGTGTGGGTCTGCGGCTCATGCCGGTGGAGGTGGGAATGGGATTCGGTGAGATGGAGATAGACGCCGAGGGCCATGAGGCCTGCCGCGGGTCCGAACAGGGGTGCCAGGGGTTCGTGCAAGAGCAGAAGCGAGACCCCCGCGCCAAGGAAGGGGGCTGTGGAAAAGTAGGCCCCGGTGCGGGCGGTGCCCAAGTGCTGTAGGGCCACCATGAATAGCACGAGGCTCAGTCCGTAACCGAGTGCCCCCACAGTGCCCGCAGCAGCGGCGATGGCGAGGTGCGGGAATTGGGCCCCGAGCGCTAAGGCCACTGCGGTGTTGGTGAGGCCCGCGACCAAACCTTTGAGCCCTGCGATGTGGACGGGGTTGCGCGCTGACAATCCCCGCGTCAGGTTGTTGTCGATGGCCCAGGCGAGGCATGCGCCCGCGATCAATAGGGAGCCCGAGCCGAAGGCGAAGGCGCCGCCCTTCCAGGAGACCAGCGCGCCGCCCGCGACGATGAGGGCCATGCCCGTGGCGATGCGGCGGTCGACATTCTCGCGGAATACGACCCACGCCAGCAGGGCGGTGAGCA
This sequence comes from Pseudomonadota bacterium, assembly GCA_021827145.1. Classification (GTDB taxonomy): domain Bacteria; phylum Pseudomonadota; class Gammaproteobacteria; order Acidiferrobacterales; family Acidiferrobacteraceae; genus Acidiferrobacter. The sequence goes on from JAKAXK010000004.1 coordinate 44,728, forward strand.
CGCCTTCGAGGTTCAGCAGCAGTGAGGCGCTGGCGGCGGCAGTGCGCGCAAGGCCTTCCATCAAGAGCACAGGCCCGATCACTCCGCCTGTTGCGATGGCCCCGGCGAGATTGCGCAAATCGGCGCGCGTAAACGGCCCGTGAGCCGCGGCTTCCGGACCCTGGCGCATTCTGCGCCACCCATACCACGCAAGGAGGCAGAGGCCTGCGCCGAGATACAGCAGCCCGGCCAAAAGCACTGGGGCTACATTGCCGACAAGGAGCTTGGCGAGGGGTGTGCTGATACCGAAAAGGGCGGCGGCGGCAAGTACGCTCGCGATGCCGGGGTGGGTGCTACGCGTCGTCATGGTTGCATGGGATTATAGCGCATCCGGCGCCGCCGCGCCCTTGGGGATGGTCGCCACGCGCGAGCCAGGGCCTGCGCGTGGCGTCTCTTGGGCCGTTCAGGGGCCGGGATTGGAAGGAGCCAATACAACCCTCGTTTGCTGCCAAGCGTCGAGCGTCCCCATGCGGGCGAGCCATCGCTGCACGTGGGTAAACCCGCCGATGGGGAGCTTCCCGGGCGCGGCGGCGACAAGCAGCCCCGTAAAGGGTGTGACGATCGCCAAGTCGGCAAGCGCCCGTTTGTCTTGGCAGATCCATCCACGACAGGCGAGGTGTGCGTCGAGGACGCCTGTGAATTCGCAGACCAGGTCCTCGCCACGTTTGACTTCGGCGCTATCGGCCTCCCCGGGCCCCATGAGGTGTCTGAGGACGTGCTCCCGGGTCAGGATTCCGATGGCGGGCCCCAGATGCTGGGCACATAAGAAGAGCCAGCGATTGACGTCGGCGCGGGCGCGGATGTCCTTGGAGTAGAGGGTCTGCCCGGGTGTCTTGTCAGTCAGATACTGCATGATGGCGTGCGATTCCCAGAGGATGAATTCGTCGTCCACGAGTACGGGTACGCGATGGTTGGGATTGAGTTTCAGAAATTCGGGCTCGTGTTGCTGGCCTGCGCGCAGATCGACGGCCGCGAGTTCGACGGGCGCATGGAGCGACGGCGCCGCCATGACCGCACGGCGCGCATTGTCGGAGTAGGGGTGGTAGTAGAGACGCATCATGGGGTTTTCCTTGCTGTCGTAGGACTGATACGCACATGATAGGCGGGGATTGCGTCAGCTTCTGTCAGCAGGGTCTTTCTTATCCGGGCGTGCGCGTTCGGACGCGAGCGTCTGTTTCCATAGCCTCGCCAGCTCCCTGCGTGTCCGGGGGTAGCTTATCCCGAGGGCCTCCATGCTCGTTATGTGGTCCACGCGAAAGTGTCGGAAGTCCTTCCTCAGTTCGCACCACGCGGCAATGAGCTGCACGCCTTCAAAGAATCCGAGCGCCACGGGCCAGACCACGCGTTCCGTTTCGGACCCGGCCACGCTCGTGTAGCGGATCGTGAGTTTGTGTTCACGCCGGATCGCCTCGCGAATCTTGTGAAGGGTAGCCGTGTGTCTTGCGGGTTCGCCGAAACGCCGTGCCCAGAGCCCGATTTCGGCGATCTCCTGGCGGAGATCCTTGGGTGAGGCTGCGCCAATTTTTGCCAAGGCCGTGTCCGCGGCTTGGGCGAGCACTGTATCTCCCTGGCCCTTGACCCAGCGCGCGCCGAGCGTCAACGCCTCAAGTTCCTCGACGTTGAACATGAGCGGTGGCAGGAAGAAGCCGGGCCGCAGGAGATAGCCGACCCCGGCCGCCCCGTCGATCGGCGCACCAAGCGCGATCAACGTTTGCATGTCCTGGTAGACGGTGCGCAAAGACACACGGAGCTCGCGGGCCAAATGCGCGGCGATGGCCGCGCAGAATATCCATGAGCTTGAAGAGGCGTATCGTCTTACTCATCGCCGAGCCACGTTCTTGTTATGTGCCGACGCGCGACAGCGACTCGGGCCCCCATGCCCCGTTCAGTCCTTGTGCCCGACCAGAACGTTGAGGGGCCAGACCACCAGGCGCGGACGCTCCGGGTCACCCCACAGGCGAAGGAGGGTCCGGTGAAGCTGATCCACCGGGTCAATCCCCTGGGCCTTTATGAAGGCGGCCGTGGCCGACCAGCTCCTGAGATAGTTCAGGAGCTCCGGTAGGGTCCACGCGGCCGCCATCGTGAACGCCGGGGGTTCAAGCCGGGCAAAGGGGAAGGGAATCGAACGGTAGCCGTCCTCGATGTGACGTCTCTCGGGTGGCCAGTACGGTCCGACGTCATTTTCATAAAAAGATTGTACCGCAGCGTCGATCTCGGCCTCTTCGATGTGCAGCTTCCCGTAGCTCCAGGCAGCCAGGATGCCGTCGGCTTTCAGGACGCGCACGGCTTCGGCAAAAAAGCGCGGCGTATCGAACCAATGCAGGGCCTGTGCCACCGTAACGATGTCTGCGCAGGCGTCGGCAAGGCCGCTTTCCTCGGCAAGAGCGACGCGGTATTCCACGCCACGAGCCGTCCTTGCCGCCTGGGCGATCTGCGCCGTGCTTGCGTCGGTGGCGATGACGCGTTCGAAATGCTCTGCCAAGAGGACCGAAGCTTGACCATTGCCGGCGCCACAGTCCCAGGCGAGTCCTCGCACACGGCACTGCCCGGCGAGCCAGCGAACCAGTTCGGGTGGGTAGCTTGGGCGACTCCCCGCGTAATACGTCGCCACGCCGCTGAAGTGGTCGGCGAAGGGTTTATGCATAGGAGCGCGCTCCGGTGACCCAAGAGATGAGAAGTGATCGACTATATCACTCAGGTATTGCTCCCGGAAAATGAGGGGCGCGATAGGGCAAGGCTCGCGTACTGGTCCTGAAGATGCGCCCGAAGATCGGTCATGTTTGACAAAGGCCCCGGTGGTTCGTGTGCCCAGGTTCAGCACCTGTGGAATCCCATACGCCGACTCGGATGTCGGGTCTGGAAGTCCTGCCGCCCTACCACGATCCGGCCGAGGGCCCAGCCAAAGCCACGAGCTGCGATGCCAGCGTCTCGTGAAAGCCTGCCGTTGCGTGATTCACGGCGCAGGCAGCGGGAAGAGCGACAGCCAGAGGTGTCTCTTGCGATCAATACAAGCCCGTGAATTGGGCCATCCATCCCAATCAGTCTATCGGCAAACGCACCCGGACGGTGTTTCCAGTCTCCCGCTGTTATGGCGCAAGTAAATATGTGAACAAGTATGGGACTGCAGGCCTGTTCCCAGGCCCATCCGACGTCGAAGTGTTATGTTAAAGTGGCTCACATAGACCCGAGGCGACAGGCCCTGCAGATACCGGCCAGGAAAACGCTAAGACCACCCGGACTGGCCGCATTGTATGTCCCTAGAGTAGGTGGCCGTCCGGGTGCGAGGCGGGAGTATCGTGTGGATAGTGAACGGTCACGGCGCCTGTGCGCGATTCCGCCAAGAGCGATGGTCTCCACGACAATGTCAGATCTCAGAGGCGAAGAGGAGGCCCAATGTCTCAGGTAACCCTTAAAGGTCGCTGTTTATGCGGTACCGTAAAATACGAAGTGACCGGTGATCCGCAGCGTTTCTATCATTGTCACTGTTCACGATGTCGGAAGTCTTCGGGAACCGGACATGCTTCGAATATCATGATGGCGAGTGCAACACTCGTATTCAGTCATGGGGAATCGCATCTCAAACAATTCAAGCTGCCAGAGGCTAAGAGGTTTTCGAGGCAGTTCTGCACTGAATGTGGCAGTCCTGTAGCGCGCTTCGTTCCGGAATTGAACGCCGTCGTGATCCCCGCCGGCTCATTGGATGACTTGGTCTCCATCAAACCCCAAGCGCGCATATACTGGGATTCGCGCGCGGGTTGGACGTGTGACGGTGACGCCTTACCGAGATTCCCTGAAGGGCCGGCCGATCTGCTCGCGACGGCGCCCGCTGCGCCACGGTAGCCATCGGAAGGCCAATAAGTGGCTTTTCTCTGGTAAGCGTCGAGTCATAGCACCTTTCGGTTAAATGGGCCCAGAGAGATAAGTCTGGCCGTCACGCTCAAGGACGGATCCGCGCATCATAAGACACGTAAAGGCGATGGGTTGGCGGTGTCACGTCGCCGCGTTTCAAGCAAGCGGCCTTTCGGGGCGAGTCTTTGGAAGGCGCGTGCGGGTCGGGGTCTGCTCTTTTTCCGGCTTGTGGCCGGACTACTGGGGCGAGGGCGAGCCCCACACTCCTGTTATAAGAAACCGAGATGGAGAAGAAGATAGCGTTAGTGCTCTTATGCCCCCGCCTTTCTGGCGGAGGTAAGTCAAAAGATGAAACCAGCGTGAAGGCAGGAATCTACAACCTACTTGCCAACTGTAACCTAGTAGGTTAGTATTGGTTCGTGGAAAAGCGCAGGCCACACTGCCCGCTCTCTGTCGTAAAAACCTTGTTGGAGGCAGGCAAGGTGCGTACCACGCACGCCGCTCGATCGGGGGCCAACGACTTGGGGCTGGATTTGGCGGGCATACTGATCGTGGTGAAGGCGCTTACGCCTGCCGATTTTTATAAGAGCATGACGACGCATGCGGATCATCGAATTTGGCAGGATGTTTATCGACCGAAGACGGCAGTGGGGGATGTGTATCTGAAGCTGACGGTTATCGATGATGTGCTGATCGTGTCCTTTAAGGAGCTATAACGATGAAATGTCCGGTATGCGGGGCCGCGGAACTGATTCACGACACGCGCGATGTCACCTACACCTATAAAGGTGAATCGACGGTCATTCCGCATGTGGCGGGCGATTTTTGCCCCGCTTGTGCGGAGTCGCTTTTGGGCGTAGCCGAATCGGAGCGTGTCATGCAGGAGATGCGCCTTTTTTCCAAGCAGGTCAACGCCGCCATTGTGGACCCGGCCTTTATTGCTGGTGTGCGCAAGAAGTTGGCGTTGGGGCAACGAGAAGCCGCGGAAATTTTTGGGGGTGGGGTCAACGCCTTTTCACGTTACGAAAATGGCAAGACCAAGCCGTCCTTGGCGCTGGTGAAGCTCTTGAAGGTCTTGGATCACCACCCGGATCTTTTGAGTGAGGTCCGGGACGAGGCTTGAGGGATGTGTATGTGGACAGCGGGCTTGTTCATCGTCCACGAGGCGGCGGTCGCGGCCTTGCGGTAGCTTGGGGCGCCGGCTTTTTATTAAGTCCACAGGGTTTGACAGGGACTCCATACCCCACGCGGTGCGGGCCGTATTGAAGAGGTGAGACAGCAGGGCGAGGTCAAGGCGGACCGTGTTGGGGCCCGCGCCTGCCCGCCGAGTCTTTATAAAGGACATGATGTCTTTTTCTCGGATGCTCGCCAGAAAGCGCGGGGCAAGGGGACCGAGCGTATGGATGAGTCCGTTGATGCGCCGCGCTTCGCGGTCTGCATTCTTTTTTGCGGGACGATTTCAGTACGGTAGCGGTTCAGGGCCTCGGCGAGCGTTGCGTCCTCTGCCTCGGCGCGGGAGACAAACACGCCGCGCGATATCTCGGACTCTAGAGTGGACGCCCACCCCTCCGCTTCCCCTTTGGTATCGAAGAGCGTTTGTTGGGGGTATCCTCGGCGACGTACCAGCGCCTGCCAGACCCGCTGACCATCAGACCCTCTACGTTGCACGAATGTCGGCTGCGACACCTCTCGCGCTATGGTTGTCGCAGGATTGTCGCAAAATGGTGGGGTGTCTGGCTGGGACTACTGATAAGTCTTTGATTGATTGGCTCCCCGGGAAGGACTTGAACCTCCGACCCGGTGATTAACAGTCCTAATTGATAGGGCTACGGTTCGTCTTACTTCAAGTATATTTAGTTTGAAACCGCTTTAATATCCTAGCACTATAGCCTATAATCAATCCCACGTTGTTTGTACTGGTTTGCCGTCAACTGCTTACATAGTGCTTACACGGTCTTACACGGAGGGATACGGCATGAAGATCACCAAGCGGACAGTCGATAGCACCCCCATACCAGCCAAGGGCTATGCCCTCGTTTGGGATGATGAACTCAAGGGCTTTGGCCTTCGTGTCACGTCGAGCGGGGTTAAGTCTTTCATCCTGCAAAAGCGTATCCACGGCAAAGATCACCGGATCACCCTGGGGCGCTATGGCGAGATCACCACTGAGCAAGCCCGAAAGGATGCACAGATCAAGGCGGGCGTTATTGCGGGCGGCGGCGACCCGGTAGCGGATAAGAAGCGGGCAGACCTCGCCACAAAGACGCTGGGCGAAGTCCTAGCTGACTACGGGGAAGCCCGAAACGCGATCAGGGACAGCACCCGTAAGGATATGGCAGGCGTACTCAAACGCTACTCTGCGGATTGGCTCAAGAAGCCTATCAACACGATCACCCCGGACAAGGTACTCAAGCGCCATAAGAAGGTCGGGCAGGACGCCCCGGCAGCGGCGAATAAGTGGGCTCGTTACCTGCGGGCAGTCCTGAACTTTGCGGCTGGCCGTTACACCGACACCGAAGGCCACCCCATTCTAACCGACAACGCTGTAAAGATATTGTCTCGCGCCCGTTCCTGGTATCGGGTAGAGCGTAGGCAATCCGTTATACAACCCCACCAAATCGCGCCGTGGTGGGCGGCTGTCATGGCTCTAGGGAATGACGCCCACCGAGACTATCTACTCACCCTCATGCTCACCGGCCTACGCAAGGAAGAAGGCCGGGGGCTTGCTTGGGCGGACGTGGACTTGATCGCCAAGACCTTGACGGTACGGGACACCAAGAACCACTCAAGCCATACCCTGCCCATGGGGCCACACCTTGCCGCAATGCTGGCCGCCCGCGAACGTCTCGGACCTCTCGTCTTTATGAGCACCCACGGACAGATCGGGAACCTTCGTTATTCGCTGGAAAGCATCGCCCGTATCAGTGGCGTCAAGTTTATGGCCCACGACCTACGGAGAACATTCGCCACCGTCGCGGAATCCCTGGACATACCGTCCTACGCACTCAAGGCCCTTCTGAATCACAAGGGCGGATCGGATGTAACGGGCGGGTATTTAATCATTACCACCGAACGCCTACGCAGTCCTATGGAACGGATCGAGGACTTTGTATTGAAGGCCGCGAAGGTAAAACCAAGCGCCGATATAGTGAGCCTGGACCGGGCGTTATGACACAACAGACGGTGGGCTTGGAAGATTGCCCAGACCGCGTACCGGGCGAGTGCGCCTGGCGCGATCACCTGCCCGCCGCGGACCCCGAGGGACTGGCGGCGCTCAACCGCAGCGGCAAGAACCGCGTCGATAATTTTTTGGTGCTCGCCTTTCGTGAGATCGACAAAGGCCGCAAGAGCGGCTTGGCATGGCCGGACGGCTGGAAGAATGGGGCCGGGCGTGAAGTCAGACGGTGGGCAGATACTGTAGACGCGGTGCGCCAACACACCATCGAGATAGCGCAAGGGTTACGCAGCACCCTGCCCGCCCTGCGGCGCATCATTGCGAGCCTCAAGAAAGCCGAGACGGCATTGAAGCGCGGACGCCCCGGGGAGGCACTGAAACACCTTCGCGCGGCACAAGGAAACCCGTGGACGCCGTGGGAACTACGGACGGCATTGAGGACGCCAAACCGCGACCACCTGCCCGCCCTGCGCATCATCATCGATCGCACGCAAAAGCTTCATGCCGACACCAAGCGCGGACCCATAGCGCGTTTCGCGGAACGCTTCCTGGCCGCCCGAAGCGCACCCCGGAGGCTATTGCGCGAGCAACGGGTAATCGCCCTGCGCCATCTCGCGCAAGCCTACCGTCTCGACACCGGACGGGAACCGACCCTTGTAAGCGAGGACTGGCGGGCGGAACGTGCCCATCCCGAAGGGAGCTTCGACGCTTACCTCGCCGCCTTCTGCCACCTCGTCGCCACATCCGAAAGCGCCATGCGCGCGCTTTTCAAGCACCACAAGCCACAAGCCTAACCATCACGGGGCATTGTCAGATTTCGGGCACTTTTTGCCGAAAAGTGGCCCCGTGTTTGCCCCACCTTATCTCGCCATGATGGCCTCGTGTTCAAACAAACGAGGATATCGAAATGCCGCAGCAAGCACTATCCGCCATTGAACCTGACGCGCTCTATACACAAAGCGAACTAGCACCGCTCCTGCGTAGGTCTCTCGCATGGTTTGAGCGAGCCAGATGGGCGGGCACCGGACCCACCTACGTCAAAGTGGGACGCCAGCCGCTCTATCGGGGGTCTGACGTGCTCGCTTGGCTGGACTCGAACACCCGCACCTCGACGGCGGATCGGGGGCGGGCATGACTCCCACGTTCGAAGTCAATAGCGTCGTTGTCACCGAAAGCCGCTATGTCGGCACGTTTGTTGCCCTGAACGGTAAGACAGTGCGAGTGCCAGTTATCCGGCGGACCACTGAGGTGACGATGCGTGAGGTGACGCCATGAACGCCCGCACGCTTCGCCGAAAGCTGGCGGCGCTCGTTTTCAGGCTTTCCAACGCTTGGCGCGCCATAGGCTTGCCGTCGTGAGCGCCGTTATCAACCGCGACCCCGCGGGCCTTGTCCTGGACCGTCTGGAAGGCGTGCGTAAGTCCGGCGCTGGCTGGACCGCCAAGTGTCCGGCCCATGAGGACAGATCCCCAAGCCTATCCATCCGTGAAGGCGAGCGCGGGGCCGTCCTTCATTGTTTTGCAGGATGCCCCACCCAAGCCGTTGTCGATGCTCTCGGCCTTCGCATGTCCGATTTATTCAATGAGCCGTTATCCCTACCACAGCGGCGGCAGCGGGCGACCAAAGCCGTCCTCAAGGGCGTCTGCACCGAGGCGCTTATCGTGGTTTGTGCGGCAAGTCCGGTAGGCCCACGAAACGATGCTGACACCTCGCGGCTCAAGACCGCGGTAGCCCGCCTTCGGGCGGCGCTCTCGCTGGATGGGCTGCAGGGGCGGCGAGAGATCGAACGGGTAGCGGCCTTTGCATCGCGGATTCTTGCAGGTGAACTCCTGAACGACGAGGACCGCGACAACCTGACCGATAACGCGGAATGGATTAGCTGGCTGGTCACAGACGAAACAAAGCCGGGCGTGGCGGCCCGGCTCGAAGGAGTAACAAACAATGCGTAACAGTGACGACATTCTACCAGAATGTGAAGCATTTTACTGCGCCTCTCTCGAACAGGCAGAGCGCGACCGTGACCGAGGAACAGCGGCGCTGGACCGGCTGGTAATCGAACACGAGCCGCCCGCACCCTTGCCGGAGGGGTTGCCGGGCGTCCCGGACTTCGCGCCTGAACTTCTGCCGGATGCCACTCGCGGATGGGTCATGGACATTGCCGACCGGGTATCGTGCCCGCCGG
>JAKAXK010000081.1 GCA_021827145.1 Pseudomonadota bacterium
CGATCTTGCTCTATCCCTACACACTTGCGGACCTTGCCTGGACATCGCTCGCCCTAGCGTCCGCTTCCGCAGCCTTCATGGCCCTCGACATTGCGACGGGGCGCCGTCAGCCCATGAGGATCATGGAGATCGTATGGCCCGTCACGGGTCTATACATGGGACCGCTGGGCGTCGTCTTCTATTTATGGTTCGGGCGCGCGCGACGCAGTGGCGCGACAGGCTCCTTGCCGCCCTTCTGGCAGAGCGTCTTCCTGTCGGCGAGCCATTGCGGGGGTGGCTGCACGCTCGGGGACATCCTTTCAGAGGGGACACTGTATTTTGTGGGCGGGCGCATCGCGGGCAGCGCACTGCTCGCATCCTATGTGGGCGATTTCAGCGCGGCCTACCTGCTCGGAATCTGGTTTCAGTACCTGCCGATACGCGCCGCTCGGAGCATCGCACCTCAAGCCGCGGTCGTGGCCGCCGTCAAGGCCGACACGCTCTCGCTCGCGGCCTTCGAGGCCGGGCTATTCGCGTGGATGGCCCTTGTTCAGCGCGTGTGGTTCACACCCGGCCTCAAAGCCGACGAACCCGTGTTTTGGTTCATGATGCAGATCGGCATGTCCGTGGGCTTCCTTACCACTTACCCCGCCAATCACTGGCTGGTTCGCCACGGAATCAAGAAGGGGATGTGAGGCCATCGCTGCGGTGTCAGGCCTGGCGCACGACCGGTGCCGTGGCGGCGGGCTGGGCCGCTGACTCCTTGCTCCGGCCAAGCCACTGGACAAAGGCAGCGCGAGGCGGGGTAGCATGGGTCTCGGCAAAGGTCCTCCGGTCTTCCATGGTGTGCTCGTGGAAATTTCCGACGTTGCGCGCCACGGCCTCCTGGGAACGCTCCATGAGCCCGAGATAGGCCTCGGCGTCCAGGGGCATCTCCAGTTCCCGGCGGATGGCGACATTGGCGCGCACGACTAACGCCCCGAAGGCGATCCCCGCATTGGCCGCGTCGCATAACAAGTTGGCCTCGGCTACCAAGAGGTCTCCCTTCAAGGAGCGCAGGCGTTCGATGGCGCCCTCGATCGCGGCCTGGGCCTCGGTCAATATCTGGTTCTGCACGTCCCAGAAGGCCGATTGCGTGGCCTGCGCCTGGTCCATCTCGCGCATGCGCGCCAGCGCCTCATCGCGCCGGCCACCGGCCGCCTCGATCAAAAGATCCTGGGCCTTGATCTCTTCCTTCAGGCGTTTCACGGGCAATTGCTCGACCCCGAGATCGGCGACGCTGCGCACAAAGAATTCGTTGGCGGTGACGACCGCTTGCACGGTGGGCATCGACCCCACGATGTGTACCTTGTTCAGGTCGCCCCCTATACCCCGGATAAGCGCCTCATGCTGACCCGCGCCCAGATCGTCACGCGCGAACGCCGCAAGATACTCCTGGGCGTGAGCCAAGGCCTCCGCTGACTTGAGATAGACCTCGCGACGTAGCGCCATATCGCGCTCGCGATCGCGCATAAGGGCATCATGGCGCAGGCGCTCGCTGTTGCGTTCGGACTCGCTGCGGTTTTGCATATAAAGCCCGCTCAGCGTGATAGTCGAACCAGTAGTGATCGCATAAAAAATAGCCGGCACGGACTTCAGTAAGGCAAACACCGATTCCAGCAACATGCAGGGATGCCCCCAGTCAGTTCAGACGATATCCGAAGACCTTGGCGAAACGCTCGCCGAAGGCCTCGGCGTCTATGGTGTGATTCTGTGTCCCGTTGTGCTCGATCTTCAGAGCGCCCAGGAGCGATGCCACGCGCCCACTCGTCTCCCAATCGAAACCCTTTTCCAACCCATAAAGTAGGCCCGCACGATAGGCGTCACCACATCCGGTGGGGTCGCAGACCTGGTCCGCGCGTACCGAGGGGATGTGATGGACGCGCCCGTCGGCATGGATCTCCGAACCCTCGGCGCCCTTCGTCACAATGAATGCGCGGGTGCGCGCGGCCAGCTTGGCGATACCGACATCGGTGCGGGTTGCGAGCATCTGTGCCTCGTAGTCATTCACGCACACATAATCGGCCTGATCGACGAACGAAAGCAGCTCCGCGCCATCGAACATCGGCAACCCCTGGCCCGGATCAAAAACGAAGGGTATGCCGGCCTCAGCGAACTGCCGTGCGTGGTCGATCATGCCCTGCCGCCCATCCGGCGAGACGATGCCGAGCGTGACGCCGACGGCATCGGCGACGCGGTTGCGGTGCGACTCACCCATGGCTCCGGGATGAAAAGCGGTGATCTGGTTGTCATCCAGATCCGTCGTAATGAAGGCCTGCGCCGTATAGGTCCCCGCAACCTCGGTCACATGGTCGCGCGCGATGCCGTGACTATCCATCCATTGGGCATAGGGGAGGAAATCCTCACCGACCGTACCCATGGGCAAGGCCTTGCCACCCAGCGCATGCAGGTTATAGGCGATATTTCCGGCGCAGCCACCAAACTCCCGCCGCATGGTTGGCACCATGAACGACACGTTCAGGATGTGCAGCTGGTCCGGAAGGATGTGTCGTCCAAACTGATCGGGAAACACCATAATTGTATCGAACGCAAAGGATCCGCAAATCAACGTGCTCATTGTCCCTAAAACCCTCGTGAGCGGACCGTCCGCTGAACCGGGGTAACTCCATGGCGCACAGCATAACCGCCACTGAGACCCCCCGATATCACGGCCGGCCCGAATGGAAGAAAAGACCCGATAGGTGGCCGCCACCGACCTCAGGCGGCGGTGACGGCAGGCCTCCAGGCTAAGTCGAGCTCGCGCGCGGCGCGCACCTCGTCCACGCGGCGCACGGGCAGCGTATGAGGTGCGGTCTTTAGCACATCCGGCGTGGACGTGGCCTCGGCCAGGATCTCCGCCATGGCCGCCACGAAACCGTCGAGCTCGTCGCGACTTTCGGTCTCGGTGGGCTCGATCAATAGACATTCCGGAACCATCAAAGGAAAGTATATGGTCGGCGCGTGATAGCCCTTGTCGAGCAAGCGCTTGGCGAGATCGAGCGCGGTCACCCCGGTCCTTTCCTTGAGACCCTTCAAGGTCAGCAGAAACTCGTGTGTGGCGCGACGACGCTTGTAGGCGGGCTCGAACCCCACGCCAGCAAGCCGCGCGAGCAAATAGTTCGCATTCAAGGTGGCGTAGTCACTGATCCGCGCCATGCCCTCGCGTCCGACGAGCCGCGCATACACATAGGCGCGCAGGAGCACGCCCGCATTGCCCATAAAGGCCGATAAACGGCCAATGGTCTGCGGGCGGGTCTTCTCCGTGATCCAGCTGTAGCTCCCGCCGCTCTCGGCGACCATAGGCACAGGCAAAAAAGGCATGAGCCGCTCGCTTACGCCGACCGGCCCCGCCCCCGGGCCACCGCCGCCGTGGGGAGTCGAAAAGGTTTTGTGGAGATTCAGATGCACGACATCAAAACCCATGTCCCCCGGCTTGACCCGGCCCAGGATGGCGTTCAGGTTCGCGCCGTCGTAATAGAGGAGCCCACCCGCAGCGTGCACGCGCCGCGCGATCTCCTCAATGTGACGGTCGAAGACACCCAAGGTCGAGGGATTGGTCAGCATGAGGCCCGCGGTCTGCGGTCCGATGGCCGCATCGAGCGCCGCGAGGTCGATGTCGCCGTCGGGACGCACCTCGATCTCCCGCACACGATAGCCGCACATAGCCGCGGTCGCCGGATTGGTTCCATGAGCCGCCTTGGGGATCAGGATCTCGTCACGCGCGAAATCCTGGCGAGAGCGGTGATAGGCGCGAATCATGGCCACGCCCGCGAACTCGCCCTGGGCCCCAGCCATGGGCGTGAGCGACACCGCGCGCATGCCGGTCACGTCCTTCAACATCTCCTGCAGCTCGAACAGGCAAGCAAGAAATCCTTGGCCTGTCGATTCGGGCGCAAGCGGATGACGGTTCGCGAAGCCCGGCAGGCTCGCCGCGGCATGCGCGGCGCGGGGGTTATACTTCATCGTGCAGGAGCCCAGCGGATAGAAGTGGGTATCGATGGAGAAATTCCGCTGGCTCAAGCGCGTGTAATGCCGGACCGCCTGCAGCTCCGAGACCTCCGGCAGGATGGGTGGCTCGCGCCTCAAGAGCGCCGACGGGATGTCGTCGGGCGCAGGTGCCGGACGCGGCATCTGCGCGCCGTTCACCCGCCCACTCTGGCCTCTCTCGAATATGAGCACGGGTGACTACTCCAGGGCGGCGATGGCGGCAGCGTAGTCCGGTTCCTGACCGATCTCCGCAACGAGTTGGGCATGCACGACCTTGTCCTCGGCATCGAGGACCACGACGCCGCGGGCCGTTATCCCCTCGAGCGGACCGTCCTGAATCAGGACCCCGTAATCGCGCGCGAAATGGCGGTCGCGCATCATGGACAGGGGCACGACATGCGAGGTGCCCTCGGCCGAACAAAAACGACCTTGCGCGAACGGCAGGTCGGATGACACCACCAACACCACCGTGTTCTTATCCTTGGCGGCATATTCGTCGAAGCGTTTTGTGCTTATGGCACACACCGGTGTGTCGAGACTCGGGACGATGCTGATGATCTTCTTCTTGCCCTTGAAATCGCCAAGACCCACGTTCGCAAGCGAACCGTTGACGAGCTTGAAATCGGGCGCCTTGGCGCCGACTTTGGGAAGATCGCCGGAGGTGGTGCAGGGGGTGCCTTTCAGGGTGATTTTTGCCATGTCTTAAGATCTCCTTGAGTTGTCGTCCTTGTAGGCGCACGGGGGATCGAGACGGCGCTTGGTCACGATCCGCTCCAAATGCTCGGCGTAGCGGGCGATATCGTCCGCAGTCTTGGTTTCGGTGGCACACACAAGCAGACCGTCAGCCATGTCCGGAAAGGATTCACCGAGCGCGTAACCACCGAGGATGCCCTGCGCCTCGAGGGCACGCAGGACCTCGGGCACCGGCACAGGAAGCCTGAGCACCACTTCGTGAAAAAACGGCGTCGCCGGAAAGGCCGCGCGCACCCCGGGTATGGCGGTCAAGCGGGCGCGCAGATCGGCGGTATGGGCATGCGAGGCAAGCGCCACGCGACGCAGGCCCTCGGGTCCCACGAGCGCCATATGCACCGTGGCCGCGGTCACGAGTAGGCCCTGGTTCGTGCAAATATTAGAAGTCGCCTTGGATCGGCGGATGTGTTGTTCGCGCGCCTGCAAAGTCAGAGTGAAGGCCTCGTGCCCGGCGATATCGACCGTACGCCCGACGACGCGTCCGGGCATTTGGCGGACGTGCTCGCGTCGACAGGCCATGAAACCGAAATACGGTCCGCCAGACGACAGGGGCGCGCCCAGCGGCTGGCCCTCACCGACCGCGATGTCGCAACCCGGGCCCCACGCCCCCGGCGGCGCCAGCAAGGCGCAGGCAACGGGATTCACGAGCCCTATGGCCAGGAGGCCGCGCTCCCGGGCCAGCGCGGTCAAGGCATGCACATCCTCCAGACAACCGAGGAAGTTCGGTTGGGGTATGACCAACGCCGCGGCCCCGTCGAGACACGCCTTGAGGGCCTCCAGGTCGGTCGTGCCATCAGCGCCCATAGGCATGATCTCGAGCGCGATCGACTGCGCCGAGACCACCGCCTCCACGACCTTGCGGTAGAGGGGATGAACGGTTTCCGGAACCAGCACGCGTCGCGACCGACCATGCAGGCGCACGGCCATCAGCACCGCCTCAGCCAATGCCGATGAGCCGTCATAGAGACTAGCGTTGGCAACATCGAGACCGGTGAGGCTGGTTATCATGGTCTGGAATTCGTAGAGCACCTGCAAGGTGCCTTGGCTCGCCTCGGCCTGATAGGGCGTGTAAGCGGTATAAAACTCGCCGCGGCTCGCGATCTCCCAGACCGCCGCCGGGATGTGGTGCTCATAGGCGCCAGCACCCAAGAAGGTCAGAAACTCACCGTCGTCGGCGGCACGCTCACGCATGAGGCGGCTCACCTCTTGCTCCGTCATCGCCTCCGGAACGCCGGCAAGCGGCGCTGAGCGGAGTTGCGATGGGATCTCATCGAAGAGGTCCTCGACAGAAGCCGCGCCTATGGCCTCGAGCATCGCGTCCCTATCGGCCGCCGTATGGGGGATGAAGGGCATGACCTAACCTTCAGAGGCCAACAAAGACTCGTAGGCAGCGGCGTCGAGCAGCGCATGGACCGCCTCCGGATCATGAGGCCGCAACTTGAAGAGCCAGCCCTCCCCATAAGGATCGCTATTGAGGGTCTCGGGGGCGCCGCTCAGCGCCTCGTTCACCTCTATGACCTCACCCGCGAGCGGGGCATAGACGTCCGATGCCGCCTTAACGGATTCGACGACCGCGCATTCCTTGCCAACAGCAAGCAGGGTCCCGAGCTTCGGGAGCTCGACGAATACCATGTCACCCATGAGGTCCTGGGCGTGATCGGTGATACCGACCACGAGATCGGCGCCCGCCGCGCGGACCCACTCGTGGCTCTTGGTGTAGCGCAAATCCCCCGGTACTTTACTCATCTCTCCTCCCCTCTATAGATCGATCAGGGCGTGTCCGTGGCGCACGAAAGGCGGCGCGACCAGCCGTGCGGCCAGCGCCTGCCCGGAACGCCCGGCCAGCGTGCAGACCTCGCCATCCAAAGCCGCGATCGGTACCCGCACGAGACCAATACCCCGCGCCAAAGTCGGCGAAAAACTCCCGCTCGTCACCGTCCCCACGCCAAAGGGCCCGCGCACCTCCTGGCCGGCGCGCACCACCCCCGCACCCTGCAGAACGAGGCCTGTAAGCCTACGCGTAAGGCCCTGTGCACGCTGCTGCAAAAGGGCGGAACGGCCGATAAATGCTCGGTCGGTGGTGAGATTGACCGTCCAGGCAAGGCCGGACTCGAGCGGCGAGACCTGTTCGTCCATCTCGTGTCCGTAAAGATTCATTCCGGCCTCGAGCCGCAGGGTGTCGCGGGCACCCAGCCCCGCGGGAACGACCCCTTCGGTCACGAAACGCGCCCACAGAGGCGCGACCTGCTGCGCGTCGACAAGCATCTCGAAACCGGGCTCGCCCGTGTACCCCGTGCGAGCCACGAAGCTGTCCCCCGTGAATGTGGCATGAAAGGGTGGCAAGCGGTCGAGGGCGGCACATGCCCTCGCGTCCAGCACCCGCGCCCCCGCCGCGTCAGCCTGCGGGCCCTGCACGGCGATCATGGCCAGATCAGGGCGCGGCGTAATGTCGACGGCAAACGCCCGCGCATGATCGCGTAGCCAGGAGATGTCGCGCTCGGCGGGGCCGGCGTTGACGATCAGACGAAACCAGTCGGGGGCTAGAAAATAGGTGATGAGGTCGTCGAGCACGCCCCCTTGCTCATTCAGGAGACAGCCGTAGAGGGCCTTTCCAGGGACCGCCAGCCGATCGACGTCGTTGGCAAGCACGTAGCGCAGAAAGTCGCGGGCACGGGCCCCGCGCACTTCCACGGCACGCATATGGGACACATCGAAGATACCGACCTGACGGCGGACAGCGTGATGCTCGGCGATCTGGGAGCCATAGTGGAGGGGCATGTCCCAGCCCCCGAAATCCACGATACGGGCGCCCGCCTTGACGTGCTCTTCATATAGGGGGGTTCGGTGACCCATGAGAGATCTCGCGTTCGATAGACACGAACTCGCGGCCCTTGGGCTGCAAGCGCTTCAACAAGCCACCCCTCTGTCCCACAACCTGAGAGCTTTAGCCCCTTCGGTGGACTGCCGCGCAGTCTCTCTCCAGAGTCGACGAAAATGGCCTCGCGGTCCCTTTGCCGGTACGTTTCCGGGCGGTTGCGTCGTCGGCGCCCATGCCCCGAGGGGCGGGTCTCTCCCGCGAGCCGTCTGTCGCCCGCCGACTATATCAGCCTCCCCATGGGGACGCCAAGCCGAATAGAGGCGCGCCCGGAGCCCGGCCAGCGCGCACACTCCCGCTTGCAAGCACCGGCGCACCGTCTAGGCTATAATAGGCAATTAATTATAATCATAATTCGGGTGGAAAAGGCCGTCGGCGGTCACGTCGAAGCCGCCAAAGCGGCCTTTCGAGGATATTGAGGAGAATCTATGCGCCGCTTCATCGCTTTGGCTCTATGCCTTTTCTGCGCGTCGGCCTGGGCCGCAGGCCCCTCCAAGGCCTACATCATGGTCGCACCGCCTCGACAATCGCAAACGCAAGAGCAGGCGGTCTACGGGCGCATCGCGCAATTCCTGGCGCAGGCGACCGGCGCACCGATCCGATTTCGCTATACGAGCAACTGGCTCACCTACATGGACCGAGTCCACCAAAACTCGGCCGACATTTACTTTGACGGGCCATCCTTCATAGGATGGCGGATCGCGCGTTGGCACGACCATGTGGCCGTGGCCCTGAGCGGGCATCTGAAATTCGTGCTGGTGACGAAAAAGGGCGGCCACGCACCCTCCAAGATGAGCGAGTTGGTCGGACGCCGTGTCTGCGCCTTCTCTCCGCCGAACCTCGG
Organism: Pseudomonadota bacterium; assembly: GCA_021827145.1. Classification (GTDB taxonomy): domain Bacteria; phylum Pseudomonadota; class Gammaproteobacteria; order Acidiferrobacterales; family Acidiferrobacteraceae; genus Acidiferrobacter. Next base: position 8,475 of record JAKAXK010000081.1, read on the forward strand.
GACCTTGACGCTCGACGCCTCGTTCACCAACCCGTCGCGGCGGCCCTACATTGTCGTGATCCACAGCTTCCCGGAGGCGGCGCGCAATATCATCGACGGAAACTGCGTCGCCGCCCTCGAACCGCTCCCGGTCTTCAAACACCAGAACGCGCAATTCCCGGGCCGCCTGCAGGTGGCCGGCACGATACCGGGCCTGCCCAATCAGGCCTTCTCCCTGAGCGACAGGATCTCACCGGCATTGCGCCAAAAGATCATAGCCGCGCTCCTGAGCCCGGCGGGGCGCGCGGCGACCAAGCCTTTGCGGGACATGTTCGGGCACAAACAGCTCGTGCGCGTGCACGACGCTGCCTACCTGCCCTACCGCAAACTCCTCAACAGCATGGTGGGTTTCTAGGCGCAGCGAGACGGGGACGGGTCGCGCTTGCGCCCACGACCTCAAGCGTCACGCCCCCGCCTCTTCAGGCGCGCGGCACCCGATGCGCGATCTGGTATTTGTCGAGCAAGCGATAGAGGGTCACGCGCGAGACGCCGAGCGAACGCGCCGACCGGGACAGGTTGCCGCCACTTTTCTCGATAGCCTCGCAAATCGCCTCGCGCTCGGCACGCTCGCGCGCCTCGGCCAGCGTCTCCTCGACAGGAACGTCGCGGTAGGAGCCGACATAATCCAGACCCAGGTCCTCGGGTCCTATCAGTTGCCGCTCGCACATCACCATGGCGCGGCGCACCCGGTTTATGAGCTCACGGACGTTGCCCGGCCAGGTATGCTGGCTCAGAGCAATGAAGGCGTCGCGGCTGAAACCCCGCACCTGCGGGTTCTTTTCCGCTGCGAACGTATCGAACCAGTGGCGCGCCAAGGCCGTCACGTCGCCCTCGCGGGCCCGCAGCGGCGGCACATCGAGGTTCAAGACGTTCAGGCGATAATAGAGATCCTCCCGAAACCGCTTTTCGCCCACCGCCTTTTCGATATTGACGTGGGTCGCGGCAATGACGCGGATATCCGCATGCATGGTCTCGGTACCCCCCACGCGCTCATAGGTCCCGCCTTGCAGAACGCGCAAAAGGTTGACCTGGAGATCCAAAGACAGGTCTCCGATCTCGTCGAGGAAGAGCGTGCCCCCTTCGGCCGCCTCTATGCGGCCGATCTTGCGTTGATGGGCGCCCGTGAAGGCGCCCTTCTCGTGACCGAACAATTCCGACTGAATCAACTTGTCCGGGAGCGCCCCGCAGTTCACGGCCACGAATGGGCGTGAGGCGCGCGACGAATGGGCATGAATGGCAAGCGCGCACAACTCCTTGCCCGTGCCCGTCTCTCCCTGGATCAGGACCGGGGCATCGGACTGGCTTATCTTCGCGATCCGCCGAAACGTAGCCTTCATCGCCTGGCTGGTGCCTATGATGTTCTTTTCGAAACGGTTTTCGACCGACTGCTGGGGGCGGACGCGGCTCAGGTTCGCCATGCCGAGGGCATGGCCGAGGCTATGCAAGAGGCGTGGGACATCGACGGGGGCGACGTGGAAATCGAGACAGCATTCGCTGATGAGGTGATTGGCTACGGCGCTCTTCAAGAACGCGAGATCGAGAATCGCGATCCAGCGGAAACGGCTATTGCCGTATCCGAGCAAGGCTTCCACTTCGGCGACCTCCTTCTCGTTGGCGTCCTGCAGGCACACAATGCCGACGCCCGCCCCCAGACTGTCCATGTGAGCACGCGCTGACGCCCACGCGCCGACGCGCGTCAGATTCCATCCCTGGCTCGTGATATCGGCCTCCCGGAATGGGAGAGTTTTCGCCGCGCAGTATACGAGCAGCGAGCGGGTGCCGCCCCCAAGCCCGGCACGGAAACCGAAATTCTCCGTCTTGCCGTCTCTCTCCTCGCCTCGCACCTCGAAACGCA
>JAKAXK010000082.1 GCA_021827145.1 Pseudomonadota bacterium
GCGAGCGGTGGGTGGCGCACAACGTCCTCAGCTTCTGGGGGGAGTTGGTGTTTCTCTGGACTGTGTTCTTTATCGTGTTCTATCTCGCGTAAGGGCCCTGGCCGCTTACAGGAAGAAGGAGCTTAGCTATGGATATGTCCCATCTATCGTTCGTGATCCCGACCGGGGCCGATACGCCGATGTTCTTCTGGTTGACCGGCTTCATCGGTTTTCCGGTCACCTTCTTGGCCATCTATTTCTGGTGGCTTTTGAAGGAGGTCGGGAAGGAAGATCGGCTGCGGGTCCTGAACCGAGCCACGGATGAGAAGAGTCAATATTAAGAAGCAGCCATCTCGGTGATTCACCGCAGGGCGGCCGCGAGGCGCGCCCTGCGGTCTTCTTCCGAAGTACGGTTTATAATAGCTTTCCCGAATAGGAACTCGGCGAGCGTAGCCCTTCAAGCGCGGTCGACGAGGTGTAACTAGTGGACATGGGTGTGCGCAAGGGACGCCGCGCATGATCGGCGCGGTGAAATCTGGTGTCGCTACACAAACAAAGGTGTGAGGTCCTGAGGAATCATGAGCGCGCAATCAAAGGTATCTGAGGCCCAGGCAAGTATGCCCGATGAGCAGGCGTTGAACGCTGCATGGCCGGCATCGGTGCGAACGGCGGGGCGTGGGCTTGACCTCTCGGTCGTGCTTTCGTATTGCGAGCTCACCAAGCCCCGCGTCGTGAGTCTCCTGATCTTCACGGCCATGGTGGGGATGTTACTGGCCTCGCCGACCGATCTTGCGAACATCCATTGGGCGGTCATCTTGTGGGCAAACGTCGGGATCGCGTTCGCGTCCGGGGCGGCTGCTGCTATCAATCACGTCGTGGACCGGCAGATCGATGGGCAGATGAAGCGTACGCACTCGAGGCCGCTTCCCAATGATGCCGTATCCGTCACGGGTGCGCTGGTTTTTGCCACCCTGCTGATGGCGATTTCGGTCATAGTGCTGGTGGTCTTCGTGAATCAGCTCACGGCGATCCTGACGATGGCCGGTCTGGTGGGTTATGCCGGCATCTATACGGGCTTTCTCAAGCGTCGCACACCCCAAAATATCGTTCTCGGTGGCGCCGCGGGCGCCATTCCGCCGGTGCTTGGTTGGGCGGCGGTGACGGGGCACGCGCCCCTCGATAGCTGGGTATTGTTTCTCATTATCTTTTTGTGGACGCCCGCGCATTTCTGGCCGCTTGCGATTTATCGCCGTGAGGAGTACGCACGGGTTGGAATTCCGATGATGCCGGTGACGCGCGGCGTACGCCACACGAGTTGGCTCATCCTGGGCTATACAATCGCCACCGTGGCGGCGACCGAACTGCCGTTTCTTACGAAGATGGCAGGCGTGCCGTATCTGATAGGCGCGAACCTCTTGGGGGCCGGATTCTTGTATCACGCTATCCAGCTGATCTCGGCACCGGAGAAGCATAATCCGATGCGTATGTTTGCTTACTCGATCGCTTACTTGGCCGCGCTGTTTGCGCTGTTGTTGGGTGATCATTATTTTCTGGGACTTTGAACGCTTGCGTGAACTGGCTCAAGCGGTGTAGGTGAAGAGGGTGAAATGATGAAGCAAGACGAAGGTCACGAGCTTGATATGGCGGTCGAAAACGACGAGGGGGCGAGTGGTAAGCTCGTCTTGCTTTTGCTATTAGCGTGGGCGACAATCGCGCTCGGCGGATATTACATCGCTATTCGAATCATAACATAGGCGGCGATTGATTGTGCTGTCTTCGCGGACCGGCAGGACCGGGAATCCGCAGGTGTAGTGGACGCGAGGCACCCACGGGAGGAGTCAGTTCGGTGGGTGGCGATGGCGACAGGGTGGCTGAGAGTCTCGGTGTAAAACGAGAGCGAGTCACGTTCAAAATGGTAGACTTTAGGAGAATGTATGAAGAGCTATGAAGGAACGATGGGGAGCATGAATCGGGCGCTTATCGCCAAGGGCGTGGCAGTGGCCGTCGGCGCGATCTTTAGTGTCGGTGTGGCGTGCGCAGGGCTCGTGCCGACCAGTGCGTTCAAGAAAGCCACCCTGCCCCAGGTGAAGGCGATGCTCGGCAAGGATAACGGCAAGGTGAGTGGCAAGACCGTCACTTACGGCAAGAATGCGCACATCGTCATTGCGGCCGTATTGCCAGGATTCCCCTTCCCGAGCTTTGAAATCCATCATGTGAAGAACCCGACGCTGGATATCGCGGCGGGCGCGACTGTGAAGTTTACCTTCATCAACACCAATAAGGGCTTTGGCCATAGCTTCGACGTGACCAAGAAGGGGCCGCCGTATGCCGTCATGCCGAAGGTGGCGCCGGTTGTGGTTGGCACTGGGTTTTCACCGGTCCCGACCGGCGGTCAGTTCGGCTACGCGAACTTCACGTGGAAGGCCGCGCCGGGCACGTACTACTACGTGTGCGAGATCCCGGGCCATGCCGCTACCGGCATGTTCGGCAAGATCGTCGTCAAGTAAGCTGTAAAGACGGGAAGCGGCGCGCGTGGGGTGAACACACCTAAAACGGGCGCTGGGAGGTACCGGAGAGTCGGGGTGCGTGAGTGCCCCGGCTTTTTTTTGGGGCGCGGTGGGTGTGGCGCGGATGCCGTTCGTCTTTTCAGTGTCTGGGGATAGAGGGCGGGCATAGGTCTTCCGGGGGATGTGCGCTAAAATGGGCCGTTGCCTCAAGGCCGCCGACATAAGGGGCGACGAACGGTTGGGGTGGGGCGGTCAGCGGGTGGTGTGATGGCGGGCCCGAACGAGGCAGAGCGGGAGGATGGAAACGATATGGGCGGAACGCAGACGGTAGGTGGAGGGAATTTCGGGGGTGTGGCGCGCCGATGGAAGGGGATTCTCGCGGGAGTCGTAGTACTCGCTGTGATCTATGCGAAAGGTTATGCCCTCGCCGGTGCCGATGCGGATAGCTGGCATTTTTGGGCGGCGGATATGAACCCACTGCCTTGGCTGGGCGCGATCATGCTCATAGCGGTCTACTGGACGCGCTATGATCGCTATAAGGCGACGGGGGGCGACCCGACGCTGTGGTCGGGTGTGCGGGTGTGGTGCTTCGTGGCCGGCGTGCTCGTCGCCCTGGCGCTGTGGGAGTCCCCCTTAAACGGCTTCGTGGGGAGGTCGATGACGCTGTATACCGTGAAGCTCATGGGTGAATTCGAGCTGGCCGCGCCCCTGATCGTGGCGGGTATTCCTTTCGGTCTCATCGATGCGACGCGAAGTAAGGGCGGGTTCTGGGGCCTGGTGCGATTTCTGCACAACCCGGGCGTGACGGCGGTAGCGCTTGCGATCGTACTTGCGCTGTGGAGTATGACGGCGCAGATGGCGGTCGGTCTGCGGGATGCATTTATGTTTGGGATCCTGCCGGGCATTTACCTGGTCTTGGGCATGATGGTCTGGATACAGTCCCTGCGGTGCCTGCCCACCTTTCCCAACTTCTCGAACCACTTACGCAAGGGCATTTACGTGTGGGCGATGGAGACGACCATGATGGGGATGGGGGCGATGTGGTTCTGGAGCGCCATGCGGGGCATGAATCCGTCGACGAGTCAGCCCTTGGTGTGGGGTTTGAGCCGAATCACCGATATCCACATGGCGGGCGCGACCATGATGGCCTTATCCGTGCCGACTATGTGCCTCGTGTTTTGGCATTTTTGGCAGTGGATCGCCACCGTGGTCGGTGTCTCCGAGAATGATGATTACGAAAAGGTGACAAGCCGGTAGGAGATTGGGAGATCGGGTCTTTCGTGTGATGAGTAGGTTTCCAGGCGAGTCAGTGTCAGTATTCCGGTACGGTGGGTCGGGAGGGTTTGTGCGACGTTTTTTGGCGGTGGGAGCGTTGGTGTTGGGGGCGGGGGCAGCGAGCGCGCATGATATGCTTTTCTTCGGTGCACCGGTGGCGGGTGCTACGCGCGCGAGCGTGAATGCCGCACTGACACGCGCCGGATTCCAGATTCCGAAGCAGGGTCCAGAGGAGTGGTTTGATACCTACAGGATCAACGGTCAGCTGGCGAATTTGCAAGGGGCAAGTCGGCTTACCGTGAACTTTACCAAGGGCGGGCGCTTTGCGATCGCGCAGTATACCTTCCCAAGCTTCAATAACGTCCGTCAAATCAAGAACATTATTACCATGGTGGCCTACAAGTACGGCCAGCCCACGGATATCAGCGGCGACATGGCGCATGGCGCTGTGGTGGCTCGTTGGCGTGAGCCGCACCAGACCGAGATGAAGGTGTGGCGTGGCTCAGGGTCCACCACGACCTATATGGATCTCGAGAATATCGACGCACTTAAGAGCCTGCGCAGGGAATACCCGGTGGTCGCGGCGTCCTTAGGTAAGTCGCTACCAAGCTCCGCTGCAGCCGGAGAGGGGCAATGGGAGCCGCCTACGCCCTCGGATACGACGACGCCTGATTCAAACCATCCGATCCCCATGATGTGGGAGTTTGCGATCATTTCCGTTTTCTCGGTGCCGGCCCTCATCATTGTGTTCTTCGCGCACTTTCTCGCGCGCGTGACACGCATGCCGCCCTCCGTGAAGGCGGTGTTCCGCGTGAGCCTGGGGCGCATGGCCAACTGGTTCCGCAGGCCGGCGTGGAAGAGGCGCTAAGACGAGGCGCAGGATGAGGTAATGGCCCGCGGGCGGCGGTCTTTGCGCCTCCCCGGCGCCTGTACTAAGGCATGGTCGCGTCGGCGCTGAGCGGCCGCTCGCCCATCATGAGTATTTTGGTATATATGCTCACGCTGATATACTGGGCGTGTGTCGCAACCCCCACTGTCTTCTACGGCCAATTCCGGCTCGATCCGTTTCGTGTCCCTATTCGCAGGGGTAGGCTTGGCCTTAGCGCTCGGCTCCTTCGAGGGCGCCGCCGTGCAGGCCATCTTCCCTTACATCGGCGGTGGCCTGTCTACGAGCGGCTATCGCGCGCTCTGGACGTTGACCTATTTTGTCGTGCATTGGTCCTTGGGTATTACGCTCATGCCGTGGAGCACGCGCCGCTTTGGACGCCGTCGCGTCTTTCTCGGGGCGGTGGCGCTGGGTGTGAGCGGCAGCCTTGTGGGGGCGCTCACCGGGAGCCTTTGGGTCATGCTGATTTCCCGTGGCATGGAGGGTCTGGGCGCGGGTCTCCTCGTTCCGCTCAGCCAAAGCCTGTTTTTGGCGTCGACCCCGCCACGACGTCATGGCCTGGTGACGATCTTTTGGAGCAACGCCATGCTCCTGCCGTTTTTTCTGGGACCGGCCGTTGGGGGCTGGCTCGCGACCACAGTGGGCTTTCCCTGGATTTTTGGTTGGACAGTCCCCCTGTGGCTGGTCGCCGCATGGCTCGGCGCGCGTGGCATCGCGGCTGAGCCGCCTCCCGCGTCGCCCGCCCCGCCTTTTGATGGTAAGGGATTCGCCTTGCTGTACGCAGGCCTCATGAGCCTGCAAGTGGTGCTCGACCAGGGCGAGCAGCATGGGTGGTGGCATTCGCCCTTCATACGCGAGGCCTCGGTGGTGGCGGTGGTGTGCCTGTATCTCTTTGGCTGGCATGAGTTGCGCGCGCCGCACCCCTTGCTCCAATTCCGTTTTCTCGCGCGGCGCAATTACACATTGGGCCTGCTGCTTTTGAGTCTCGGTTGGGCGCTCTTCATGGGGTGGGCCTCCCTGCTTCCGCTGTGGGCGGAGGAGGATCTCGGTTATAACGGTGTTTGGGGCGGTATTTTGCTGATCCCCGTGGGTCTTGGCGCGCTCCCCTTGTCAACGATCCTGGATCGGCTACGCGGCCTGTTCGGCCTGCGGCGACTCGCGAGCCTGAGTTTCCTGCTCCTGGGGACGGCTTACGGCACACTGTCTGTTCATCCGGGCAGCAGTCTCTCGGATCTATTCTGGCCGCTCGTGGTTTTGGGTCTCGGTGTCGGCATCTTGTTTGTGCCGCTGACGATGATCGTGATGTCCGAGATCGCAGTGGGGGCCGTGCCGCAGGCCGCCACGACCGCGAACTTTTTGCGGGTGTTCAGCGCCAATCTTGGGGTGTCCGTGCTTGCCGTTTTTTGGTCGCGGGGCGCCGCGCAAGCCGGCAATGCCTTGAGGGGGGAATTGTCGCGTTATGGTGGCGCCACCGCGCTATCGCTCAATACCCTGCAGGGTATGCTGTCGATCGAGGCCCACACCCTGAGCCTCGACAATCTCTTGCGGGTGTCGATGGGCTTGTGTCTCATAGGCGCGTTGGTGGCGTGGTTTTTCCTGATCCCACCCCGTACACTCCCGCAGCCGTCCGCGCAAGGCTATGTGGAGGAAGCCGAAAACGAGGCCCTCGGGTCCTGAGCGTGCCGGCACGAACGAGTTCGCGCCGCGTCGCGGATTCCGTGGCCACTGCGCCTTGGCGCGACGCGTTGGCCGAAACCCCACCATCGACGCATCTCGGTTCGGTTTATTTGCCTCAGGAGTCCCGTGGCAGGCGCTGGGCGCGTGCGCAAGCTGTCTTGTCGTCCCCGGGTGAGACGCGCGGGTAGCCGAGCCAGTCCTTGTTGCGCCTTGCCACAATGAGCTGGCGTCTCGCGCTTGTGGCGCATGGATCGGGACCTGCGTCGCGGGGGATAGGCTGACACGGGTCGCTTTCCCCCGGCTCCGGCCTTAGGGTAGCATAGTCCGGTCTGCCCATCGGCGTCGGATTTACTGAACCCCTCGTGCTTGCTGCCCGCAACTCCGTCTTGCGCCCCCGTATCGTATCGATCGCGGCGGCTGTCAATGTTCTCGTAGGCGTCATCGCGCTCTACGGATGGCTCACTGCGCACCCCCTCTTGGTGCAGTGGAATCGTCATCTCGCGCCGATGCCGGCCAATGCCGCGCTCGCTGAGATCCTCATCGGGGGCGGGCTGCTGCTCTTACAGCGCAGCCATTACCGTTTGGCCTTTGTCGCCGTCTTTCCGGTCGTGATCTATAGCACCGCGGTGGCGATGGACTTTCTCCTGGGCGGACATCTCGACGCGAACACGCCGTTCTTTCTGCCTATCCATGCCGCACCCCTCTTTCATGGTCGAGCGCCCCTCTCGCCTTTGGGTAGCACCATGCTTCTGTTGGCAAGCTTGGCGATCGCCTTCGCGGCGCTCACGGGTGCGCGCGCCCCGAGCCCGGCTCCCGCCGCCCTATTGGTCGCGCTTGGGACCGCGGGCCTCATAGGCCAGTTGAGTCCACTCTGGCCGATCTGGCGCGATCTGCATGAGGTGTCGCTTCCGGGGGTGGTAGCGCTGCTCGTGTTCGGGGTCGCGGTCTTGGATTACGGTTGGCTCGAACTGCGCTCGCGGCGCTTTGGTCTCGCTTTCGTAACCGGGATCATGCTGCTGACCGTGTCCGTGGTGCTGGCGGCGGCCTTGAAAACGTACGAACGGGACGAACTGGCGCGCATGACCCAAGGGGTCTGGCAGGGAGTTGCCGATCAGATCCGCGCCCAGGAACATCGACCGCTGGCCGTGGCGCGTCTCGCTAAGCGTTGGGAGATCTTTGGGATTCCGCCCGCGGCGCGTGCTCGGCGTGAGGCCAAATGGCTCCTGCATCAGGTGCGTGGGCTGCGGGCCATATTATTTGTCGCTCCCTCCTCGCAGGTCGTGTGGCGCGTGCCGGGTCCCGGCCGCCCGCGGGTGGTCGGGCGGTTTCTGGACGCCGATCCTGAACGCGTCCGCGCGCTCGGCCGCGCGCGCGCGAGTGGGCGACCGACCATGACTTCAGTGATCCCCCTTTTTCAGGGCGGACGCGGGTTTTTTATCGTGGCGCCGGTGCATATCGATGGTCATTTCAAGGGCGACGTCGGCGGTATTTTTGCCGCCCGTGGCCTGTTGTCGCACGTCATGACCAATCTCTGGCAAGGCTATCATGTGAGCGTAGCGCTGCGCGGCCAGCGCTTTTTTGTGCGCGGGCTCCCCGGTGCCAGACGCTATCGCGAAACCGGCGAGGTGCGGTTTCTTGGGCAGCATCTCGTGATCCGGGTGAGCCCGGGGCCCCGTGTGGTGAACAAGATCGCGGTGGGTTTGCCGTCGATCGTACTCACCAGCGGCTTGTTGCTCGCCCTTTTTGCGGCAGCGGCGGTCTATGCGATGCAACAGGCGCAACGTCACGCCGATTCACTCGATCGTTTGAATTCGGGGCTCGAGAATTTGGTGCTGGCCCGCACGGGTGCGTTACGGGAGGAGCGGGAGCGGTGGCGCGTGACGCTCATGAGTATCGGTGATGGGGTCATCGTGACCGACAGTGGGGGTCTGGTGCGGGCTTTGAATGCCGAGGCCGAGCGACTCACGGGGTACGATGATGAGGAGGCGCGCGGCCTTCCGATCGATGCCGTGTTCCCGCTCCACCGGGGCCCCCAGGGCGCGCCGATCGAAGGGCCGGTGGCGCAAGCCTTGCGCACGGGCGAGGTGCAGCACCTGAAGACCCCGGTGGTTCTGAAGACCCGCTACGGGGGTATTCTGCAGGTCAGCGATTCGGCGGCCCCGGTTCGGGATGAAGATGGCGAGGTGACGGGTGCGGTCATGGTGTTTCGCGACATCACCCAGAGGCAGGCCTTGGAGGAGCAGGCGATGAAGGCCAAGAGTTTGGAGGCGCTCGGGGTACTCGCTGGAGGGATCGCCCATGATTTTAATAATATTCTGACGGCGATCTTCGGAAACATCACGCTCGCCAAGATCTACGCTCCGACCGACGAGGCCGTGCAGAGTGCGCTCGCCGATGCCGAGCGCGCGAGTTGGCGGGCGCGCGAGCTCACGTTTCAGCTGCTCACCTTTGCCAAGGGTGGGGCCCCGGTCAAAAGGCCGGGCTCGATCGGCGACACCGTGCGTGATCTGGTCGGCTTTTTCCTGAAGGGATCGGCGGTCCGCTACGAGATGGCAATCCCGGACGATCTCTGGCCCACGGAGTTCGATCCCGACCAGATGGGGCAGGTGATCCAGAATATCGTCCTGAACGCCAAGGAGGCGATGGGGGGCGCAGGGGTCCTGGGGGTGGTGGCGCGTAATGTGGCCGTCGAGGCGGCGCAGATCGCTGATCTCGCCGCGGGCGATTATGTGGAGATTGCGTTTCGCGACAACGGCCGCGGGATAGAGCCGGAGTATTTGGGGAAGATCTTCGATCCGTATTTCTCTTTGAAGCCATCCGGCACGGGCCTCGGTCTGGCCATCACCTATTCGGTACTCAAGCGTCACCAGGGCCTGGTGGTCGCGGAGTCCGTTGTGGGGAAGGGGACGACGCTGACGCTGTATCTGCCGCGAACCGGAGGGGGCGCGCGGCCTGTCGCGCACGCGAGCATGGCTGCGGCGGTCACCCCCTTGGGGCGTGGCCGCCGTGTTTTGCTCATGGATGATGATCGCGATGTGCGCGCTATCGGTGCGCAACTCTTGCAGGCGATGGATTATGACGTGGTGGAGGCGGCGGACGGAGAGGAGGCGCTGCGCCTATACGACGAGGCGTGTGGGGAGCGGCCCTTTGACGCCGTGATCCTGGATCTTACGGTGCCAGGGGGCATGGGCGGCAAGGAATGTGTGCGCAAACTGAAGGGATGTGATCCGGACGTGCGTGCCGTCGTCGCCACGGGCTACTATACCGACCCTATCGTTGCCGAGTACGAGGTCTACGGTTTTCGGGCCTCAGTCCGGAAGCCTTACCGTCTCGATGAGCTAGCTTCTGCCCTGATGCAGGTCCTGGACTCCTAGGCGACCCGAACGATGCTTGCGCGTCCAGGCCGTCTCTTTCACACTGGTGACCAAAGGGGTAGGGACGCGGCGGGTCACGGGGAGGAGGCTTTGGGACAAGCGGGAGGCCGAGGCTGGGGTGGCGTCGCGGTGGCACTGCTCGCATTCGCGACTCAAGCGTTGGCGCAGCCGGTGCAGGGCTTTGACTACGCCACCCTCGTGCGCAAGGCGCAGCATTTGGCGGCCAACCCCTTCAAGGCGCAAGCGCGTATTCCCGGGATCGGCGGTTTCACGTACGACCAATATCGCAGTGTTCATTTCAGGCCGGGTGCGACCGTCTGGCCACACCGGCGTTTCCATCTGCAGCTTTTTGCGCCCGGCTATCGTTTCGCGCGCGCCGTGTCGGTGTATGTGGTCACCTCCGGACGCGCGCGCAGGCTAGGTTTTCACCCTTCGTTCTTTCGCCACCCGAAGGGTTTGTATCCGCGCCCCTTGCCTGCGCATATCGGCTATGCTGGCTTTCGTCTCCTCTATGACGGTTACGATCCGCGCCGTTCCAAGGTCGCGACTAACAAGCAAGTGATCGTGTTCCTGGGTGCGAGCTATTTCCGCGCCAAG
>JAKAXK010000005.1 GCA_021827145.1 Pseudomonadota bacterium
CGCTTCGATTCGGAGTCGCGACCGTTGCGGGAACTACCGCCTGCCTTTTTATGTGCCATGACCGCTCCTTACGCCTGCGCCGACTGTTCGCTCTTGCCCGCTATGGCCAAGATCTTCAGTTCCGTATAGTTCTGACGGTGACCGGCGTGCTTGCGGTAATGCTTGCGCCGACGGGTCTTGAAGATCCGGATCTTCTCGCCGCGACCGTGGCTCTCGACACGCGCGGTGACGGTCTCCGACAGGGCCGGGGCACCGACGCGCACGTCCGCACCGTCGGCGATCAGTAGGACCTTGCCCAAAGTCACGTCCTGGCCCACCTCGACAGGCAGCGTCTCGACCCGCACGGTCTCGCCCACCGCCACCCGATATTGTTTACCACCTGTCTCGATCACCGCGTACATTGCGTTCCGTAACTCCCCAACCGGCTTATGTTCTCGATAGACCAGCCGGCTAGACCGGGCGGTCCGTTAAAAGCGGCGATTCTAGTGGCTTTGAGGGGGCGGGTCAATGCACCCCAACGGCCGGCCACTCCACGGATGGCGACCGCCAGTCGGTCGCTTGACAGCGGATGTCGTTCCGGCAGAGCATGACGACGCCTTATGATAGGGGATTCCATGTCTACGCCTGCGCCTGTCGACCGCCCGACCTTTGACCTCGACCACATCCATGCACTCATAAAAAACGAGAGCGCGGCCATGGATCGCGAGATCGGCAAGCGGCTCGACTCGGAGATCGTACTCATCAACCAGCTGGGGCGCTACATCATCCAGAGCGGTGGGAAGCGCCTGCGGCCGGCGGTACTCCTGCTTGCCGCCAAGGCCTGCGCCTATGAGGGCCAGGCCCATATCACACTCGCCACGGTGATCGAATTCATCCACACCGCGACGCTCTTGCATGATGATGTCGTGGACGGCTCGGCCATGCGCCGGGGGCAGGCGAGCGCCAATGCCGTATTCGGTAACGAGGCGAGCGTGCTCGTGGGCGACTTCCTCTACTCCCGGGCCTTCGAGATGATGGTGGAGGTCCAGAGCCTGCGGGTCATGGAGATCCTGGCCCGCGCCACGAACACCATAGCCGAAGGCGAGGTCATGCAGCTTATCAACTGCAACGACCCGGATGTCGAGGAGGCGCAGTATCTGGCGGTCATCCGCAGCAAGACCGCGAAACTCTTCGAGGCCGCCGCCGAACTCGGTGCGGTCTTGGGCGGAATGCCGACGATAGAACCGGTGCTGGCCACCTACGGCCGCCACCTGGGGACCGCCTTCCAGCTCATCGATGACGCGCTGGACTACGGCCAACACAACGCGCGACTGGGCAAAAACATCGGTGATGACCTGGCCGAAGGCAAGACCACGCTGCCGCTCATCCACGTCCTGCGTACCGGCACCGAGACCGAACGGGCCCTGGTGCGTTCCGCTATTGAACAAGGGGGGCTCGAACGCATCGACGGAGTCGTAGCCGCCATTGAATCCACCCAGGCGATCGCGTACACTTGCGCGCGGGCCGAGGGCGAGGCCGATAAGGCACGGATGGCGCTCCAACCTTTGCCTGACTCCCCGTACAAGCAAGCGTTGTTGGATCTGGCCCATTTCTCCGTTCATAGGGACCATTGACGGCCCTGAACGGCATTTCGACGGGGTGTAGCTCAGCCTGGTAGAGCACTAGCTTCGGGAGCTAGGGGCCGGAGGTTCGAATCCTCTCACCCCGACCAATTTTAGAGAGCGTTGCCTATTCGTGAAGCTCCTGGTCGATCTTCTGGTGGCATGGGCCCTTTGGTTCCTGGTCCGCCGCCTGTTCCGTTCGCAACCCCCCTTGCGTAGCACGTTCCGGTCCACGCCCGTGCGACGCCGCGTGCGCGCCGCGGGCGACATGGTGGCTTGCACCCATTGCGGTCTCTATGTGCCACGCGCCGAAAGCGTCTCCGGGGGCCAGGGCACGGCCTTTTGCTGCCTCGAGCACAAGGAAGCCGCCGCCCGGCACTGAGGCTTTGCTATAGTGGCCAAACTATGCTAATTCAGTGGCTATGAGCGCTACTCAAAATGCCCTGGATCTGGCCGCGGACGGCGTAGAGACGCCCTTGCTCGTGCGCGAACAAAACTGGCTTCTCTTGAGCTACTTCAACGGCTACCGCCTGGCGCTCGCGCTGCTGGCCTGTATCGCCGGCTTCTGGGCCGGTGCGCTCGCGCCCTTTGCCAGCACCGACCCCCGGCTGTTCCTCGGGGTGGCGCTGGTCTACGCGGCCATCTACCTCGTAGCGATCGATACCACGCGCCGTAGGCTCGGGGACTTTGAGACCCAGGCCGCGGTACTGGCCTTCTGCGACGTTGTGGCACTCATCTTATTGATGCACGCCAGTGGCGGCCTCGCGAGCGGGACGGGCATCCTGCTACTTGTGTCGACCGCCGGCACGAGTTTCCTGTTGAACCGCCGCATGACCATCTTTTTCGCGGCGCTCACGACGATCGGCGTGCTCCTGGAGCGGGCATGGCCCTACCTGACGGGCTCGCTGAGCGGGCTGCCGGCCAGCTACTCGCAGGTCGGCCTCTTTGGCCTCGTGCTGTTTGCGACGGCAAGCCTCGCTCATCTCGTCGCCGACCGCCTCCGCCTGACCGAGGCGCTGGCCGAGAAACAGGAGATGAGCATTCTGCATCTCGGGCGCCTAAACGAACAGATCGTGCAGCACCTCCAGTCCGGCGTGCTCGTGATCGGGTCCGCGGGCCAGATTCAGCTCGCCAACAAGACCGCCCAGACCTATCTCGGGCTTACGCCTGGCAGCGCGCAACCATCGCTGCAAACCGTGGCCCCGGCACTCTACGAACAATGGGATGCACAACACCGCGGCAAGACCGGCGGGCGGCGGCTCTTCCGGTCGTCAACGGGTTACTCGCTCCTGCCGCGATTCAAGGACTTGGGGCGTAACGAGGCGGCGGGCATGCTCATCTTCCTCGAAGACACGACGATCGTTAAGCAACAGGCGCAACAACTGAAAATGGCCGGGCTTGCACGACTCACCGCAGGCATAGCCCACGAGATTCGGAACCCGTTGAGCGCAATCACGCATGCCGCGCAATTACTGACAGAGACCCCGGACCTGGCCGCCGAATCACAAAGCCTTGCGGCCATTATCGACGATCAAGGGCGGCGCATGAACACCATCGTCGAAAACGTGCTGCAGCTCGGGCGGCGTGACCGCACAAATGTGACGCGTTTCCCGCTCCATAGCTGGCTCGTCGACACACTACCGGCCGTGGCCACCGCGCTCAATATCCCCATAAAGGCGCTGAACCTCGTAATTGAACAGCCGCAGACGGTGTGCTTCGACACGGATCACCTATTCCAGATCATCAACAACCTCTGTCACAACTCGCTGAAGCACAGCCCCGCCTATAAAGACGCGCCCATTGTTAAGCTCCTGGTCGGCGTCGACGGCGAAGGCCACAGCGTGCTCGATGTCATCGACTGGGGCGAAGGCATCAAGGAAACGGTGGCCGAACGCATCTTCGACCCCTTCTTCACCACCACCGCCCGTGGCACGGGGCTTGGGCTTTACATCGGGCGGGAGCTCGCCGAGGCCAACGGGGCGCGACTCGAATACCTGGCGACAGGCACTGGCTGCCAGTTCCGCCTGACCTTCGGGCGCCTCAACGACTGCACGGATGCTGCCTTCACGTCATGAGCCTACCTCAAATCCTGATCATCGATGATGAAGCGGATATCCGCGCACTGCTGGAATTGACGCTTGGACGCATGAATATCGAGACGCGCTCCGCGGGAGACGTCGCGTCGGCATTCGCGCTACTCGAGGAATACCGATTCGACCTCTGCCTCACGGATATGCGCCTGCCCGACGGCGACGGTCTCGACATCGTGCGTCACATCGAGGAGCACCATCGCGGGCTGCCAGTGGCGGTCATTACGGCCCACGGCAGCATGGAGACGGCCATCGCCGCTTTGAAGGGTGGGGCCTTTGACTTCGTGTGCAAGCCCCTCAATATCAATGAGTTGCGCACGCTCGTGCGCAGCGCCCTCAATCTCTCCAAGCAGGCGCCCAGTGACGGTTCAAACGCCGCTGCCAAGCTCCTGGGTGACTCCCAGGCCATGAAAGGCGTGCGCGCCCTCATCGGGCGGCTGGCACGGGGCCAAGCGCCCGTGTACATCACAGGCGAGTCAGGCACCGGAAAAGAACTGGCGGCGCGCCTCATTCACGATCTGGGGCCGCGCGCCGGCCGACCGTTCGTGGCCGTGAACTGCGGGGCCATCCCCGAGCAGCTCATGGAGAGCGAATTCTTTGGTCATAAGAAGGGTAGCTTCACCGGCGCCTTCAACGACAAAGACGGGCTTTTCAAGACCGCAAGCGGCGGTACCCTGTTCCTGGACGAGGTCGGAGATCTCCCGGTGCCGATGCAGGTCAAGCTGCTGCGCGCCATTCAGGAAAAGGCCGTGCGGCCAGTCGGCAGTCAGCAAGAGGTGGGAGTGGACGTGCGTATCCTGTCGGCCACGCACAAAAACCTCCACGACCTCGTGCGCACAGGGACCTTTCGTCAGGACCTCTATTACCGCCTGAACGTCATTGAACTCATGATCCCGCCCCTACGCGAACGCGTCGAGGACATCCCGGTGCTGGCGGCGCATCTGGCGGCCAAGTTGTCCACGGGGCGACGCCCATTGCCGCTCACGCCCGAGGCCCAGGCAGCCCTCAAGAAATACGCCTTCCCAGGCAACGTTCGTGAGCTTGAGAACATCATGGAGCGAGCGCTCACTTTATGCGAAGGCGACGAGATCGATACTGCGGATCTGGGTCTGCCGGGCCAGACGGGCCTGCCGATGGCCGAAGAAGCGGCGCAAGGGCCAGTACTCTTCGAGGGCACGGATTACACCGGCGAACAGTCCCTGGACGAGCACCTCGCCCAAGTCGAGCGCGCGGCCATCGAAAAGGCCTTGCGCGATACCCATCAGAACAAGACCGCCGCCGCCCGGGAGCTCGGCATCACCTTTCGGGCCCTGCGCTATAAGCTCGAGAAACTCGGCATCGAATAAGCTGTCTCGGGTAACGTGACGCCAGGCAGACGCATGCACACGCTCCCCTGCCGCCCGACACATTGCCCTCAAGACCGGCCTCCTGGCTCTCCCAGTCGGTACGGAGACCCGCCCGCTGTGCAAGCGCCCATCCCCGCGTAGTATCGATAGCGACCCCGAGCCCTCGAAACGCAGACCCCAAACCCTCAAAACAGTTCTCGCCACGATGCCGGGCCCGCCGGTGGCGGCCCCTGCGTCGATATCGCCTGACCGACCCCACCGCTCGTCACCCCCTGAAGCCGCAGCTGTCCATCCATGAGCGCGATGCTCGGCGTATAGGCGATCCCACTCCCGACGTCGGTGGGCCCCGTCAGGGATTGCCCGCCGATTCCAAAAACCCCGACGGGAAACGCGCCGTCGGTCAAAGAGTAATAATAATAATAGGCCGTGGACACCGCGCACGCATTTTGCGATGAAGACGGCGGAACGGATACGGGTAAGATGACAGCGCCGTTGACGATCTGCACGGGGTTGGTGACCACCGTATTGGCAGGCAAGGCCGCGACGGCGCCGGACGAGACATAGCCGCCACTACTGAATGTGTCACTGCCCCCTGCGTAGCTTGTCCAAAGCGGTGCCCAGCCGCTGGCGCCATCCTCCAAGGCCGTGAGCCGTCCAGCGGATTGCAAGGTCAGGTATTCGATACCGTTATAATAGGCCCCGCCGATGTAATCTATGGGCCCGGTACCCCCGGAGGTTGTCGCCGAAGAACCAAAATTCGTCCCCACTGGACTTGGCGCCGTGTTATTGAGCGGTGTCCATGAAATAGAGTTCGCCAGATTGCCGGACGAGGACAAAAGCGTACCTGTCCACACATTGCCAGCGTTGTCGCCGATGAAGATATCGTTCGTGGCATCGATGTAGGGTTGGCTATCGGCAGCGAAGGGTAGGGTCATGGTTTTCTTCACGCCCGTAGCCACCGTTGTGAGTACCAACGTGCTCGTCGGCGTCGTATTGGTCGTATTGAGGACCGTCGCCTCATACGCGGTCCCGGAGCCGGCCACCAGACGGAAGATGACAGGGGCGATGGCGTTGGGCGTCACCGATCCTGCGTTATCCTGCTCCCATATCTCGGCGCTTGGGCTACCGCTCGAACTCAGCTGCAAGGCATACTGGATCGCCCCCTGCTGCGCGCCCCCAACGACATAGGTCGACCAGGCCGACGACGACCCGCCGGCCTGCGCGTCCACGACCCGCGGGCGAAATCCCGCCATATTGGCGCCCTGCCAGAATGTCGAGTAAGACTGCAGATACTGGACGAGGGGACGCGGCATCCATCCCCAAGTCAAGGTGCCGGTGCTGGCGTCAACTGCATACAAGAAACCGTCGTTGTCGGCGAAAAGGACGAGGGGCGGACGGCCGCTTTCGCCTTGGGCATAAGAATCATAGGTGGTATTGCCCAACAGGAAGGCATCGTTTGGGGGGCCCATATAGGTGGGCTTGTCGGCGGTCATCACCCCCACATACCAACCGGGGCTCCGCCCGCCCAGATACTGACCCCCGGAATAGGAAGGATCGATGGTGTAATTCTCGATAGTGGTCGGCGTCAAGGTGCTGCTTGCCGGCAAGGCGAAGGCCGCGGCATCCATGCTCGTCAAGGATGTCACGGGGCCTATGGTCGCGGGCGCCACGGCGGGCCCTTCGGAATAGAGCGCAGGCGTCCTATTGGCGGCGGTCATCAAGGAATTCACGTCCCAGGACGGCGTCGCGGCCACGGTGCCGTTCGTGCCTATCAGATATGCCGACAGATCGCCTTCCCCGAGCGCCGGGGTGCTCGTCACGACATACTCATAGGATGATCCCCCGACCGCCTGCGGGCTCGATCCGCTCGATGCGGTGACGATCTGCGCGGCAATATTGTTCAAGATGGCGTTGAAGGCCTGCTGAAAGGCCGCAGCGGTATCGGCGCTGTAGACGACATTGGTCTTGCCCGCCTGAGCGAGGTCCTGCAGGACCGTATAGCTTTCCTGGGCTTCTTGAGTGCACCCTGAGGTCGACGGCGGGCAGTTCACGCCCGCACCCACCCCGAGCACATAGGTTTTGATGCCGTGGCCCCCGTTGGCTGTGTAATTTGCGAGGTTCGTGACCGCCGTGATCGCCTCCGACACGGCGTTGTCATTACTGCCGCCACCAGCCAGGTTTTCCCCGTAACCGAGCGCCGAGGCGCTCCCAAGCGGCGGGTAAACGTGTCCATGCAGGCCCATGGTCGGCTGCCCGTCGGTAATCAAAATCACGTACTTGGGGGCGCAGGCGGGTTGAGGTGCTTGCGAGCTTGTCGTCAGATCGGTCAAGGCGGCGGTGAGTGCGCCTGCGGTCGGGGCATATTCCGATCCCGCGACAATCTCGTTGCCTCCCTGTACGAACTGTTCGGCCGCGGTGGCGGTATTCAAAAGCGAGATCTGGGAGGCGTTCAGGGGTGCCACGGGAACGACGAGTTGCCCCTGACCGCCGTTCGTGCCGTTCAAGACAGGCGGCGCGTTGAACGCGAGCCCGCGCCCCGCATACCAGACCTGTCCACTGTAGGGGATGTAGCCCGCGTCCGTCGGCGAGCTGCTGAACGGCTGACCAACACTCGCCGGAGCCGTGTGCTGATAGGTCTCCAGCAAGTAATTGCCGGACACGATCTGGTTCTCATACTGCCCGAGGGTATAGCCGTTCGGCGGGTAGGGGTTGGCCGGGTTGGCGCCATCGTAGGTGATGAAGTTAGGTCGCGCCCCGCCCCAATACAGCACGTCGTTGATCTGGGGGTCATCAGACGTCTGGTCGATATAGAGATAGGGTCTCGCGCTGAGCCCCGAGCCCAGCACCCCCTCGATGGCGCTGCACCCGCTGGCGCTGCTCGTCGTATTGTAACAGGGGTTCGGTACCGCCAAGGCGTCGTTCCCGGAACATGTGGATGAGCTGCTCGTCCCGTAGCCAAAGACCCCCGGGTTACACGGCGAAAACGGCCCGCTCCCCGTCGACGTATTGCTGGTCATGTAGTACACCCACGTATTGTAGGGTGTCGGGGTTCCCTTGGTGGCATACACCAAAAGGCCCGCCTGCATGACGTTGTCATAAGTCGAGTTATTGAACGCCCAATCGATGCTCTGTTCAGCGACATTGATCATCGACTCGGAATTGTCCGTGAGGGTTCCGCCCACCGACACCGTATACGGCGCGGTCCCCGAAGGACAACTCCCACCATTACTGGGCCCCAGGCTCGAGCGCGGCGTGTAGGCGTTCAATCCATAACAGGGTGGCGAGGCGGAATCCGCATTATCAGCCACCGTCCCCGACCCCGACATGATCGCACCCTGGAGATTACCGGCCATGCTTTGCGAGGTATCGAGAATCACAAGGACTTGAGGTTGTTGGCCAGCAGGTACCGTTCCCGCGACCGCCAGATTGAGCCCGAGCAGGAGCGCCAACACGAGGACCGCTCCCGCTTCCATCAGCCGCCCTCCCACCGTCCTCTTTTTCATATTAGTCCACCTTCCGTATCGTGGCCTGAATGTTGGCGTTCATATTGTGGTAGCTTCCCACCGCCAGACTGCCATTGGATAAGCGCGCGTTGACATACGCGGTATACGTCATATACGACGTCACGTTGCGCGAGGACGGGCCCGCCCCGTTCAAGATCGCCGCCGGCGCCCCGCTTGGCGCAATCACATACTCGACATCAAAGGTCGTACCGCCGATCACGACCCCCCCGGGAACGACCCCGCAGGTCCCGGCCCCGGCACACCCCGACCAAAATCCCACGCTCGGAGGAGGCGGTGGTCCCAGACCGGTCGGCGGGTACCACCAGCTCACGCCCCCCATATTGGAGGCCTCCGGAAAGCCCGCGTGGGCCTGCAGGACAACATTGGCGGCCTCGAGACCGACATCCGTTGCCTGCATCGCCTCGGTATGCACGGCGGCATTGGAGGCCATCTCGGAGTCATAGCGGACGAAATACATAAGACCCAGGGCGGCAAACGTGAGCGCCAATAAGACGAAGATGGCCAACATAAGCGTAATCCCGCGCTCACGTGTACGCCCCTTGCCCGTCCCTCGCGTTTTCAGTCTCGCCATCACTGCCCCCAAATGTCGTTTCTGACGGGAATGACGGAGGTAAACACGCGGTACACATAATGGCTACAATTGCCCGCCACGCAGCCCATGGTCGAGCCCGCCGGCAGGTTCGTGGGAATCTGGTAGGTGGCAGCAGGAAGGGCGGGATTGGTGCTGCCATTGAGCACAACTGTCGACGGCGGACTTCCCGCATAGCTGCCGCGTATAGTCCGCGTACCGCGAACCAGCAGCGCCACTTGAACCGTCAGAAGATCCGCGGGCGTCATGCCGGCCGGGGGCGGTGTGCCTGGCAGCGCGTAGTGGCTGACAACGCCATTCTGCCCGTAGCCGAAGGCGATCTGCATATCGATGATGCCGCGCGCCACCAGCAAGACAGGCGGTGCTGGGGTGTTCGGCGCACCATTCAGATACGTGTAAGTCTGCATGTAAAGCGATGGCACCTGAGCGCCAGAACCATCCCCGATAAAGAAATTCTGGATCCTAAATCCCGTATTCCCGAGATTGATGACGCCCCTGTTTATCAGTTGGCTTGTGGTGATTCCGGGGTCCGTCGCGGAGAATCCCTTGGGCGCATTGAAGGTGCTTTGCCCCGGGTTCCCCACCACGTTCGAGCCGCCGCCCGGGTTGGAGTTCGTGACCTGCCCCATAATACAGCTCGAATTCGGCAAGGGGATGAGGAATATGTCCATGGACTGCAAAAGCGACGCATTACTGACAAAGAAGTTAACCGACGTAACGCTTTTCCCGCTCGTTTTGGTAATGGTGGTGACCGGCGCAGAGCCAAAGGGGCTGCCGCCTGCGACAGTGGTGAGCGCATAGGTATTGATGCTGCCGGGGCTGTAGTCATAGGGGTTGGCGGCCGTTTGTGCCACTGCCGCCACCGGGGTCAGAAAAAGGCCCCCGCTTGGGCTTGATGTTGACACTGTGTACTGAGCGGTCGTGGTGCTGGTGGAGGTGGCGGCGACATTGGTATAGATCCCACCGCCGCACTCGTTCATCGGGAGACCATAACCCGCCCCCTCGATGGCCTGCGTCAACATCGTCATGGCCGTCCGCGCCTGCTGCCAAGCGCTATCCTGCGCCCGCGTCTGCGATGTGACGGATGACACGCTGCTAAACGCGCCGTAGATCGCCAAGGCCGCCAGCGATGAGATGACAAGAGCGACCATAAGCTCCGTCAGCGTCACCCCGCGTACGCGGGATCTAGTAGACAACCTCGGTCGAGACCACATAGCTATTTTGTCCCCAGGATTCCGTTATCGTCGCATTGCAAGGGCACTGGCCGTTCCCGTTCGTCGACCAAACCTTGATGGCGCCACTGATGCGCGGCTGACCAGTTGCTGGGATCGTGGGTGGACCGGCCGCCCCCGGCAACTGCAACAAAGACTGCCACCACGTACTCACATTGGTCTGAAAAACCGTTGCGCCTCCGGACGCTGGCGGATTGACGCTGTTGATCGTCAGACCGTTATAACTCAGCGCGTTTGCGCCGCTTGCGCGCAACATGCCAATAATTTCCTGGGCGGCCACATAGGCCGTGGTTTGTCCCTGTCCGGTTTTCGCGAGTGTCACGCTGTCTGCAAGCAAATAGGTGACCGCCATGACGCCAATCATGAAGATCGCGACCGCGATGAGATTCTCGATCAAGGTGAACCCCCCTGAGAGGTGCGCGCGGGTCCCGGCGCGGCGTGACGCCGTTTGGCTTGTCAGGACAGGGTGCATGAGTATGGGGGGGTCGGAGCCGCCCCGCCCTGAGTCACGCACGACCGCAGTTCGCCCGCGCCATAGTAGACCGCGAGCCATCGCGCGTATTTCCCGGGATTTGAGCGGGCCTTCAACAACAGCGCGCCCTCCGTCAACTGGTAGGAGCCTGCCGCGCCCGTACTGGACCCGAGGATCGTGCCATCCGGGTAAAATTCGAGGTAAGCCGTAGTGTTCACAGACGGCGGTAGTATCGGGGGCAGCCCCCCGTTCCCGAGCTCGACGTATTGGCAGGAGACATCCGGATAGCGCACCGGAAAGGTCGCCTTGACGGCGACACCAGGGCTAGGCGCATTGGGGTTGTCCATGTTGGGGGCATTATTCAGGACTGGCATGCCGCTCGAGTTCAAGCTTGCCGTCCACCAGCAGGCCGTCCCACCCCCGGCCACGCTCACATAGCCGGTCCGCACGTACACCGGCTGGTCGGCCTTCAGTGCGTACGACCGCGCCCACTGCATATCCTCTTCGATATGCCCCGCCGCTTCACGGATCCGACTATTGACTTCCCAAGAGGACAAATCCGGCACGGCGACCGCAGTCGCAATCCCGATCACGGCGATCACGATCAACAACTCAAGCAAAGTCAGCCCACTCATCCGACGTCGCAGGGTTGCGGCCAACTTTGTATCGGCTCTCATACCCATCAACACCCTCCATCCACCGTCCGTGCGGTCCCACACCGCCCCAGACACTGGTCCGTCATGTCCGAAGACCTAACGACGCAATACCCCTCATTAGGTAGGTATAGCACAAAAACGCCATCACGAGCGCATGGCGACGCGGCAGGACGTAAGGCCCCGCGTATTCAAGGGCTTGAACGACGAGAGAGGGCTGCGTTCGGCACCCCGGGTGGAGCGGAACAATGGAAGGAACATAACTTATAAGGGAAAGGACTCGCCCGCCCGACGGACTGTCATGCGCCATCCGCGCGCATTCCAGCCGCCGTGAGCGCTTACCGCCTAGCCGTGATCATCACCCCCCGTGGGTCACGACCGAGCCGAGCTCGAATATCGGCATATACATGGCCACGACCAGGGTACCGACGATGATACCCAATATGACCATGATGAGCGGCTCCATGAGCGTCGACATGCGCGCCACGGTCTCGCTCACCTCCCCCTCGTAGAAGTCCGCGACCTTCTCCGCCATGACCTCGATGGCACCCGTCTGTTCGCCGATCGCGAGCATATGCACGGCCATCGCCGGGAATACCGCGCTCTCCTTCAAGGAGTCTGTAATGAAGCCGCCTTCCAAGACCCGCTCGCGCGCGGCGTTGACCGCGCGTTCGACAATGACGTTATTGGAGATGCGCGACAGGGTCTCCAGCGCCTCGTTGATCGGGACACCCGCGGCCTGCATGGTGGCGAGCGTGCGCATGAAACGCGCCACTGAGCCCTTCAAGATGATATCGCCCATGATCGGGAGCTTGAGCGAGACGCGGTCCACCTGGGTGCGAAAACCCAGGCTCTTGCGGTAGGCCATGATAAACGCCCAGATGGCGACGATAGGCGCGAAGACCACGATATACCAGTGTCCGCGCATCCAGTTCGAGATGTTGATGACAGCCTGAGTAAGCGCCGGCAGGGTCGCGCCAAAGCTGTCGAAGAGATGGGCAAACACCGGGATCACGAAGATCATAAGGATCGCCGTGACAAGCAACATCACAGTCAGGATGGATGCGGGATAGATCATCGCCGAGCGAATCTTCTTTTGCAGGGCGAGCGATTTCTCGCGATAGTCGGCAAGCCGCAAAAGAATGGTGTCCAGAATACCACCCTGGTCGCCGGCAGCGAGCAATGACACGAATAAGCGATTGAAATACTTCGGATAGCGATTAAAGGCGTCGGCTATGCGCTCACCATCCTTGATCGGGGTAAGGATACCTTCGAGCATAGCCTTCATGCCCTTGCTGTCACTTGCGGTCGCCAATAGTTCAAAGGCCTGCACCATGGGGACGCCGGCGTTGATCATGGTCGACAACTGCCGGATCATAACCACGATCTGGGCCTCCTTGACCCCGCCTGCCCCGCCGAAGAGGGGTTTAGGCTTTTTCCTGACCGATATGACCTCGAGACCCCGTTTGCGCAGGGTAACGCGCACGATGGCGATCGACGCGGCCTCCATTTCGCCCTTCTGTGTCGCCCCCTTGGCATCCCCCCGGGGCCGCGCCTGCCATTGGAAAACCGTAACCTTGGGTCCGGCCTTTTTCTTGGCCGGCGGGGCCTCGCCGCCCGCCTTTACTGCTGTCGCCATGATGCCTTCCTCACTATCGCCCCAAACGGGCGTCGTGCCGACGCCATGCGCAAAGCGGCCCCCCGACCCGGTCGGGGCGCGTCTCTCGCGCTCAGGGTTTGCGATCTCATTCAAACTTACGGTAGACGGTCGCAGCCCATACGGCAAGGGTTGTCGTCGCCCCCGACGCGCAAACACGGCCTGGGCGGCCGATGAATGGCGGGGTCCGGCGATCCGCCGCATCCCCCGGGCGCGGCCTTGTGCGTCCCACGCTTTTCAGGTCCACTAAAGACTTGGCGGCCGCCGCGGGGGCGGCGCGCGCAGACCCTGTCACCGAGATTTCATGGACCCATGCTCTTTATAGAACCTCAGGCCGGCGTGGCACCGGTCGTCCGATTCATACGTCATGCCCATCAGCGCCTTGACATCAATACCTACCTCCTGACCGATCGCGTAATCCTCCGCGCCGTGCAATCGGCGGTACGCCACGGGGTGCGCGTGCGCATCATCATCGCCCGCCACCCCTATGGCCGCAGGCCGCGTGGGGAAATCGCACGGCTGCGCGCCACTGGGGCCCAGGTCCGCTATGCCCCGCGGCGCTTCTCGCGGCGCTACGTCTTCGATCACGCCAAATACATGGTCTCGGGCAACCACGGCGAGATCGGTACCGCGAACATGACCTGGTCGGCCTTCCACGAGAACCGCGAGTACCTCTGGACCGGCCACGACCCGCGCATCGCGCAGGCCCTGCGTAGCGTCTTTCAGGCTGACTGGTCGCACAGGCATGCGGGGCGGGGCCCGCGCGAGACCCTCATCCTCTCCCCCGGCGCCACCGCGGCTCTCGTGCGTACCCTGCGCATGCCGCGCCGTGTGTGCCTAGAATCCGAGGAACTCGGGCGCGACCGGCCGATACTCGCCGCCCTGCGCGCCAAGGGGCGTGCCGCCGAGCTGCTGCTGCCCGCGCGCCTGAACCGCTATGACCGCAGGGTCGCGCGCTCTCTGGCCTCCTCCGGCGTCCAGGTCCGCTTCCTGCGCCACCCCTATCTGCATGCCAAATTGATCGCAGGCCCCAACCGCGCCTTCATAGGCTCGGAGAACCTGAGCCCCTCGAGCCTCAAGCACAACCGCGAGGTGGGCCTCGTTTTACGGGGCGCCGATGCGCGCCAGCTCTTCGATCAGTGCCGACGCGACTTCGGACGCGGGACGGGACGGTGAGACAGAGATACTGACACCCCGCAGCCATCTCGCTTCCGCGGCTCCAGACCCTGAGAGAGCGGGGCATGCGCGGAGAGGCGCGGCGCCGAAGGCGTGGGGCGTGTCCCGCGCGACCTGGCCTTGCGACACGGAACAGAGGAGCGGGACATATACGCACCCATTGCCGCCGCCGAGGCGTGCAGCCTGGTGCGATCGATGCGCTCGCCCAATTTTGTATTCGCTACCACCTGATTTTGCTCACCGCGGTCCTCGACTTCACGCACGCCGCCGTCCATGGCCCACTCAAGATCTGGGGTGCGGCGCCCCCAACACCGCCGCACCCGCAGCTTGGGTCCGCTGCGCGTCAGAACTCGCCCCGGCGCGCGGCAGCGGCCGCCAGTACCGTCGTGAGCCACTGATTGCTGAGCCGCTCGGAGAGGCGATTCTGTCCCTGGCGGGCGGCCAGATTCTCGAGATCCACCCAGGCGAGGGGCTGATCCTGTTCAGCACAGGAAAACACGGCGCGCGTGCGTAGCCCCGTGGCCGGATCGATCTGCCACTGCAAGCATTGGGCGCAGACCCCCTTCATCATGCACTGCATGGGACTACCGACGGTCGCTATGGCCTTCACATCCGCCTTGAAGAGCGGCTGTAAGGCCCCCTTCATGGCCCCCTGGAAGGCCTTCAGGAGCCCCGTGGAGCCCATGACCAGGATACGGTCGACCGATGCCAAGGGGATGGCGTCGGCCGGCAGAGCGAGCTCCCCTGTGGCGTACTGGCCGAGCAAGGCCACCATGTCAGTGGCCTCTACCGACCGATCCTGCGGACGACGCGCCTCGATGCATGGGCCTTGCGCCGTGCACCACACGATCTGATCGGCAGCCTCCTCGAGGCCCTTCTGGTTATCGAGCTCGGACGCCCGGGCGAAGGCCGCCACGTAGACGACACGGTTGCCGGCGGCACGCAAGGCCGGACCAATGTCGAGCATCACCGCCGCCCCCCAGCGTCCCGCCACCACCAGGATGGTCTGGCCCGAGGGGATATCGGTCGGTGCGCCCGTAGGGCCCATAAGGATGAGCGGGTCGCCGACCTGGAGTGCGCCCGCGACACGCGCACCCGCGCCCCATTGAAGAATCATAAGCCGCACGCGGTCGTCCTCGACACCGGTACCGCTCACCGTGATCACGGGCACTTGCAGGCGGGTATTGGCGACCACCGCGCTACGCGATTCGAAGGTCTGGAGCCTAAAGAATTGACCGGGCTTAAAGTTCCGGGCGGCCATGGGCGCCTTGATCCATATCTCGGCCACCGCCGGATTCGACTTGTCGATGGCCACCACCTGCGGCTCCAGGAGCGTGCGCATACGCGCCAGGAAGGCTGTCGCCGACTCGTCGCTCGCAGGCCTCTTCATGGCCCCCAGCACCGCCATCACCTGCGGGAACGCGACCTTACCCGAGGCCACAGCCTTCACCACGCTACCGTGGAAAGCAGCATGGGTATCGCCCAGAAAACTCACCCGATAGCCGTCCTGCTCATAGGAGGTGAAGGGACCGGTCTCGGGGGCCTTGCAGTGCGCCGCCACCTGCACCGCCTGCAGATGATCCCCGTGGGCGATGTGGCCCTCGAAATGATTGCCGTCGAGCAAAAAGGTGCCCGGATATTCGCGTTCGTAGATGGTATTGGGGACGGTCCCCGCGGCCACCAGCACGGTACGCGCCGGAAGCCTCACTTCCTGGTCGCTCCCCACCCACCGGCCTTCCACCTCGCGCATGCGGCGCAGGACCAGCGTCTGGACATGACCGTAGGCATCCAGATCCGCGCGCAGCGGGTCCAGGCCCTCAGCGTAGTAGAGACCCTCCTGCAAGGCCTTGGTCAGTTCCTCGTGGTTGCGCGTATAGGCCGGTGAATTATTCATGCCTTTGCGATAGGCAAGCGTGACACCACCCCACGACCGCAAGAGCGGTATGAAATTCGGCGTCTCGCCCGCCGCCTGGGCGCGCTCGCGCTCGGCGCGCACGGCTCGGCCATGCGCCAAGAACTCATCCAGGATCCCTTCGTCCTCGAGGGGCAGGCCCTTGCGAATCGCCTCGACCCCCGACTCCTCAACCATGGTCTCGTAACGGGCCAGGATCTTGGTGACCTGTTTGATGTAGTAGGTCTGGACCTCGGTCGCGGTATCGACCGCCGTCAGCCCCCCACCTATGACGACCGCCGGGAGCCGCACCTGCAGATTGGCGAGGCTCGTCTCCTTGCCGGCACCCGTCAACTGCAGGGCCATCAGGAAATCGCTCGCCTGACGCATGCCGCGCGCAAGACTATTCGTCATGGGAACGACGCGCGGGAGCCCGGCGCCGGTGGCGATACAGAGATGATCGAAGCCGAGCGCCCAGGCATCCTCGACCCGGATTGTCCCGCCGAAGCGCACACCGCCTATGACACGCATCCGCGACCGGCGCGCGAGGCTCAGATAGATGAGCTTCAGGAAATTCTTGTCCCAGCGGACCGTGATGCCGTACTCGGCGACACCGCCGAATCCGAGCAGGATGCGCTCGTCGAGATCCTCGGCGAGATCCTTCCACGCGAACACCGGGCCCGATACGATCGCCTCCGGCAGGGGCTCGATCTTCAGGCCGTCGATACCAAGCACGGCGCAACCGGCGCGGCTCAAGTAATGCGCCATCGTGAAACCCGCCGGACCCATACCCGCGATCAGGACCTTGCGGCCGTTGTCGGCCCCCGGGAGATAGTCGTGCTGCAAAAGGGGATTCCAGCGCAGCAGGAGGTCATAGATCTCGACACCCCACGGCAGGTCAAGGACATCGGTCAGCACGCGCGTCTCGATCTGCGGGATATTGACCGGATCCTGTTTCTGATAAATGCAGCCCTTCATACAGTCGTTGCAGATGCGATGCCCGGTCGCCGGCACCATGGGGTTGTCGATCATGACCATCGCAAGCGCCGCGATGTTGAGACCGTCGCGCCGCAGGAGGTTCATCTCGGAGATCTTTTCCTCGAGCGGGCAACCGGTAAGCGTGACACCCAAGGGGTCGACCTTGAGGCCCAGCTCCGGAACACCCTTCTTCTCTGGGAAGCCCTTGGAACAGAAGTCGCCGTCATGGTCGTGACAATAGAGGCAGTAGTGCGTCTCGCTTTGCACATGCCGCGCATCCATGCGCAGATCGGTCAAATGAAAACCGTCGCGCCGGCGAAACTCCGACTGCGGACCCTCGGCCATTTCCATCCCGTAACGTTCAACGCGATTGACAGGTACGAGGCGGGTGTGGTCGACGCGTTCAGGCAAGACGAAGCTCGCCCAACTCGGGAATTGCGCGCGGATATCGCCATCATTCAGCACCATGGCGCACCACTGCGTCAGCCGCGTCACCTCGGCCTCATGGGCCTTCTCGTCAGCAAGCCACTCCTCCCCGAGCCGCGCGATTGCCCATTCGCGGTCGGCAAGCGGCAGACCGCGCTTGCGCGCCTCATCATCGAGCCATGCATCGAGATCCGCGAAGCTCTGCGGAAAATCGCCGCGATAACGCCGGGCGCGGCGCTGCACGAACTGCTTCTTGAACTGCATGACGCTGTCGTGGCTCACCGTGCCCTTATGGAGGGCCGTGACGGCCGCCTCGATCCCGAAGAGCCCGGCTATAAAGCTCTCAATATGGGGTGCTACGGCCAGTAGGAAGGTGCTGTGCTCGAGCGGGGTTTCCGGATCGGCACCCGCACGAAAGGCACGCAGGCGCGCGGCCAGATCCGCATCGCGCGCGGCCAAGTGGTCCACAAACTCGCCATCCAGACGCTCCAGGCCCTGTCGCGGAAACAGGTCCTCATAGCGCCACCCGCGGGCCAGACGCAACGTGGGGGGAGCGGTGTGCTGTGTTTTCTCATCAACTGACATGATTCGGCCCCGAAATGGCTGTGCAACGCGCGCAAGCGCCTGATCGAGCGCGCAGGGAGCTATATACCCCTGCCCGGCTCCGCTATTCTATGATCGGCTGCGCCCCAATCTCTTGATCTGATCCCGACGGCGCCACCAATACCCGTAAGATAACCCGAAATGCCACGCGCGTCACAAAGACGGGGGTCGAGGGCGAGTGCCGACCGGCCGCGGGCGATTCTTATGGTTTGTGGATCAGAAACGCGCGCGGCGCTTGGGCGAGACATCCGTGCGCCGAATCGGTACCATGGGCGGTCGTGGCCGCTAAATAGGTCCGCGCGCGAGCGCACCTCAACCGCCCGCTCATACGCTTACGGATACCCTCATGGTACGGCTCCTGGAAGTCCGGCTTCCCCTGGATCACGACGAGGACGCCCTGCGCGATGCCGTCTGTCGCGCCTTGCGCATCCCCGGCTCGGAACTCCGGTCCTACGCCATCGCGCGGCGCGGCTATGACGCGCGCCACCCAGATCGCATCGCGCTCGTCTATACGCTCGATGTGGCGACGCGTGACGACGAACGACTCCTCGCGCGCCATCACCGGAACCCTCATGTCATCCCGTGTGCCGACAGCCGCTACGAGCCGCCCTTTCACACGACGAATCCGCCGCATCCGAGACCTGTAATCGTAGGCTTCGGGCCGGCCGGGCTTTTCGCGGGGCTCATGCTCGCACAAATGGGCCTGCGCCCCCTCATCCTCGAACGCGGCAAGCCGGTGCGCGAGCGCACCCAGGACACCTTCGCCCTCTGGCGACGCCAGATTCTGAACCCGGAGTCCAACGTCCAATTTGGCGAAGGCGGCGCCGGGACATTTTCCGACGGCAAGCTGCATAGCCAGATCAGCGACCCCCATCACTATGGGCGCAAGGTCCTGGAGGAGTTCGTGCGCGCCGGTGCGCCCCCCGAGATCCTCACCATCAGCAAACCCCACATTGGTACCTTCCGTCTGGTGGGCATCATCGAACGCATGCGCGCCACCATAGAGGGGCTCGGCGGGAGCGTGCAGTTCGAGAGTCGCGTGGTCGACATCGACCGCTCCGGGGGTGTGATGCAGGGGCTGACACTCGCCGATGGCCGCACCCTCGAGGCCCGGCATGTCGTGCTCGCCATAGGCCATAGCGCGCGCGACACCTTCACCATGCTGCGCGATCGCGGGGTATTCCTCGAACCCAAGCCCTTCGCCATCGGCCTGCGCATCGAACACCCGCAGTCGCTCGTCGACCGCTGCCGCTTCGGACGTCACGCGGGCCACCCCCTGCTCGGCGCCGCCGACTATAAGCTTGCCCATCAGGCCACCAACGGTCGCTCAGTCTACAGCTTCTGCATGTGCCCGGGCGGCACGGTCGTGGCCGCCGCCTCGGAGCCCGGGCGGGTCGTCACCAACGGCATGAGTCAGTACTCACGCAACGAGCGTAACGCCAATAGCGCGCTCGTGGTCGGCGTAACACCCGCGGACTTTCCGAGTGACGACGTCTTGGCCGGGGTCGCCTTTCAGCGCCACTGGGAGGAGCGCGCCTTCGAGCTGGGCGGTGGTCACTACGAGGCGCCCGCGCAGCGCCTGGAGGACTTCCTGACCGCGCGGGCAAGCTCGGGGCCCGGCACGGTCATCCCCTCCTACAAGCCCGGGGTGCGATGGAGCGATCTGGGCACGGCCCTGCCCGCCTACGCCATCGACGCCCTGCGCGAGGCGCTGCCCGCGTTCGCACGCAAGATTGCGGGTTTCGCGCTCCCTGACGCGGTCCTGACCGGGGTCGAGACCCGCACATCGGCCCCGATCCGCATCACCCGCGACGAGGACCGGCAGAGCCGCAATACCCGCGGCCTCTACCCCACCGGCGAGGGTGCGGGCTACGCGGGCGGCATCCTGTCGGCGGCGGTCGACGGCATCAAGACCGCCGAGGCTGTCGCACGCTCTTTGGTGGGTTAACAAACCCTAAGGGCGCGCCCTCCCGTTCGTCCATGCGCGAGACAAAGACCGGGACGCAAAAACGCCAAGCCTACAATGTCATACGGAAATCGACCCTGCGTCCTCCGGCGCCATCCGGGACCCCGATGTTTTGAATGAGACCGCCCAGACGCAGACCATGGCCACGCACATCACCCGCGAACGAAAGGACGCGGTCCGCAATCCGGTAACGGCCATGGCCGCGCACGACCAGCGCACCGCTCAGGGTCCGGATGCGATAAGTCATCCCCGGCGCGGCCAGTACGAAACGGGCGCCATAAGTCCCCAGAGGATTGACGGGCGCACTCACAAGCGCGGCTCGGCTCCAGGTCAAGGTCCCCTGACCCGCGGGATGCGGCCCCCACACCAGCGTGCGGGCCCGCAGCGCAAGCTGTCCGCTGGGCCCGAAGTCTTGCGCGGCCGGGATCAGAGACGCGAGCAGGCCCGCAGGCGCATTCAAGGCGACATCGGAGAATTCCCGCACTTGCGCAGCGAAGGCCGTCCGCATATGACCCTGCACGGGTCCCACCAGACGCAGCGCATAGCCGACCCGCCCCCGGATGAGGGCCCCGGCGATAAACGAAAATCGTACACGGCTCAGGGCCTCGGTCCCGGTGGCCGTGTTCAGGACGAGCTCCATGCGCCCGCCCCAGATGGTGCCGTGCACATCGGTGACACTCACGCCCGGCGGCAGTCCCTGAGTGAGAGCGGGCAACACCACCCGCACGGGCGCGGTGGCCAACAGAAAGATCGCGTAGGCCAGGACCGCGAGCAGGACATAACGCAGCTTGCGCATCGTCAGTGAACGACCAGAGTCACAGACCCGCTCACAAGCCCCACGCCGGCCGGCGTGAGCTCGACGCGCGCGGGCTCGACCCCGCGGGCACCGAGCCCCGCGAGGAAGCGCACGAGTCCATTGAACGGCACTTTGCTGAATATCGCCTCGGCCTTGTGCGACCCGCGGGGCGACAATGCACTCAGCAGGCCGCCGATCGCCTGAAGCTGTGCCTGCTGCTCGATCAGACTCAAAAGCGCGGTGCCCGTGGGGGCATGACCCCCGCGCGCGCGCAGCGTGCGCACCAAGGCCGCCTCATGGCGCATAAGGGCCAACGTTGCGCGCTGTTTCGGGAGCACATGCTCCCAATGGGCCACGCGCGCGGCCAACGGTATCCAGAGAAGCCCATAAAAAAAGAGCGGCAGCGCCACCACGGCCGCCAAGAGGACCAAACGGCGCTCCTTCTCGCTGCGCGCAAGCCATGCCGACTGGATACGTGCAATCACTACGGGAACCATCTTCATGGCGATCTCCTCGACATAGTCACCAAGGCCTGCACGCCGCCCTGATGGCTCAAGACGTGCGTGACCCGCACCGAGAGCCCGTTGCGCATAAGATGATGCTTCAAGGCCGTCAGCGCATCGAAATTCGCCAAGCGCACGGCGCAGCGCACCGCGCCATGCCGGTACGCGAGACGCGTCAAGGCCCCATGCGCTAGGCCCGCGAGCACAGGGCTTGCGTCGGTCAAGACCGCGAGAAAACCTTGGCCCGCGCCGCCGGCTCGTGCCGCAAGCTTCGCCACCCCCTGCCGCATCTGCCGCGCCGGGTCGAGCACCGGCGCATTCGGGAAGCTCGCGGTGAAGATCGAGGTCATCTCGGCGTTGACGCGCGCCTCCTCGTGCGAGAGTCGCACCCAATCAAACACCGTACGCGCAAATCCCAGCGCGAGCACCAAAGCGAGCGCGATAAGCGCCGGTCGCAATGCGCGCAAGGCGGCACGCCCAGTCGCGCTCACCGCCCCACCGGTCTCACTCAGACGAAAGCCTGGGGTCTCCCCGTCCCCTATGGGTCGCGCATCGGCAATGACGGGGAGGCCGAGGTCGCGCGCGATCAGGAGCCGCAGCGCCTCGTCACCCCCGAACAGGGTGATCGAATCGGGCGCGGCCCCACCCTTGACGGCCTCGGTGAGCGCCTGCCGGAGCGCCGCTGGAACCTGCGCCAAAAGGCCTGTGGCGCCAAAGCCGCTATAGGGGCCGGTGCGTATCGCCCACTGGCCATCGGCGAAACGACATGACCAGGTCCGGGGACGCCAGGGAAGCGCCAGGGTCACGGGGCAAAAGCTCACGCCGAGCCGCTCCGCCTCCATGACCGCCCGCCACGCCGACAGCCGCTCCTTGGCGGTCACCGCCACGAAAATGCCGGCGTCCGTCTCGCGATACGAAAACGCCAGGGTGTCCGGATCGGCAAGCAACTGCTCCTCGAGCAGATAGGGTAAGGCCTGCGCCAACCGTCCACGCCCACGCCCACGCCCGGGCCACTGCGCGACCGTGAGCAAGGTCTCGATCGCGGGCGTCCATACACGGATCGAGGCACGCCGCGCCGCCTCCGGGAGTTCACTCAAGGGTCCGCATCCGGTCTCGCCTTCGGGGCCACGCCACGTGACGACGCGGGTCTCCGGGAAATCGGGCGGCAGGAAGAGACTCCAGGGCGCGGCGCCCGGCGCGCGCAGCCACACCTGCACATAGTCTTTCCACTTCGCGAGATCCTGACTGGAAACGCTATGACCCCGTATGCCGACCCGCATAAGGCCTCTTATATGTGTTTGGCCGTGACCTGATGGTGTTCCCATAACGCCTCCTGCCACAATATAACGGTCGTCTGGCCGCGCGCCGCGCGATACAAAAGCGCACGCCTACGCGCGACGATCCCGCCGAAGCGGGCGCTCGCGTGGACCAGGAAATAATGCGTCTGCACATCGGCCTGATAGCTCGAGCTGACACCCTGCGGCAAGGCCTGCTGAAAAGCCGCCTCGCTCGTAAACGGCGTGCGTAGCGCCTCCTGCCCCAAGGTCTGCGCCTCCTTCAGCGTCAGGCCCGGACACAAGGCCGCGAGCACCAAGGCCGGCGCCGTGTTCACATTGATCGGAGTCGCCAGCGGCAAAGCCGTCAAATAGGGCCGCAACTTTCGTACGATCTTGGCACTAAAACCCTGTACGAGCCGCAACTCACTGACCCCGTTCATGGGTTGGCGGCCAGCCCTATAGGGCGTGCGACGCCCGAGATACACCGCGTCGAAGCCACCGCCTGCCGAACCGGGAGGCATCTCCCAGGCCACGACCGCCTGCGCAAGCGACGGGTTCAGGCCCGCCAACTGCAAGAGCCGCGTGAACACCGCCACCGCCGCCGGGACCTCCTTGCCCGCCACCACAAGATCGTTCAGATTGAAGCGCCCCTCCGGGTCCAGGAGCCGCGCGTGCACCGTGCCACCGCCCACCGGGAACCGCGGCAAGGGCTGCGCCCAGCGCTCGGTCAGATCATCAACCTGATCATGACGTCCTTCGTGGGTCACTTCCACGGCCGCGAGGCGGAAAGCCCCATCCATGGCCGCGTGCGCCTGCGCCAGGGCACGGACATTGCCAACCTCCTTGAACCATACCGACTCACCACGCATAAGCGCCGCGGCGATGGTAGCCGTAAGCGCCACCACCAGCAGGGCCACGATCAGGGCGAGTCCCTGTTGGCGCCTCATCGGCCGACCGGCAACAGCCAACGGATATGTCGGCCGTTTTTCAGTGTCAGGGTCATCTTGACCGCACGCGGATCCGCCGCCGGCTGGCCGGCCAGTGGCCAGGTGCGCGCAGAGAGCCCGCTGGATGCCAGGAGCCGTACGCGGAGGCGGCGCACGCCCCGCATCAACACCTCTTGCGCCCGGTGCTCACCCGGAGCGCGATCCAGAACCGCCCACCGCCGCCATATCAGACGCCCATGCATCACCGTGTAATCCACTCGCCGTAGATTGCTTGCCGGGCCGGACCGAAAAGGCGGGGTCCCACCGGTCGTGAAATTCAGACGCACGCCGCGCCCCATGCGCCGCACCACGAAGGCCGGCACCAAGGTTCCGGCGCCGTCGCGCACCGGCCGGCCGCGGGCCTGGCTCAAATCCTCGGCCAAGCGGTAGTAAGCGAGCGAGCGCGCCTGCCAACGCGCGCGCACCACCTTCAATTGCCCCCGAATGGCCATGGCACGGTCGAGCCCGGTATAGGCGATCGCGCCCACAACCGCAAAAATGGCGATGGCCACCAGCATCTCGAGCAGCGTGAACCCCCGCATGCGCGTCATGGCTTGCGCACGAAACCCACGAGCCGCATCAAGACGTGCCCGCGGTGGGCTCGACGGACCGTGATGCGCACGCGACGGATCTCCGGCAGCGCCGTGGTGCGCACGCGCGTCACCACCCGAAAGCGCCGCCCATCCTCGCGCGCACGCGTTTCACGTCTACCCAAGGGCGGCCAATGGATAATGGCCTCGACGCGCGCAAGCCGGTTCTCGGCCACCCAGAGCGCCAGCGTCCGATCCCGCAGCGCGCCCGTGGTCGTGATCGCCTGCGTCAGATTGCGCATCACAGCCGCAAGCGCAATCGCCAGAATAAAGAGGGCGATGAGCACCTCCAGCAACGTGAAGCCGCCCCACTCAGCTCTGTGCCGCACCCTTGACGCGTCCATTGTTATCACCCGACAACAGAAACCGTCCGTGGGACGTCACCACCTCGATCCGAAACGCGCGGCCAAGCCCACTCGGCGTAAAAATCACCGCACGCCTTTTTCCAAGGTCCCGAATCACGGCGCCCGAAGGCAGGCGTCGGGGCCGAAACAAAGCCCCCTTGACCTGCGAGAAACGGCCGTGGCTATTCAAAGTCAAGAATTCATAACCATGGGCCGCGAAATCCACACGGTAAGGCCTACCCGTCACGATCGCCTGGGTACGCGCCGCACGCAAGAGCGCCACAAGCCGCAGACCCTCGTTGCGCGCCGACACCCCCATACCCCGCCCGAGCCGCGGTACGAGCACACCCAGCATAATGCCGATCAAGGCCAACACGACCAGGATTTCAAACAAGGTAAAACCACGCTCGCTCGCTAGAGCTGCCATGACCCTATCACACCCTTCATGCCATGCCCCTTGCCGTGCGGCCCGTAACTGAAGACGTCCACACGCCCGTGAACGCCGGGATTCAGATACTGGTAGGGCCGCCCCCACGGGTCGATGGGAAGCCTCGGCAGATACCCCCCACTACGCCAGTCGGGCGCGGCCGGCCCCGACGTCGGCTTCTGCACCAAGGCCTTCAGGCCCTGCTGCTGAGTCGGGTATTGACCGTTGTCGAGCCGGTAGAGCTTGAGGGCACTTACGATCGAGCGGATGTCGTTCTCGGCCGCTACAATCCGCGCCTGGTTCGGCCGGTTCATGATTTTGGGAACGATCACAGCCGCCAGGATCCCTATGATCACCATGACGACCATAACCTCGATGAGAGTAAAACCACGCGCTCGCTGCATCTTGAACATAAGGCTCACTTGATGAGTTGGTTCATATCGAAAATCGGCAACAGGATGGCGAGCACGATGAACAACACCATCCCCCCCATGACAAGAATCAATACGGGTTCGATCAGACTCGTAAGCGCCGTCACGAAGCCCTCGAGCTCGCGCGTCTGCGCCTCGGCGGCACGCGAGAGCATGGTGTCCAAAGAGCCGCTCGCCTCGCCGCTGCCGATCAAATGGATAACGAGCGGCGGGAAGAGCTTCGCCCGGCCAAGCGAACGGCTGAGCGAACCCCCCTCGCGCACCTCCTGTCTGGCCTCCTCGACCGCCATCTGCATCGGCAAATTGGTCACCACCTGCATAGCCGTTTCGAGCGCGAGCAATAGTGGAATCCC
Source organism: Pseudomonadota bacterium (assembly GCA_021827145.1). Classification (GTDB taxonomy): domain Bacteria; phylum Pseudomonadota; class Gammaproteobacteria; order Acidiferrobacterales; family Acidiferrobacteraceae; genus Acidiferrobacter. The sequence continues at coordinate 25,912 of JAKAXK010000005.1, forward strand.
CGAACTCGTAAGGATGCCCAGGGTGCTCGCAAGACGCGCCGCGTTCAGGCTCCTTATGAGGCGCCCCAAGAGCGGCACGCGCAGAAGCAGCCTCTGCCACGCGATACGCCGCTCGCGCTTGCGCAAAAAAAGCCGCCCCGCGATCAGAATCACCAGGAAACCCGCCGGCCACGCGACTCCGCCCTCCTGGGCGATGTGGCTAATGGCAATCAAGGTCCGCGTCGCCCACGGGAGTGGCGCGCCACTATCGACAAAGACCTGGGCGATCTGTGGGACGACGTACACGAGCAGGCCACCCACGATGGTCACCGCTACTATTGTCACCAGCGCCGGATACAGAAAGGCCACCCACACCTTTTGCGTCAAGGCCTGGCGTTGCTCAGTGTAATCGGCCAGCCGCTCCAGGATTACCGGGAGTTTCCCGGACTGCTCACCGGCCTCCACGAGATGGCGATAGAGCGGTGGGAAGGACCCCGGGAAATCGCCGAGGGCGCCCGCCAAGGACTGTCCTTCGCGGACCTTGGTACGCACGGCTGCAAGGATCTTGCGGGCACGCGCCGCCTCGCTCTGCTCCGTCAAGGCCTGCAGGCTTTCCTCTATGGGCAGACCGGCGCGCACCAAGGTCGCGAATTGGCGGGTCAGAAGCGTAAGTTCGGCGGCCTTGAGGCCGGTCTGCCAGCGAAACGCCCGTTGCTCGGCGCGCTCCTTTTCTATCGGCGCGACCTTGACCGGTATGAAGCCCTTTTCGCGCAGGAGAACGCGGACTCGCCGCTCCCCGTCACCCTCCAGGACGCCTTTGACCGCGCGCCCTTCGCTGTCGAGCGCCTCATACTCAAATGCGGCCATAGTCAGTCACGCGAGACCCGCATGACCTCTTCCATGCTCGTGCGCCCTTCAGCGACGACCCGCAGGCCGTCCTGATAGAGCGGGCGCAATCCTTGCGCGAGCGCAACCTCTCGCAACCGAGCCTCGGCGGCCCGGTCATGGATCAAGGCCTTCAATTCGTCACTGACCGTCAAGAGCTCGTAGAGCCCTGTGCGTCCCTGGTAACCCGTCGATCCGCACGCCGGACAGGTCACGCCGACCGCCTGCGCGCGCCCCTGACAAGTGCCACAGAGGGTCCGTACGAGACGCTGCGCCAAGATGCCCAGGAGGGTCGAGGCGACCAGAAAGGGCTCTATGCCCATGTCGACCAGGCGCGTCACAGCACCCACGGCGTCATTGGTGTGCAAAGTCGCCAAGACCAGATGGCCCGTGAGGCTCGCCTGCACCGCGATCTGGGCGGTCTCAAGGTCGCGGATCTCGCCGATCATGACGATATCCGGATCCTGTCGCAAAATGGAGCGCAATGCCCGCGCGAACGTCAGATCGATCCTGGGGTTCACCTGGATCTGACCCACGCCATCCAGTTCGTACTCGACCGGGTCCTCGACCGTCATGATGTTCGACGTGCGCGTATCAAGCTCGCCCAAGGCCGAATAAAGGGTCGTTGTCTTCCCCGAACCTGTGGGTCCCGTCACCAGAAAGATCCCATGCGGTTGATGGATGAGCTCCCGAAGTATGGTGAGCGTATCCCCTGGCATCCCGAGCGCGCCCAGGTTCAAGCGACCAGCCTGCTTGTCGAGAAGGCGCATCACCACGCGCTCGCCATGCGCCGTGGGCACCGTCGAGACACGAACATCGATGGGCCGCCCGGCCAGACGCAAGGTGATCCGCCCGTCCTGCGGGAGCCGCTTTTCGGCGATGTCGAGCCGCGACATGATCTTGATGCGTGACACCAGAATCCCATGCGCGGCCTTCTGCGGCTCTATGATGTCGCGTAACACGCCATCGACACGGAAGCGTACCAGCGACCGGGTTTCGAATGCCTCTATATGGATATCCGACGCCTTTTCGCGTACCGCCTGCGTGAGCAGCGCATTGATCAGACGCACCACGGGCGCGTCGCCCTCGCTCTCCAGCAGGTCCTGAGTCTTCGGCAGGTGCTGCGCGAGTTCCGCCAAATCCAGCTTTTCATCGAGGGCGCCCATGATCTGCTGGGCGTGCGACATATCGCGCGCGTAGCCCGTATTCAGAGCCGCCTGGAACGCCTCTTCACCGACGGTTGTGAGGCGCAGCGGCCTGCGCAATACGCGCTCGAGCTCCGCCAAGACCGGGCCCGGCACATCGGCCCTCTGCCACACCTCCACTTCATCGCCCACCATACCCACGCTCATCACCCCATGGCGCTTGGCAAAGTGGTAAGGGAGCTTGCCTATCCACTCCTTATCCAGGGGCCGCTCGATCATTTCAACCATGCGTTCCACCCGCAGCCACCTTCTTCGAGGCGGCCGGCGCACCGTTTGCCGTCTTGCCCTCCCTCAAATGCGGCAGATGCGGCTGATGATAATTCGGTAGTACATAGGAATGTGAGAAGCGCACTGCGTCCTCCTCGGCCTGCATCATAGCGTAACGCGATGCCGTAAACCCCTCACCCTGCTCACTGTTGCGCACGATCACGGGTTTCAAGAACACCATGAGATTGGTCTTCTTCTTGACGCGCTGACGATAGCGAAACAGATTGCCGATCAAGGGAATGTCATCCAAGAGCGGCACGCCCTGCCAATTGTTCTCCACCTCATCGCTTATGAGGCCACCGAGCACGATTGTCTTGCCGTTAGCCACAATTACCGTGGTCTTCAGCTCGCGCTTATTCGTTATGAGGTCGATCGCGCCCGACAAGCTCGGCGCTATGCTCGACACATCTTCGTAGATCTGCATTTTGATGTTATTGCCGGCCGTGATCTGCGGCTTGATCTTCAGCGTAAGGCCGACGTTCTTGCGTTCAACCGTCTGAAACGGATTCACGGCCGCCGTGCCGACCGTCCCCGCGGTGGAGTAGCTGCCGGTAATGAACGGCACATTCTGACCCACCATGATCTTGGCTTCCGTATTGTCGAGCGTGAGGAGGTCCGGCGTCGACAAGACATTCACACCCGAGACTGACTGCAAGGCGCGAGCGAACGCCGAAAGACCGACGACGGTCTGACCGCTCGCGAGCTTCACAGTGCCGCTAATAAATCCGAGCGCAAGCCCTGCTTCATTCGCCAATTTCGAGGGCGTCGCCGCCGTTGAGACTATGCCCGATCCGGTCACGGGGAAGTTTGTCACACCGCCCACCGCGCCGCTACCAGCAGGTACCGCCCCGGCCCACTGCACACCGAGCTCCGCCTGGTTATCGACCGTCACCTCGGCTATAAGGGCCTTCACGAATACCTGAGCTCGCCGTATATCTAATTTCGCAATCACCGCTCGCAAGCTATCATACACGGCATTCGGTGCATTGATAATAAGTGCATTAATGGAAGGATCGGCCTGAACGAGAGAGGCCTTTATAGCGCTCGCCGAAATTTTCCGTTGAATCGGCGGCGGTCCCGCCATAGCCACGGGCTGGACCGCCGCGACCATTCTCTTGCTTGCCCCCTTCGCCTCGCCCTGCAAAAGACCTCGCAGGATTTTCGCGATGCGGCTGGCCCGCGCATTGCGCAGATAAACGACATGCGTGGTCCCACCGCTTTCGCCTTGAACGTCGAGCCTGTTGACTAAGGCCTTTATGAACCGAAGCTTCTTGCGGCTTGCCGTACGGACGAGCAGGCTGTTGGAACGCGTATCTGGCACGATATAGACAGGGCTATAGCTGCCTGCCGGCGTCCCCGACGCGCCTGGCAACTGCGCCTCGCCCAAACGCACAAGGAGGTTTGCCATATCCACGGCCGAGGCGTAGCGAACAGGAATGATTACGACCGGCGACCGCACTCCGGCCTCCAAGCGGTAGACGATATGCAAGAGCCTACGGATATTATCGGCGTCGTCGGTAACGATCAGGGTATTGGTGGGCGCGTACACCGAAATGATCCCCACGCTCGACATAAGGGGGCGCAGAAGCGGCATGATCTGCGAGGCCTCACCGTCCTCGATGGGGATCACCTGTGTCACCAATTGATCGCCGCCCTGCGGCCAATGCGCGCTCACGGGCGCCGCCTGGCGGGCGTTGGCCTGGGGCAGAATCTTTACGATATGGTCGGGCCCCGGGACGGCGGCAAAGCCTTGAGCCTTCAGCGCCCCCAGAAAGATCTGGTAGGCGGCCCTCAGCGATACCGGGGAGGCCGACACGATGGTGACCTTGCCCTGCACGCGCGGGTCGATCAAAAAGTTCTTGCCCGTGAGCTCGGCGACCGTACGAATCACCGCGCGGATGTCGGCATTGTCGAAATTGAACAACATCTGTCCCGGCGGGACCTTGTGGGATGTACTCACGACCGGGGACCCGCCGGTCACCACGGCCCCAGCGCCCAATATCGGGTGCGACGCGGGCCCAGGCGTCAGGGGCGTGCGCGTGCCCACGACGGGGTGATCATTCAACGCAGCGGCCTTGTTCGCTCCAAAAACCGGGTACCGCGCGCTCGAGAAGACCAGCGTTAGAAGAAGCCCCGCACATAAGCGACTACGCGCCCACTTACCCATCGGCATTCTATCCTTAGAAAGGGTATCCACAACACGAACCGACTCACGGGCCTTGCATCCGGTAGGTAAAGGCCGTCATATGTCCGTCGCGCGCCACATCCACTGTAACGTCACCATTTTTTGCCCCGGCCATATAGGCGCTGACCGCGGCACCCAAGGAGTTCACGGGCCGTCCGTTTACCTCCTCGATAATGTCACCCTTGTGCAAACCCAGGCTCGCGAAGGCCGATCCCGGGGCCTGCTTGACCAGCACACCGCCCGCGGGACCGGGCGCAAGCCACGACTTCAGGGCCGCCTTCGACACGCTACCGAAAGCCGCCACGACCGATGGTTTGACGGAAACCTTGACGGCATGATGGATGCCCACATTGGCCTTCGGTACCGTTACCGATGCCGATGGCTCACGTGCAGGGGCGCCGGCCGGCGCCCCTGCACTCGCCGCGCCGGGCGGGTATAACAACAGGCTCTGGAGTCGCCCATTGTGCCTCACGATTGCTCGGTCAGGAGCGACCGCCGCCAACACCACCCCCGGAGATACAGTCGCCCCGACCAAATAAGGACGAACATCCTTCCCAGGCCTCCCGATCAAGGCGACGCCAGGCTTACCGACTACGAGACCCGACAGAGTCAGTGCGAGACGACTCACCGGGATCGCGGTCAGCGTCGTTGTCGGCGACCGCCCGAATAAATGGTGTCGCAACAAAACCGACAACGGTGCGTGAGCGACATGCTCTACCGTAAGCGGCGGTGGCGCCGATCGCCCAGGGGGTGATAGCGCCCCCCACGTCCAGTTCGCCACAAGCGCTGCGGCCGCTACCGCGGCTCCCGTATTGATCACTCGCGCCATATGTGGTTTGGACGCTGCCGCGAGCAACCGTCCTCCGAGGGCCTGCCAAGACATGCCGCTTCGTTCCCATGAATCTATTTGCATCGGCGCATTATAACCGTCCGCCACACGCGCCCCCATCCTGGTTTTCGAGGCCCCCGACCGGGCTCATCCTGGCAAGCGCCCTTCCGGCGCGCCTCTGCCGCATTTAAGGGCGCGCTCGCACTCTGACAAGAGGTCGTCAGAAACCGGCCAATGGCCATTCGGCGAGACGGTCGAATTCAAGCGTGCATAGAAAACGCACGCTCCGCCTCTGTGGAAAGCTCATCCTTGAATCTGACCAGGCGTACGCTGATATCCGGTGCCATACGCATGAGGGCCCGACCCAGCGTTCGTGGCTGCGCCGGCACAGACAGACTAAATCCCGTCGCAAACCTTCTCAGACCATGGAATGCCACGGCGCGATACGGCCGACGGCCAAGCCAAGCATTGGACCAAAGAGCGGGAGGCGCCGCATTTGCCGTAAGAACGATACGGTCCGCCCCGACGTTCGTACTGACCGGATTGGGGTTCCCGATCCAAAAGGTCATGGCCATGGTGGCCCCGATCAAGCCTGCCGTCGCGAAGGCCCCGAGAGTCCATGTCAGGCCGTGGCGAGAACACCAAAGAACACTGCTTTCAGGTTCCGCGTGCCCCCCAAGGCATCGCGACAGACTTCTAGTTATTTTCATGTATCCCTCCTTATGCGCTACATGCGAAACATCCTATAGCACTCTTGAGTCCGCATAAGTCGGACCTAAGTAGGATGAACGCAGCTACCCCGAAAAAAGGGGGCGGAGATAATGACAGATGAGCTTCTTCCCTTCAAGGAGAAGCCTCCCCCGCGTTAAATGATTCTGATTCCGGATCGCAGTATCTCCACCCCCGTTACGCCTCTCGTTTTCCTGGGATTACGGTGGATGCGCGTCGCATATAGTCCTAACATCCCAAACCGAAGTCGTCGCCGACCATCGCAGGACGTCGGCTGAGGGGTCGGAACGATGATTGGACCGGTCGAGCACGTTCATCGCGTTGGAGTCATACGCGTGGCGCCTGGATCGAAGTCGACGGGCCGCTCGTGCATGATGATGTCTGGGGCCGAGCGAGAGCGCCCGACCGCTGTGCGCTGATCGTTGCGTACACCCTCACTTAGCGTGCGTGGCCATCGGTGACCTTCGGATGACCCGCCTGAAAAAAGAGGCCTATAGGCACCCCACTCAAGGGCCCTTTATCAGCGCGCAGTACGCCACCGCCTCGCGTCGCAAAGACGATCTTCGCACCAAACCGACAGGCGGGCAGTCGCTCTACGTTCAGCTGCGGCCTCCTCCGCCCCCCCTGCTGTGCTCGCCCTAAAGCCCATGGGCCTCGTGATCCGGCCGCCGCCGGCCCTAGAGGGAACGAAGGCCCTCAATCTTTGCCCGCACAAAAAAGCCCACCCGCCGCCCGCAGGCACGCGACCGCGCTGGCGTGGCGGCCGCCGCGATTCCCTTGCTCGCCGGGTGGCGCCAACTACCAGATACGCATTCGGCAAATACTTACGAGGCTAATAGCCGCCCTTGCGCATGCTTTCGGGGAGGCCCGCGACGCGACCTGCCTGCTTTGAAGGGTTGCCAGGAAAAAGATCGAACAGCGTCTTGTTGTCGACCTTGCGGTCCGACCAAATCTCCTGCATGCTCTTCAGAATATGGCGGTTGTTCGGCAGCTCACCGCTGTGATTGAAGTACTGATCGCGCAGATATTCAATCACATCCCAATGGTCCTGGGTAAGCACCAGCCCCTCGCTCCGGGCGATTTCCGTGGCTACCGCCTTGTCCCAGTCCGACTGATTCACGAGATATCCTGTCTCCGTACTTTCCACCACCTTGCCGTTTACTCGATAGGCCATTTCGCTTAAAACCCCCGTAGATTGTTGGTCTGATGCGACTTTTCTTGAATTATCTTTCTATATATCCATCGGGGCCTTTTTACCAAAACGACGCCCAGTTGTCTAACACGCGTATTCCCGATACCGCGTTTTTCCGCAGGCTATCTCTTCCGGGCTATCTCGTTATGGGTATCATCGTGCCGCTTTCAACAACGACATGGCGTGGATATGCGACCAATTCAAAGTGATATAGTCGCCGCCTATTGCGCCGAGACCGCGCGCTTTTGCACCTGCCTCATCGATCCCTTCACAAGCAACGGAAGTCGACGAACATGCTCGATCGACTAAACGCTACAGCCCTCCGCTGTACGAATATTCGTGAACGCGGAATCGTGTCCGAGGCACATCCAGGCCTCGTGCATGGCGACCCAGGAGACACAGTCTGAAGACTACCGCCATCTCGGCATCTCACTTCTGAAAAGACGGCACCGCTAACGGCTTGGCTGGTCGTCCAATGAAACCCCGCCATGCCAGACAGACATGTGCACAACTCTGCGTACACAACCATTTCCGCCATCGCAGTCCGCTGACTGATGGCCTTGCAACATACAATTTGTGTACCCATATGAAAAAAACCAGCCCCAAAGGGGCTGGTTCTAGGACGAATGCCGTAACGACAGATCAGCGAGTCACTATCTGCGACTCCATAGGGGCCAATTTAGAAAGGAGGTTATTTTGGGCATCAAGCGGAACATGCTGACGGTCCATGCCCTTTATAAGATCGGAAACGAGAGCATTAAATGCAGCCTCGTTAACACCCAAGCCTCTATGGACGCTCGACATACTGGGACCAGTATAGGTGCATGGACCACCCTCCTCCTGACAGAATTGGTCCGTTAGAGCAGACTTAAGAGAGGGAATATCTGTTGTCGCAAAATAATGCGATATACGGCGATCGGATAAGACATAGCCCACAAACCTGTTAACAACCGCCTTGATGCCGGCCTTTTGACCAAATTGTTGGTAATACGTATTTTTGGCAATGGCGGATGTGAAAGGCACAAGCAGCGCTACTACAACCACGGCGCGACGAATAAGATTGATATGAACACTACGCATGCGGATCTCCTTTGAGATAACGAACAAACTAAAAACTGGCTGTGATAGACGTGTATAGACCGGATTGATTCCGGATCGTGGCAACCTGACCAAGCATTGCGTAAGCAAAGGTCACAGAAAAGTTCTTGTTAGGGATATAGGCTACGTACAGGTCCTTCCACGCATTAGTCTTGCTGAGAGCATTTCCCGTCGGGTTATTGCCTACCAATTGATTCTGTGGCATTGCTCGATACTCGCCGCCGAGGACAACATGGCGATTGAGAAATACGCCGGCTGAGACTTCCGGCTCGTAATGATACCGGCTATTATGGAATCCCTCGAATCCGAGCAGACCGTTCTGATTCGCGCGCGTAGCGTCCACATCGATGTCAAGTAGGGTGGTGTGGCCAAAAATTCCGTCTAACCAGATCTTGGTCGCCGCTAAATAATAGCTCGTCCCTTGACTCTTTGTGCCCAAAACCTCCAGTAGGTTGGCTCCTCTCCCAAACCCGAGATTATTATTACGATGGTACTGCACCCCAAATGCGACCTGTGGGAGCCAGGTATTTTGCTGGTAGATCGCGTTACCAAATAGGCGGACCTTCAAACCTACTATGTCTTGACTCAAATCAGCTCCATTCTGAAACGGGGCATTGCTTCCTGCAGGCGCACCGAGTTCCGTGTCGAGAAAATTGGCCGTATTACCGAGACCCAACGTCTGTTTTGTCAGAGATATCTCAACGCGATTTGCTATGCCGACAGAGCCGCCATACGCATTAAAGAGATAATTAGGCGTTGCAAGATTAGTATAAAAAGCGGTGTAACCGATTTGCTTATTATCTCCGTAGCCGCCTATTAGAGCCCAGGGAACAATACCTCCACCGGCGGCCCCACTGACCGTCGTAACACCACCTGTTCCCAATATTCTTCCCTCTCCAAAAACCCCGGCATGCGCCTGACGCACACCTAAGGTCAAACCGCCCCCAACCACGGCGGTGAGGACGGCCAGCCCTACCGTTTCCCGAAGCACCTGAAGTGGTTTCTTTTTCATCTCGAATGTCCTCAGTAGTTAAAAGGCGCGGCAAGGCGTGGTCGCTCCAATGACCTCTATCCCTAGCCCGCCCCCCGTTTACGCGTGAGCTGAGATTTTGGATTCACAGCCGACCCAATGCATGTGCAAACACGCCTCCGGGACTTGGTTGTGGCCAGGAAAAATGCTCACTGCGACCCGTGAAGCCAGTAAGGGCTTGCCCTGCTGAGCGCGGATCTTTATGCTGAGGACCCTTCTTAACACCTTAGGCCTATTCGGATTGTCTGAGCCTCTCGTCAGTGTCTCCGGCGCGGATGAAATCCCGGAATTAATGGCCCTCATCCAAGACGGCAACCAATCCGCCCTACAACGGCTGTATTTTTTAACGGCGCCGAAACTCTTTGCTATCGCCCTGCGTATAGTCAAGAGACAGGAGCTTGCGGAAGACGTGATGCAAGAGGCCTTTGTCCGCATCTGGCGAAACTGCCGTGACTACAGCCCAGCGAAAGGATCAGTATGGGGGTGGATTGCAACGATAGTGCGTAACGGGGCCATAGACTGCGTGCGTCGCGACCGCGAAATCCTTGTAGACCCCGAGGAGACCCTGTGGGAACGCCCAGACCCGGCCGACGGACCTCTGGGGGCTTTTTTGCGGCGTGAAGAGGCGACGGGCATTAAAAGATGCCTAGATCAATTACCAAAAGACCAACGGCAAGCGATTCTCGTAGCTTACTACGAAGGATATACTCACGACATCGTTGCCAAACGCCTCGGCGCTCCCTTAGGGACGATCAAGACATGGATTCGTCGCGGTCTCTTACGCATTAAAGAGTGTCTGCAATCATGAAGCTGGCAAATAAAGATCTACAGATCATGTTAGCCGGGGAATATGTCGTAGGAACGCTCACGGGCCAGGCCCGTCGGCGCTTCGAGAACCTCCTTAAGACACGCGTAGATCTTCGGGCCGCCGTGAGGGACTGGGAACAAGGCCTGTCTCCTCTCACGCTTGATGTACAACCCGTGAGCCCGCCCCCACATCTATGGGGTAAAATTGCCAAGGAAATCGGCGACGAGAGCCATCGTACCAACGTGCGTCAAAAACCCAACATGTGGCCATGGCTCGCCCTGGCAGCCAGTTTAGCCGCCGTGACCCTTGGCGGCCTTTTTGCGGCGAATCTGGGCCGCGCACAGCGACCTCTCTATGTCGCCGTTTTAGGAAATGGGGCAAATCCGGCATGGGTCATCACGCTCGCTCATAAGGGTCGCGTGCTCGACGTGTCTGCCGTCCACCCGGCCCCCCCCAAAGACCACAGCTACCAATTATGGATGCTTCCGGGCAAAGGACAGCCGCCCCGATCCCTAGGCCTCTTGCCAGTGCGAGCCGATGCCACTCTTCGCGTTTCGGTTCCGCGTAGCCTTCATTTGGCGTCAGCGCAAGGTCTGGCCGTTAGTCTAGAACCACTTCAAGGCTCCCCCCTTGCAGGTCCGAGCGGTCCTGTTGTCTATCAGGCCACCTGGCTCCATATCGTGCGACCCAGCTGAATCTAAAAGCTTCCGCCCTCCGTATTAAGGTCGGTAGTTCCGATCATTTCTGAGGAGGCTTTATGACCACACCCACACCATCCACATCGTCCATCGTCACTACACAAGACGACGTCAATCGGCGCCGCGACTTTTTAAAAAAAGGCGGCGCTTTGGGGCTCGCAACAATCGCCCTCGGTTTTATGGACGTGAAACCCGGATGGGCACAGACCCGATCCGCGAGCGAGGCAGGGGATGCCCATATTCTTAATGTGGCTCTCGCCCTAGAGCACGAAGCCATTGCCGCATACGGGGTGGGTGCCAAGACCGGCCTACTAAAAGGCGGTGTCCTCAAGTTAGCGCTTCAGTTCCGAGGTCAACACGAGGCCCACGCCGAAGCCCTAGAGGGTGCCATCCGCAGCATGGGTGCTTATGCCGTCAGGGCGAAACCTGCAAAAGAGTATGCCTTTCCTGTGAACAAGCTCCACAATCCGGCAGATGTTTTACGCTTTGCTGCGGGCCTTGAAAAGGCTGCGGCCATGGCGTATCTCGGGACCGTCCCTAGCTTTCACAACCGTGGCCTCTCGAAAACCGCGGCAAGCATCATGGGTGACGAGACGATGCACTGGGCAGTCTTACGTAATGCTTTAGGAGAAAATCCGGTCCCAATCGGTTTTATCTAAACTTATCTGAACCGCGCCACAGAGGCCGTTCTGATGGCCTCTGTGGCACGAAAATCCACTTGCGTTAAAGTTTGCCTTAACGCACACCAGAAATTGCAGGACAGCAAAGGCGGGTATCAAAACTTAAACAAGGTATTTTTATTGGGAGGCGCATTGGACTGTCTCCCCGCTAGGTCCATGCCTTTATTGAGTCATGGTTTCGAAAAGAGGGTGTATGCGCAGAGAGGCATCGGAAGCCCCAATAGCTGGACCGCAATTCTATGTGGTTCCCCGATAAGAGGGCGCGATCACTTTAAGTGAGCACATCAAAGGACCTGCGGTCAGGCGCCGCCCTTTTGGCCCACGCGCGCTCCGCTCAAATCCGAAGTTCAAGGCGCTCACACATACGACACGCCTCTCGCGTGTACCAATTCAAGGAAGACCGTGCTAGAGAGACAACGCCCATGGCAAAAGCCACTACACTGAGCGTACAGGCTCATATGATACCTGAAGGTGCCCCTGCACGCATGATGCGTATGACGGATATTGTCAGTGCCATCACCTACGCTCTTGATCTCACAGAGGGACAACCGCCTGGGCACTGCCTACGATGTTGCGCCATCGGCCTAGCCATTGGAAAAGCAGTTGGCCTGACACAAAGCTGCTTATCCAATCTGTATTACACCCTCCTTCTAAAAGACGCGGGCTGCAGCAGCAACGCAGGGCGGCTGTGGGAGCTTTACGGAGGCGATGACCGGGAAATAAAGCATGACTTTAAAACTATGGACTCTCAAAGCATCACACAAATGGCACGGTTTATTTTACGACATGCCGGGCCTGGCGAGGCATTAAAACAGCGTCTAAAACGCGTCCTCAACATCACTTATCGCGGCCGCGAATTTGCTACGGAACTGGTCCGCAGTCGCTGCGAGCGCGGTGCCGATATCGCCCGGCAATGCGGATTTAATAACGCCATAGCTTTTGCCATTCAGTCGCTTGACGAACACTGGAACGGAAACGGGCGTCCCGAAGGCCTGCAAGGCGTAGCGATCCCCATAGAGGCACGAATCGCTTTACTGGCTCAGGTGGCAGACGTTTTCCATAGCGTGGGCGGCCCCGATAAAGCCCTCAAAGAAATTCAGGGGCGCGCCGGAACCTGGTTCGATCCGGAACTCGTCGCAGCCTTCACAGTCCTCGCGAAACATGCAGACTTCTGGCAACCTCTGACTTCTCAAAACGTAGAGGATTATGTACGGCGGCTAGAACCAGAGACGCACGTTGTTTTTATTGACGAAGACCGACTCGATACCGTCGCAAATGCCTTTGCTCAGGTCGTGGACGCGAAAAGCACGTTCACGTTCGGCCATAGCCATAGAGTTGCTTCCTATGCTGACGCCATTGCTTTCCACAAAGGGCTCGCCCCCATCAAGCGACGCTGGCTCAGACGCGCAGCGCTACTCCACGATGTTGGCAAGCTGGGCGTAAGTAACAGTATCTTAGATAAGCCAGGTCGCCTCACGGAACGTGAGTGGGCGGCTGTCCGGCGGCATGCACGCCTCTCAGAGGACATTATTGGACGAATCGCAGCTCTTGCTGACATAGCTGCCATAGCCGGCGCTCATCACGAAAGACTCGACGGTAAGGGATACCCGCGCGGACTGTCCGGGGATGCCATCCTTCTTGAAACCCGTATTATTACTGTCGCCGACATCTTCGATGCCCTAACGGCTACACGGCCCTACCGAGACGCGATGCCCCTGCAAAAGGCTCTGGATATCATGACCGCGATGCAGGGGACGGCGATCGACGAGAGCTGCCTCGCCGCCCTTGAGGCAGCTCTCGATGAGGGCACGATCTCCCAGCACCTGAAAAAAGAATAGCGATGTCAACGGCGCCTAAATGTGTTCCCTTTGGGGGTGCGGCCATCGATGACGGCCTACAGCTCTCCCCAGCCCAACTGCGCCTGGCGGCTGGGTTCGGTCTCAACGCGCACCGTGGCCCGGTCAGGACGCAAGACGCGCTTGGGACAGATAGAGTCCTTAACGCGTGTGTAGCCGCCCGTATAGCCCCGCGCTTGGATGTCGCGCCAAATGACCACGCCGTTCCAGACCCCTTCGGCCAAAAAGGGCATCGATCTGCGGCTTATAGGGGTCGAGTGCCTAGTCTCGGCGCGGCCACACGCCCTTCGGGGCATTCCCGCGCTTCAAGGCCCTGCGTATCGTCTTCGGATGCACGCCAAGCCGCAAGGCGACATCCTTCTGGCTTACTCCCTGTCGCATCAAGTCTTGTATCATTATGAAGTCTCTCTTCTTGAGCACCCCGGTCTCTCCTTTTGCTTGGTCGCAAAGATGCATACCGGGGACTCAGGTTGAGGAGCAAAAGGACCCGCCGATTAAGGGACATTTATCATTGCCGGTGACACCACCGAGCGAGATGCGTGGTCGCGATGGTCCGCAACACGCAGAATCTTGCAGAAACCTGCCTCTATCTGGCCACCTCCGTCACCGCCTTCGGGAAGACGACTTCGAAGATCGTGGCATGCTTGGAAGAAGGTTTCGAGGACGCCCTGAGCGTTCTGATGCTACCCAAAAATACCGCAAGCAAGCACGGATTACGAACATGCAGGGGTGCCTGAATGAGGAGATCCGGCACTGGGAGCGCGCGATTCGCATCTTCCCGAACAGCGAATCGGCCCTCCGCCTCGTAGGCAACCTATTGGCTGAACACAACGAAGTATGGGCCGAGCGGCACTCGCTCGACATGGATGAATTCCATGAATAGTGGACGGCGCGGCAACCCACGCACGCCAGGGGCAATATCGTGGCGCTGATCTCGAGAAAGGACGCCACTACCGGGTCGAATTTACAGCAGAGATTGGGCTTGACCCCAGGGTCTACCCCTAGGACAGGAGCTCGCGCGCCGCGTCTCGTTGTGTGCGGGCGTCCTGAAGGCTTACGTCGCCATAGACGCCAAGGGCTAGGCGCTTCTCCTTGCCCACGAAGCGGTACTTGAGCCGCCAGAACTTGCCCCCGCTCGGGGCGACCTCAATGTAGAGACCCGGGGCGTCCGAGAGTCGATAGGGCTTGTCCTTCGGTTTTGCGTAGCGGATGGCGGGATCAGTAAGCATTTGAGGGCATTCTCCTACGGGGTATAGGGCGATGTCCCCATACACGGCCCGCACACGAGCCCCCACCAATGGACGATTTAGGCGTGGCAGGACGTAAAGACAAATAAAACTGGCACTTAGGCGGGTTCTTTGGGCGTTGCCGGATGGTAATAAACATTAGAATGGTGGAGCGGAGGAGGATCGAACTCCCGACCTTCGCATTGCGAACGCGACGCTCTCCCAGCTGAGCTACCGCCCCAGTGGGCGATATTGTAAGGGACTCCTAGCCAGAAGGGAAGCTGCAGTTCCGCGATTGCCCCTCTCCCAGCCGGCGTGCAGGACACCGACGCAGCAATGGAGGTCCGAAACCCAAGAGCTGGGCGTGGCACAAGCCCGACGCTTCAGGGCCGCCCGCACCATCTGTCTCGCGGGGGCAAAAAGCGTCTGTGACTGTCTATACTTAGGGGACAAACCACTATAGGGGTCATGGGCGCTCGGCCTGCGCCACATCACCATAACGGGAATCCGGTCGCAGGAGCGTTGCCGGAGACGACCAGACCCACAAAAAAAAGGGGGGTGTCTATGCAGCCAGGAGAAACCGGCCTGCGTAGCAAACTCGCATTTCTCCTCGAGCTCAGCACGGATGCTGTCTTTGTCATGGATGACCAAGGCATTATTCAGGCCGCCAACAGGGAGGCCAGCCGTATCTTGGGCTGCGAACCGGAGACCCTCGCTGGCGCGAGCCTGCGGGCGTGGCGTACCGATGCGCCCATCCGTCCGCACCCCGACGGTGCGCGGCCCGATAGTCTCTGCTATAGCGCCTACTTCAATCGCCGGAATGGGGAGATCTTTCTTGCCGATGTCAGCATAACGAACGCGATCGAAGGGGATGAACGCGCCTACGTCGCCATCGTCCGCGACATGAGCTGGCACATCGAGGTGGCCCACAAACAAAATCTCGCGGCGGCCGTCTTCGATAACAGCATGCAGGCTATTCTGGTTACGAGTGCCGCCAATCGCATCATCGCGGTCAATGGCGCCTTCGAACGCCTCACCGGCTACGCCGCCTCAGAGGTGATTGGGCAATCGCCTAGGCTTCTGCAATCAGGCCGACACAGCCAAGCGTTCTACGCCGAGCTCTGGCGTTCGGTCCGCGAGCATGGTCACTGGCAGGGAGAGATCTGGGATCGGCGCAAGAACGGCGAGGTCTTCCCTGAATGGCTTACGATCAGTGTCGTGCGCGACGACTCGGACACCATAACCCACTATGTCGCGATATGCCACGACATTACCGAACGCAAGCAATCCGAAGAGCGCCTGCGCCATGTCACGGACTTTTATTCCGCTCTCTGTCAGGTTGACCAGCTGGTCGCATGCCGCACGAACCCTCAGGCCCTTTTTGAGGGCATTTGCCGGACGACAGTCGAATATGGACACCTGCGATGCGCCTCCATCGTCGTGCTTGAATCCTCCCCCGCCGACTTACGCGTCGCCACCGATTACTCCAAGGACAGGGAAACCGGATACCTGGCGCCTGAGGCCACCACCCTCACCCTCTCGCGCGCCGCCATCATGGCCGGCGAAGCCATCGTGCAGCAAGATAACGACACTCCGTCATTCGGGGTCGAACAAGACATGGTGGCAACCGCGGGTTCGTCGGCGGGAGCGTTTCCGTTCAAGCGCGGTGGCCGCCTCAGCGGGGCACTCTGGGTCTTTTCCGATGAGGCCCACTTCTTCAACGACGACCTACTTCATCTCCTCAAGCGTATCGCCGAAGACATCTCGTTCGCGCTCGATGGTTTCGATCAAGAAACGCTGCGGCAGGCCGCGGAATCGCGCGCTAATTACCTCGCGCACCACGACACCCTGACCGGGCTCTTCCGCCGCAATGTCATCGAAGATGCCATCGCCCATCTTCATGTGTCAGGCGACCAACCATCTCAAGCCTACAGTCTCGGACTCATAGATCTCGATCACTTCAAGGTCATAAACGATACCTACGGCCACACCGTCGGCGATGAAGCACTCGTGCATACGGCCAAGATCCTGCGGGGCCGCATGCGCCTGGGGGACATGGTGGGGCGCTGGGGCGGAGAAGAATTTCTCTGCCTCCTCGTCGGCGCCGAACCCGACGCGGCCCTCTACAGCATGGAGCGTATCTGCGACCAGCTGGCCAATACGCCGATCTTCGTAGCCGGCCGCGAACTGCGCGTGACAGCCAGCATAGGCGTAGCCTCCTCCCCTTCCGACGGCAAGACAATAACGGAACTGATGACCCTCGCTGACGCCGCCCTCTATCAGGCGAAACAAGAGGGCGGCAATCGGGTCCGCAGGGCGACCTCCGCCCCGAGCATTTTTCTTTTAGGCGGACAGATCGAAGAGGCCTTGGCGTGTAATCGAATCGCGGCGGCGGCGCAAGCTATCGTGTCCTTGAAGGAAGGGGCGATCGTGGCCGAAGAATCGCTCGCGCGCCTCGTGCTGCCGGACGGGGCGATTCTGGAGGCTGGCCAGTTTATCGACGCCGCGGCGCATCTGGGTCAGCTCGAACGCATCGATCAGGCCGTCATCGCGCTCGCCATGCGCCATTGGGCGGAGCGCATCAAGAACGACCGCGCCCCCATCCTGCACTTTGTGAACGCCTCGGCAGGCCTACTCGCGCAGGGCCTACCCAAGCTGAGCGGGCTACTGCAGGAGGCCCGCAATCAAAACCATATCGGCGATCGGGAGGGCGCCAGCGGGACACCGTTCGTGATCGAGATCACCGAAAGGGCCATGCTCCGGGACCGGCAAGCCGTGAAACGCCACCTTGCGCCTTTGCTTGAGTATGGATTTCGCGTGGCGCTCGATGATTTCGGCACCGGATACTCGTCATTTCTGTATCTGGCCGAGTTCCCGGTGTCCTTCCTCAAGATAGGAAAACAGCTCGTGGAGCGCGTTGCATCCGAACAACGCATGGCCGCTATCGTCCGGGATATCGCGCACCTCGGCCATGACTTGGGGATAACGACCATAGCCGAAGGCATCGAAGACGCCGACACCGCGCGCACACTCCTAGATCTCGGTATCGACTGGGGCCAAGGCTACTATTTCGGGAAACTGACGGTTAAATCCAGTACCGCGACCTAAGGGGCCACGGCCTCTCATGAGATCGGGACCTCTCGCGTGATGGAACGAAAAGACCCCGCGTACCGCGCGCCTCACGCCCCCTTGCTATCGCGCACTCTGCGCCACACGGTGTTCTTCCCGACCTGCAATATCTCGGCGGCCTTGGCCTGGTTGCCCTGTGTACGCTCCAGGACATAGGCGAGATAACGTCGTTCCAACTCCTCCAGGCTCACCAGATCTCTCATATGAGCGAATAGCGGTGGACCGACGTCCCCGCTCCCTTGATCCAGATGAATGTCTTCGGCATCCAGTACATCGATGTCGGCGGCCAAGGTGAGGCTGCGCTCAATCACGTTGCGCAACTCACGGACGTTGCCGGGCCATTGCGCCTGCCCGAGCACGCGCAGGGCTTCGGCGGTGATGTGCGGCACCGGCCGTCCGGCCTTCTGGCAATAACGTTCGACGAAATAGGCGGCGAGCTCCGGAATATCCTCGCGCCGATTGTGCAGGGGCGGCACCGTGAGAAGCAGGACATTGAGTCGAAAATAGAGATCATCGCGAAATACTCCTTGGCGCACGAGTGTGGCGAGATCCCTGTGGGTGGCGGCTATGATGCGCACATCAACCTTGCGGCCCACGTTGGAGCCTACGGGCCGCACCTCTTGTTCTTGCAAGACACGCAGAAGCCGGACCTGGAGTCCAGGTGATATGTCGCCGATCTCGTCCAAGAACAGACTTCCCTTATGAGCCTCCTCGAAAAGGCCGCGACGCGCGCGGTCGGCGCCAGTAAAGGCCCCCTGCACATGCCCGAAAAGCTCGCTCTCCAGGAGCTGTTCGGACATGGCCGCGCAGTTCACGGCGACGAAGGAGCGGCCCTGCCGGTTGCTGCGGTCATGGATGGCGCGCGCCACGAGCTCCTTGCCGGTCCCGCTCTCGCCCTGCACGAGGACCGGAAGATCGGACAGCGCGACGCGGTCGAGCGAACCAAACACACCGGCAAGCCCGGTCTCCTCACCGATGATCGCGGCCTGCTTATCGGCCTGCAGCCGTGATCGCAAGGTCTGGACCTCGCGCTTCAACTGCCGCCGCTCGAGGATAGAACTGATGCGCAGCAGGAGTTCCTGGGTCTCTACCGGCTTCATGAGGTAGTCGTCGACGCCGACTCGCATCGCCTCCACGGCCGAGGGCACACTCGCATAGGCCGTGACGATCAGGACGCCGATATTGCTCTGCAAGGCGCGCACCCCTTGCGCGACCTTGAGACCGTCGTCGTCGTGGTTGAGCTTCAGATCCGTCACCACGATATCGAAGCTCTTGGCCGCCGCCTGTCCGAGGGCGGTCTCCACCGAGCTGGCGCACGACACCGCATAACCCGCGCGCTCCAGTGTGCGCGCCAGGATCTTCAGGAGAGCAAGTTCATCATCCACCAGCAATATGTCGGTCATGGCTCTCCTCCCGCATAATAGCGAACACGACCAGGGCGCCGGGGAGGCGGTTGGTAGATCGTTACCCAACCGCCGTGGGCGTTGGCGATACGGCGCACCAAGGCAAGACCCAGACCGGTACCCTCGGCCTTGGTGGTATAGAACGGGGCAAACAGCCGCTCGACGCGGCCCTGGACGCCAGACCCCGTGTCCGCCACCTTGATATAGACCCAATCCTCCTCGGCCGAGGTCTCCAATGTAATGGTGCCCGCACTTGTCATGGCCTCAGCGCTATTTAACAACAGATTCCAGACGACCTGGCGAATTTGATCGGCATCAAACGAGACCGGGCCCAGATCCGCGGAAAGCGCCAACCGAAATACATGGTGATGATCACGATTGAGCGTCATATCGTACATCTCCACCACCTGACCCACGACCGCGTTCAAGTCCCCCGCCTCGCGCAAAGTCTCCGCCGGTCGCGTCCATTTCAGGAAATTCTGGAGAACGGCATTCAGGCGCCGCGACTCATCGCGCACAAGCGCCACGAACTCACGGCGCTCGCTCTCCGAAGCCCCCTTGTCGTCGACGATGAGCTCGACACCACTGACGATACTCGCCAGGGGATTGCGGATCTCATGCACGATAGCGGCTGCGGTCTCCGTGAGACAAGCCAGGCGCTCCGACTCGGCCTGCTTGCGCCGTTCGATCTCCGTCTGGCGATGAGCGCGCGCGAGCCGCGCCAACATGGCATTGAAGGCCTCACTCAGGACCCCCACCTCGTTATGGCGTCGCACCCGCACCCGCCGCTCCTCGTCGTGGTCACCCCCCAGGCGTTGGACATCGCGCATCAAGCCTTCGAGGTCACCGGTCAGGTGACGCGACAGCAACCATCCCGCGCCGCCCCCGAGAATCAACGCCACCAGGGTCAGAAACAAACCGGTATTACGGGCTGCCGCCATTTGCCGCCATACGCCGGCCCGCGACAGGCTCAAGGTGACACCACCCACGGAATAGCGCCCGACCCGGATCGTATGGCGGACCGTGAGCCAGTGCGCCCTTATCCGCCGTGGCCCGCTGCGCCCCAGGACCACCCTCTGAGCGTTCGTGATACGCACGCGCCGCACGCCCGACTTGTGAACCGCATAACGGACGATCTGCTGCAGCGTTCCGAGATTCTCGGTCAGGACCGCGTTGCGGGAGGCGATCGCCACCATGCGCGCGAGGCTCTCGGCGTTGCGATGCAAGACCGCGTCCATGGTGCGCTCCTGACCTTGGACGACGACGATCACAAGCGTCAACATCAAGACGAGATGCACAAGCGCGATCGAGGCGACCACCTTGAAACGAAAGGTCTGGTAATAGCGCAGTGGTTTCATGGCGCAGGCGCCATCGCGCGCGCCGCCGGCCGGCGCGGGATGGCGGCATAGTCGGCTGGCGTAGCGATGGCAAATCCGTCAGGAATCCGCATGCGGCGGAGGAGGCTACGCCCCGCGACACTCTCCGTAAGACCCGTGAGCGCCTTTTGGAGGGCCTTCACCGTCTTGTCGCTCAGATTGTCGCGCACGGCAATCGGCATCTCCGGTCCCGGCGGCGTCCGCGCCAACACGCGCACCCGCGCGCGCACATTTGCCGGCTCCTGATCGAGCGACCACGGCCAGGTCCCGCCCAAATCGACGAGACCGCGTGCCACCGCCAAGATCACCGAGTCCTGGCTGCGCAAATAAACGGGGTGCATCTCGGCATCCACATTCACCCCACGCCTCCGCAGATAGCGCTTCACCATGAGGGTCGCCGCGAATGCCTGGCGATCGGGAAAGGCAATGGTCCGCCCCTTGAGAGTCCGGGGCGTCAAAGTCACGATGCCGCTTCCCTTATGGACGATCAGGAGGCCAATGAAAGGAAGGCCCTTGATGCGCGCCACGGCACGGTAGCCGGAGAGCTGTCGATAGAGGTAGGGATTCAGAAAGAGAACATCATAGCGGCCGGCTTGGGCGCGCGCCATAAACCGCCTGAAATCGGGCGCGGTCGCGAAGATAATCGGCCGATGGAGAACCGTCGCCAATCGCGCACACAAGGGCATGAAGAGCCGCGCCAGGACCACCGGGGTTTGCAGGGGCAGTACGCCGAAACGCAACGCAGGTGCGCCCATCGCGGCCCTCGCGGGCAGCCATGACAGCCCCACAAGAAGCAGGCACGATAAGAGCAGGGACCGCCTGCCGCATCCGGCATGCCCGCAAACGCTTGCCAAGGCGCGCCTCAGGTTCATGTCATGACCCGCATTCTGTCTCGCGCCCGACCCCCAAGACGTGAGACCCCGGAGGCCGCTCCAAAAAAGGCGGGGAGGATCGCTCCTCCCCGATCTGACAACTCTAGGACAACCTATGCATGGCCCCCTCAGTGGAGCAGGCGCACGCCAAAGGGCACGCTCAACATGACGCTCACGGCGTTATCGTTGGGCGAAGTGCTGTTGTTGTACGTCGTATGATCGAACTCCACGTAATAGCGCACCCCCTTACGCGCCAAATAGACGCCGATCAGGCTGTCTTGATTGAGACTAACCGAGGAGGCGGCACCGAACGTCGGAAGAAGACCCGTAGGGCCGGTAGCGCTGCTTACCGCGTCGACATTCTCGGTATTATAGGCGCTGTAACGGAACACCCCCATGAACTTCTTGACCGGACGGAAGCCGGCGGCCGCGAACCAACCGCGCGCCGTGCCGTTCCCCTGGGCGGCCGGCTGCCCGTTATTGGCATGCTGATATTCATACCACAGCCACAGCGGGTCCTTGGTGTAGTTCCCGAAACGCACATCGACCGCGTACTTGTTCTGGTGGAAACTCTCGGGCGCATACGGGGCTATCGCCTGCCGCCCCGCCTCGTAGCTTGCAGCAATCCCCAAGGGACCGAAGTCGAAACCCCCATGCACAAAGGCCTGATCGGGATGATGCATGCTGCTTTCGGTCTGGGAAATCGCGGTGCCGTTGAAATACCCCACCGCGTAATTGATCGCCATCGGGCCGTGAACGAACTGGTTGAAGGCCATGACGCCCATCTCGCGGCCGCCATTGAAGACGCTACCGCTGGGCCCCGCAATGGCATTGGGTGCGGGCGTGGAGGCGAACTCGCTATAGTCGATATTATAGGTAGCGGGTGAATAATTGACCCACGGCAAGACGCCAGCCGCTGTCAGTCCCTCCTCGCCGAACGGCACCAGCATCTGCCCTACCTGGACATGCACACCCGGGATGTAGTTCAAGGTCACATTGCCGTCCAGGACATGGGCGCGACCGAACACACCGTTATTGGGGTTCGCCGGATTATTCCCGAACTCGGCCAGAAAGTAGTAGTCGATGTTGGGTCCGATCGAACCGCGCACACCCGGACGCAGGCGGTAGAACTTGAACTGCCCATTGCCCGCCACGTTCGTTGCGCCGGGCGGGCTTGCTTGGATGTACGAATACCCCGGCTGCACGATACCAAACAGCAACATCGTGGGTGTCTGTTGCGGTTTCTCCGTGCCGTAGACCATGGTCCACGCCGGCATCGGTTTTTCGTTCATGGAAGGCATGAATCCCGCGAATGCCGTGGCCGACGTCGCCAACAATGCCCCCGCTCCCAGAACCCCTGCCCAGCGCACCCTTCTTTTACTCGGCTGCTTCATCACGCTCCTCCAATGACTTTTATGGTTATGACGAGATGACACGTGAGATATCGCGTGGCGCCTCGCTGTCTTACGAACCTCTCTACGCGCCGCGGGCCTTGGCCATAGCGCCCCGCATTCCACCGAACGTTTTATGTCCTGCCACTCGCCGTCCCGCCGGCGGGGTCCGATGGCGCCCCACCGATCTGAAACGGCAACGCCCCGGTATAGAGAGCTCCTTCATAGGCTATTAAGGCAGACCCGAGGCTTTGGCCATGTCATTTGTCAAACGGAGTCCCGTTTTTGGCATGTCCCCCGACACACGCAATCGCTTCATCACCACGCGCCGCATCGCGGCACGCCTGCTCCCCTGACGTACGCGACTCGCGACGTCCCCGCCCCGCGCGCGCCGCAGCCCCTCCTTGCGAAAGAATGCCCCGGCGCACATCGCGGCGGCCGCCCTAATTCACGAAACCAACAGAGACCGGATCCCGACGATGGTAGGCCCATTGGGTCATCGATCCGTCGTAGAGACGCACATTCTTGTATCCCAGCTCTTGAGTCACCACAAACCATCCGATGCTCGCCCAGTGCCCGGTATTACAGTAGGTCACGACCGGCGCCTTGTGGTTTTGGGGCAGACCCGCCAGACGTGCCAAGGCCTGCAGCTGCGCCTTCGGAAGGAGATTGCCTTGGGCGTCGACAATCCAGGTTACGGGGTAGGGTACGGCGCCCGGTATGTGTCCGTAGCGCGAAACGAAGGGGGCCTTGGTGAGGCCCACGATCTGATGCATCGGGCGATTGTCGACCAATACGACATGGTGGTGCAGATCGGCGCGGACCTGTTGTAGAGTTGCATAGAGCCGCGGCTGGTAATGGGCGACAAAGTTTCCATGCACATGGCTTGCTGTCTTTGTCAGCGGACCGCGGACCTTCTGCCAGGCACCGAAACCGCCATCCAAAAGCGCCTCGCCCTTGTGGCCGAGGACCTTGAGGGTCCAGAAGGCGCGCGTCTCAGCCCCCAGTCCGAGCCCCATGGGGGTGTCAGTATCGTTGTAGATTACGACCTCGGAGCGATTGCTGACGCCGACCGAACGGAGGTAGGCCTGAATGACGGGAATTGGTGGAAGCATGCGGTTCACATTACGGATCATCATGCGCCAATGAACGTAGGGCGCGGAGACGGCCCCCGGTATATGACCAGCGGCATAGGCCTGGGGCGACCGCAGGTCAAGAATGACGAGATGCTTGTCCCTCAAATGCCTTTGAAGCCAATGGGGGCTCACAAGGGGGGCAGGCAGCGCCGCGGCCGCGGCCCCCGACAAAGCACCCAAACACAACCCCGCCCACAGTTTACGGTGCCACAACGATCTTTTCGTACCCATAATATTCGCCCCCCGCAAGGATGATCTGGATGGAGTTGCGTCAGGGCTGTAGCAAGAGACGGACCAATACGCACCAACTGTGAAAAATTGCGGCTTCGTGGAAAACGACGCCAGGAAACAGTCACCAGCGTGGTGACCGATATCCCCAGTTTGGTGATCAGCGAAACGTCGTGAAGCGGTAAAGGGGTGTCGGACAGGTCCCGATGCCGGGACTGCCATGAGTCACTGCGATGACGAGACTGTGGGACACACAACACCAGTCGCCCCTCGTCTCTGGGGTGAGCCGAGATAGCATGATCGCAAGAGGCGTGTAGGTACGCCCCCGATACCCTTCTACACCGCGGGCACGCCACGCAACCCGGCGCCCCCGGTAAGCCCTCACCCCGCAAATCGGGTGTTCGGAAAAATCTGCGCCGCGGTGTAAGATCACGGGGTCGGCGTGGCGCGGGGTTCTTGCCCGCGCATCCGCGATCGGGGCGGGCGCACTCAAGGCGCCCGAGGCTCCTTGCCGTGCGACCGCCCTAGTTTGGAAGTTGCCAAGGAGTTCGAGAAAGAGGTTATATCACGTCACAGCGGTCCCGGGCCGCTTGCTTTCACATCACAAGTATCTTCATAAGGAGCATCTGATGAAGCACGCAACAACCACATTGCACACCTTGATGGCCCTGGCCGCCACTGTGGCCCTCACCACCGCCCAGGCGAACATGGCAAAGATGGGAAAGATGGGAAACGCCTGCGCCTCCAAAGGGCAGGCGACGAAAACAAAGCCATCCGGCTGCGGGTCCAAAGGCCGCGCCGTGAAGAGTTCCTATAGCAAGAAAAAAGGCCAAATGAAGAACTCCTGCGGCTCCTAAGGCCGTAGCAGGCGTCCGTGGTAACGCGACGCCTCGATCGCGCAAGCGCCCGCGCGCATTTTTCTTCGGGGTCGCGGGCCTGCTGGCTGTGGGAACACGTGTGCGGAAACTTGGAGACATGGGCCAGGCCTTAGGGCTGGCCATGGCATGCGCGCTTTTGCTAGGCTCCTCATCGCCGGCCTGGGCTTGGCCCACGACGGCCTTTTTGAGCCGCTACTGGCACCGTCCTCTGCCGATTGGCGGCCGCTCGATACCCCATTGGCCCGCCTTCGAGGTCACCCTTTCGGCTGGCGCCTGCGGCCAATGCCACATCCGCCAGTACCGCGAGTGGCGCCAAAGCCGGCATGCGCTCGCCATGGGTCCTGGGGTCGTGGGGCAACTCATGGCCGCAGGCCGTCGCCGTCAGGCTTTCGTCCGCGGCTGTCTCTTCTGCCACGCCCCGGCCCGTCGCCAGGGCCGCGAGGTGCGGGCCGCGCTTCTGGGCGCGGCCCTTAGGCCGCTCGCGCACCAGGGCGTCACCTGCGCCGACTGTCATGTGCGTGCGTATCGGCGCTTCGGCCCCCCGCTCAAGCCCTATCTCGCAGCGGGGAGCAGCGTCCATGGCGGCTTCACCCCAAGTGGGGCCTTCACGCGCAGCCGCTTCTGTATAAGTTGCCATCAATTCCATAGAAACGGGGCCCGACTGCATGGCGCGCTCCTGGAAAACGTATACGGGGAATGGCGTCGAAGTCGCTATGCGCGCGTGGGGGTGACGTGCGAGGCCTGCCATATGCCGAACGGCCGGCACAACTTCTACGGCATCCATAATCCACGTTTCGTGCGTAAGGCGCTCACGATCCGCCTGCACATCGAATCCCACAGTGCAAAACCCGAACTCGTCGCTCACCTCAGCATCACGAATTCCGGTGTGGGGCACGACTTCCCGACCTATACGACCCCGGAGGTGGTGGCGACCATCTGGCAGGACTGTGCAAAACACATATGCCCCGGTACGGCCCGCCGCCTCGTCATAGGCCGCCGCATCAGTCTCGACCTTGAGCGCCAATACTTCGATACGCGCCTGAAACCCGGCCAGGCGCGGCAACTGTCCTACGATGTTCCCCGCGCCGCACACGCCACGGCGCTGGAAGCCCACATTATGGTCTCCCCCGACGCGGCCTATATACACTTCTTCCGCGCCTACCTCGTCCGTTACCGCCTCACCCCCAACGAGCGCGTCACTATAAAGCGGGCACTGGCCCGCGATGAGGGCTCCCGCTACGTCTTGTGGCAGACCAAGCGGCCTCTAAACCTCCCCATGCCTAACAGGCCATTCGGCCTGCAATGAGGCAGGGGGGTTCTAAGGGCGAACCCATCGGGGTCTCCAGGCTCTCGCTTTGCAGCTACAGCATCCTGGCCATGACCGATGGCAAGCCCTCTTAGGCAAACAACCTGCTCTGACGGTGTGACCACCGCGATCAAGCAACTTCCGCATACGCGGTGCGCAGTTGGGCATAGCGATTGCTCGGTGTGAACTTCTGACCCTTCTTCCACGTCCCGTTCGCGTTAACACACCGTGGATTGCTTGCACGTTTCGACCTGTCCATGGCGCGCTGCAAGCGGCGGGTTGCTTTCCAGGGCTGAATGTCGGTATCGCAGAACCTCACCCACGAAGCGGAATTCTCATCGATTACGGCTATAGTGCTGGGACCGATATCTAATCCCGCAATGCCGTCGCGAGCGGGTTCGTGTTGAGTGGGGGCGTGGCCTTCCTGCATCAATTGCGCATACCAGCGACGTACGCCGCGGATGTGGCGCCCCAGCACGCGACACGACTTGGTTCGATGCGCCAAGGCGTTCTGCACGTAGGGGTCTTGGTCTGTGCTTGGCAATAATGCGGGCAGCGTCAGGTGGCCCAACGCGAGGCAACCTGTTTCCCGA
>JAKAXK010000083.1 GCA_021827145.1 Pseudomonadota bacterium
ATTGTTTTAGTCCCGGTCGCATCAGAGAATTATACGCTCATGCCCCCCTTCCTCCCCCTAGCGAAAACGAGGGGATTCTCGTGGGGATATGTTGATATCCTCTTGCACCCTCGCGCCTAGGCGTGGGGGCTCCTTAACACCCCTTCGCCCCCGGCGCCATCCGTCCAGGACCCCGGCCACCCCGTCGCGCCCGTCTACGCGCACCGGCCATAGAGACGCAATCCAGCCTTCCGTATGCTAAACAGGCCTTCCTTTGCTAAGATCGGTCTTTAGGGCCGATACGGGACACGCAGGGGTGCCACCCCAAACCGATCATCGAGGACGCGCGGGGCCGCACATAGCCGTAGGCGGCTTGAGCCCTGGACCGGCGACCACCAATCTTAATCCATGACGATCTGAGAAGCGGAGGGTTTATGCAACACCCGAATCGCGAAGGGCAACGAGTTCCACCGGTGATCTTCAAGACCCGCGCCGATGGGCAGTGGAAGGATGTCAGCACAGATGAGATTTTCAAGGGAAAGACCGTCGTCGTTTTCGCGCTTCCGGGGGCCTATACCCCGACGTGCTCTTCAAGCCATGTGCCGCGCTACAACGAACTCGCCCCCGTGTTCCGCGTCAATGGCGTCGATACCGTGGCGTGCTTGTCGGTCAACGACGCCTTTGTCATGGAGGCCTGGAGCAAGGACCAGAACGCCGAGCACCTGCTCTTCCTTCCAGACGGCAACGGTGAGTTCTCAGCCGGGATGGGCATGCTGGTCGACAAGTCCGATCTGGGGTTTGGCAAGCGCTCGTGGCGCTATTCCATGCTCGTCAAAGACGGCGTGATCGAAAAAATGTTCATAGAGCCTGACAAGCCCGGCGATCCCTTCGAGGTCTCGGACGCCGATACCATGCTCCATCACATCAACCCGAAAGCCAAAGAGCCGGAATTCGTCACCGTCTTTACGCGTGAGGGCTGCCCACACTGCTTCCGCGCCAAGGCAATGCTGACGGAGCGCGGCATTGCGTTCGAGGAGATCCGCACAGGTCAGGGAACGGGCGTCAGCTCCCGAACCCTCCGCGCAACGACGGGTCGTTCGACCGTGCCGCAAGTCTTCATAGGTGGGCGACACATCGGGGGGGCCGACGACTTGGCCCGCCACCTGGGGCTCGCATAAAGCGGAGGCTGAGCCACGTGCCGCAAGAGCACGCCGCGGCGCAACCGCATTCCGGTTGGTTCCATAGGGGGGCGTCATGACCGAGCACTACGATCTCCTGATCCTTGGGGGCGGTAGCGGTGGAATCGCCACCGCCAACCGCGCAGCGCTTCATGGAGCACGCTGCGCCCTCATAGAAAAAAGCGCGCTCGGCGGGGCCTGCGTGAATGTGGGCTGCGTCCCCAAAAAACTCCTCTGGAACGCCGCACACTTGCGTCACTGTGCGGAACTCGCGACCGATTACGGGTTTGCCCCACTCCTCGGGGATTTCGATTGGGCGGCGAACAAGCATGCCCGTGATACCTATATCGGCAAACTGAACGAACGCTACGCGACCGGGCTTGCCGACAACGGCGTCACCGTGATCGCCGGGCACGGGCGCTTCGCCGACCCCCACACCATAGAGGTGGCCGGCACACGCTACGAAGCCGACCATATCGTGCTCGCAACCGGCAGCCGCCCAATACGGCCGGATATCCCAGGGGCGGCCCTGGGGCTCACATCCGACGACTTCTTCGCGCTCGCCGAGCAACCGCGGAGGCTTGCCGTGGTCGGTGCGGGCTACATTGCCGTGGAACTCGCCTGCGTCCTGCGCAGACTCGGCAGCCAGGTCTCACTCGTCATGCGTGGCGCGCACCTCTTGGCGACCTTCGATCCGATGTTGCGCGAAGGGCTCATGGATTCCATGACCCATGCCGGCGTCAACCTCTTGGCCCACCGCCAGGTCTCGGGCCTCCGTAAGGCAGGGACGGAACTTACGCTCCTCTATGAGGACGGCGAGGGCTTGTGTGGTCTCGATAGTGTGATATGGGCGGTCGGCCGGGCGCCGAACACCGACGCACTCGACTTGGACAAGACCGGCATCGCACTAGGGCGCGGCGGCATCATAGAGACCGACTCGTACCAGAACACCGCCGTCCCAGGCATTTACGCCATAGGCGACCTGACCGGCCGCGCGGCCCTCACGCCCGTCGCTATTGCCGCCGGCCGCCGCTTGGCCGACCGCTTATTCGGTGGCCAAAAGGACCGACATCTTGACTACGACCTCATCCCGACCGTGGTATTCAGCCACCCGCCGATCGGAAGCGTGGGCCTCAGTGAACCCGAGGCGCGCGAGCGCCACGGCAACGAGGCCGTCACCGTCTACCGCACGCGGTTTACGCCGATGAGCCATGCCTTTAACCGCTCCCCCCCGCGCACCGCCATGAAGCTCGTGACCGTGGGCCACGAGGAGCGAGTCGTGGGCCTACACATTATCGGTGAAGGCGCTGATGAGATGTTGCAGGGCTTCGCGGTCGCCATAAAAATGGGTGCCACGAAAAAGGATCTCGACGACACGCTCGCCATTCACCCCACAAGCGCCGAAGAAGTGGTCACCATGCGCTAAGCCTGATTGCCTCCCTAACCCCCCCCAAAAAAAGCCCCCTAATACCCAGAGAATCAGGCAATTGGGCGCTTTCTGGTCTGGTGACATGTAGGCATGTGATACGTTCTATAATGCTTGCAATGTAATGTTGTGTGTACCCTGTGGTCGGCCCATATCGTGCCCAATCGCGGATCGACCCCCACCAGCCTCTTGCGGGAATCCTACCGCGAGGGCAAGAAGGTCAAAAAACGCACCATCGCTAATCTCTCGCATCTACCGATGCGTCAGATTGAATTGCTGCGCGCGGTCTTTGAGGGTGCGGACCTACAACCGGCGGGATTGGGGTTCGTGGTGGAGCGCTCACAGCCCCACGGACATGTGGAGGCGGTACACCGCATGATGGCGCGCTTGGGGCTGCCCGGGTTTCGAGGCGGCCATTCGGAAAATGGTCAAAGATCAGCTGTCCAAGGTCCAGGGCGGTCTTGCCCTCAGTCCTGGCGCGCAATCCCTCCCGGACGTCCCCTGCGGCATTAGGTCTCCAAAGGCCCTGTATCGTGGCGGGATGCCCAGGGAAGATTGGGCGTATGGCGAGCCAAAAAAAGGCCGGTGTGTATTTGTGGGTCTGCTCCGAGCGGGCCACCCCCCGCGCCTTACTGGCCGACCATAACGGGGTGCCGGGGGAGCCGTTTGCACAGCCCGCGCCTTCCAAGCTCCAGAAAGTGACCCGCCCGAAGGCCGCACGCGCACGCGCTCGCGATCACCGAATGGATTAAGGCCATAGCCGATAGTAGAGGATGCGCGGGGTTTTGGTAGAGGATAGAATGTCTATAAGACACCGACAAGGAAGGGTGTGGAAATGGAGAAACGCCTTGACCAGAGCACGGAAACGGCCGTCCGACGCTTCCTCGCCTTGATAGCTGGTCGCTACGAAATGGCGGGCGCGATTGTCTATGGCAGTCGGGCGCGTGGCACGCGCCACCCGGATAGCGATGCCGATGTCGCAGCCCTCCTAAGTGGTGTGCATCAACGATTACTCACGACGACGTTGGCGATGGCCGATGTGGCTTACGATGTGCTGCTCGAAACGGGCATCAACATCTCGCCCTTGCCTGTGTGGTTGGATGAATGGGAACACCCAGAGGCCTATCCCAATACCGCCCTGCTCCAGAATATCGCCCGAGAGGGAATACGCTTGTGAAGGCGGAAGACCTGATGGCAAAGGCCGTGCAGGCGATCACATCGGCCAAGATCTTGCTCGATGCCGGGGATGCGGATGGTGCGTGCAACAGGGACTACTACGCCATGTTTGATGCTGCCCGCGCCTCGTTACTGGCTTCAGGGTACGATGTGGGCAAAACGCACAAGGGTGTCCTTAACGCCTTTAGCGAGCGTTTGGTTAAGGATGGGCTTTTCCGAAAGAGATAGGGTGCCTTTTGAAGCACGTCGAAACCTTCCGTTACGTCGCCGACTACGCGGGTGATCCAGTGGAACGAGATGATGCCCAGGAGATAGTGGTACAGGCGGAAGCCTTCGTTACCACCATGCGAGCCCACTTCATGCCAAAGGATTCGAATAATAATAACCACGGAATGACATCATGACAAAATCTCTTCCGTCGCCCGCATGGCCCGCTGACGAGAAATCCTTGTCGCAGGTCGAGCGCGCCTTTCGACATTGCCGGCCATGGACAACGGGCCGTGCGGCCCGCAATGCCCCCTTTGCGTGGGGGCATGGCCGGTTCGGGCTCACATCTTCCTCTCCCTACTCGCCTACTATGTCGAGTGGCACCTGAAGGAGGCTTGGTGCGAGCTGCTCTTCGCCGACGAGGATCAGGTAGCCAAGGCCACCCGGGACCCGGTGGCGCCGGCCGAACGCTCCGCCGCGGCCAAAGCGAAGGTCGCGCGCCGGCACCACGCGGATGGCACGCCCATCCACAGCTTCCCAACGCTTCTTGTGGAGCTCGCTACGGTCGTGCGCAATACGCGTTGTACGTCCGCTGACAAGGACGCCCCGGCCTTTACGGTGACAACCCAGCCGAATCCACTCCAGCGCTGGGCGATGGATCTGATTGACGCCCTCGCCGTGTAGGCACGGGCGGAACAGGGATTTTGTCACAACCTATTGAAGGGTCACAGGAAAACATCTTTCGCTCGGGGCAACTTGAGGCTAGCGAGTGGCCACGGTCCGGCACGCGCAGAGCCCCTAGGCCGTGCCCCGATCACGGACCGACCCATGACCCACTAGCGGATCGGGTCCCGAGCCCTCCTCGCGCCACCCCAAGAGCAAGCCCCGGCCCCACCTCGATGCGGCCCTCCGGACGCCCTCACGCTGCACCATCCTAAACGCTCCCCGTTAACCCCACACCATCAGCCAATCAGGGCGCCTCATACAAAAACCCTCAAGCCATCCATCAACGGTATAATGAGGAATGAGCCACGACCCTATCGATTCCGCGACCGCGCCCCCTTACGCCGACCTCACGCCGGAGCTCATTCTGAGCGCAGCGGAGACCGCCGGCCTTACACCCACAGGCGGGTTCCAGGCCCTCAACAGCTACGAAAACCGCGTCTACAAGATCGAGACCGAGACCGTCCCTTGGGCGGCCAAGTTTTATCGCCCGGGCCGTTGGAGTGATGCCGCCATCCTCGAGGAGCACGGCTTTCTGGAAGAACTGGTGGCAGCGGAAATACCGGGGGTCCCACCGCTTGCGCACGCCGGCCAGACGCTGCTGCGCGAAGGCCCTTATCGTTTCGCGATCTTCCCCTGGCGGCCCGGACGGGCCGGATATGTCGAGACCCCCGCCGAGCGCCGTGCCCTGGGTCGCCATCTCAGCCGTTTGCACTTGACCGGGACCGGACGCTTCGCCGCGCGCCCGACCCTGGATGCCGCCTCCTTCGTCGACCCCGCCATCACCACCCTGGCCGATTGCCCCTTTTTGCCGCCCCAACTGCGCCCCGAGTTTCTGGCCGTCTCCGCCCGCCTGCGTGATCGCATTGCCGAGACCTTCGAGGCGGTGGACGCCCCGATTCTGCGCCTCCACGGTGACTGCCACGCGGGGAATGTCCTCACCGACGGCGAGACGCTCACCATCGTCGATTTCGATGATTGCCTGAACGGACCCGCGATCCAGGATCTTTGGATGTTGCTCCCCGGGGATCCCGACGAACAGGAAGAGGCGCTTGCCTCCCTGATCCAAGGCTACGAGATGTTTCGCGACTTCGATCCCATGGAGCTGCGCCTCATTGAACCGCTGCGCACCCTGCGGCTCCTGCACTACAATGCCTGGATCGCGCGACGCTGGCACGATCCGGCCTTCCCGCGCGCCTTTCCCTGGTTTGCCGAGGAACGGCACTTCCATGAACTGATGGGCCTCCTCGCAGCCCAGGAGATGCGGCTGCGCTTACATCCCATACGCCTGCGCAATTCTAACGGCAACTAGGACGCGCCCGCCTTGGCGCGCGCGATCATGATAACGTCGCCCGCATCCAGATGCACATCATAGCCCCACAGCCGCGCGACATGGTCGAGGGTCCTTTTGGCTTCCGCCTGATCCAAGGGGTAGGCATCCATCTTCTTCAGATGCAGATGCCGATCACCCCAACGATTGACGGCGACGACTTCAATGTCGGGTGAGCGCGCGGACTCGGCGATCTGGCGCGCAAGCGCACTGCGCAGGTAATGGTAGCCCTGATCGTCGTGCACCGCCGTGACCTTGAACGCCTCTTCCTTGGGGTCGTTGGCGAGAGCGAAGAGATGTAGGTCGCGCATCACCTTGGGGGATAGATACTGCAGAACGAAGCTCTCGTCGCGGAATTCGCGCATCGCAAAATGAATCTGCTTCAACCAGTCCGGATCGCCCGCGAATGCGAACCACTCCCTGTCCTCGGGGGTCGGATTAAGACATATCCGCTTAATATCCTGGAAGATGGCGAAGCCTAGGGTGTAGGGATTGATGCCGCCATAGCGGCGACTATCGAAATCGGGCTGGAAGGTGACCGCCGTGTGGCTCGCGTAGAACTCGAGCAGCGCCCCGTCGTTTATAAGCCCCTTATCGTGCAGGCTATGCATGACGTGATAGTGCACGAAACAGGCGAACCCCTCGTTCATGATCTTGGTCTGCCCTTGCGGGTAGAGATACTGGGCGATCTTGCGCACGATGCGCAGGATCTCCCTCTTCCATGTCGCGAGCGTCGGCGCATTCTTCTCTATGAAATAGACGAGATTCTCCTGCGGCTCGCGCGGGAAACGGTCCTCTTGGGGCGCCATGGCAGCATCCGCCGCACCAGGGACCGTGCGCCAGATCTCGGAGAGATGCTGCTCTATAAACTCCACGCGCTCGCGCCTCTTCCTTTCCTCCTCACGTGTCGAGAGTTTTTGGGGGCGGCGCGCCCGATCGATGGCGTTACGACTCAGCGCGTGGGCGGCATCGATCACGTCAGAGACGGAATCGATGCCGTACTTCTCCTCGCAATGCGCGATATAACTTTTGCCGAATTCCAGGTAATCGAGTATGCCTTCCGCATCCGTCCACTGCTGGAAAAAGCTGTTGTTCTTGAAAAATGCGTTGTGACCAAAAGCGGCGTGCGCTATGACCAGGGTCTGCATCACCATGGTGTTCTCTTCCATGAGATAGCTGATACAGGGATTGCTATTGATGACAAGCTCGTAGGCAAGCCCCATCTCGCCGCGCCGATACTGTCCGGTCTCGATCGCCCGCTGTTTCCCGAACGACCAGTGTGGGTAATACATCGGCAGGCCCGTGGAGGCATAGGCGTCGAGCATCTGCTCGGCGGTGATCACCTCCAGCTGGTTTGGATAGGTGTCGAGCGCAAGCTCCGCCTCCGCGATCTCCGCGATACGCTCTGTGACGACGGCGATACGCTCAAAGGTCCAGTCATTATCCGTAAAAAGAAGCGCGCCTTCGTCAACCATGCGCAAGCCCCTTTTTGGGGGTAAAAAGCGCCCGGAATAAGGGGTAGATGTCTTCAGTCCGGCGGGCGCGTGCGGTCATGAGATCAGGGAATTCCTGGGCGATCGCCTTGTAGAGACGCGATAGCGCGCTTTCCTGATCCTGGTTCACCTCCAGATAGAACATATTACGCAGGCGCGGCAGCAGTGCGAGCGCGCGCTCCTGCACATAACGGTTGTCATCCTGGGCGTTGTCGCCATCAGAGGCTTGTGCCAGATAAATGTTCCAATGTTCGGCCGGAAACCGTTCCTCCATGATGTCCTCGACCAACTCAAGCGCAGGCGACACGAGCGTCCCTCCCCCTTCCTTGGCGCCGAAGAACTCTTGTTCTGTGCACTCCATGGCCTCTCCATGGTGCTTTATGAAGACGATCTCCACGGAGCGGTACTGCCGGTGAATAAAGAGATACAGCAATAAGAAGAAGCGTTTGGCCAGATCCTTCTCTAGGTCGCCCATGCTGCCCGATACATCCATCACGCAAAAGATGACGGCACTCGTCACCGGGCGCGGTTGCTGATCCATATGCGCGAACCGCAGATCCGACTCATCTATGAACGGTATGGCCTTGATCTTGCGCTCCAAGGCCTTGATCTCCTCCCGAATCTCGTCGAGGCGGAATCGCTCTATGCTGGTATCCTCGCCATGGCCATGCCGGGTGCGGATCTCCTCTTCGAGGGTCTCGGCCTGCTGCAGCAGCGCCTCGAGCTCGCCCTTCTTCCGCGACCGCAACGCCATGCGCCGCGCGCGGGCCGTACGCATCGTGCGCCCGATATGCATGCGTGAGGGGCTGCCATCTTTCACGAAGCCCGCGCGGCGCCACTGGTCCAGCTGGATGTCTTCGGTGCGTGTCTGCCGAAGGTTCGGCAACTCGAGGCCCTCGAAGAGCACGGACAGAAACTCGTCGGCCGATAACACGATGGCGATTTCGTCGTCGCCCAGACCGTCGGAGGCTCCCGCCCCTTCGTCGTCCCCGCCGTCCCCGGAGTCGCCGCCTTGGGGCTTGGGGAGCCGGTCACCGCGCCGGAATTCCTTATTGCCTGGCAAAACCTGCTCCCAGGCGGCATCACGCATATCACGCCGAAAACTCGGCTCGTGCAGATCCTTCGTCGGAATGGCGATGGGCTGCTCGGTATCGAGCATGTCTCCGAGCGAGCGCTGGCGTGCGAGCTTTTCGACCGCCGCCTTGACGCGTCCGCGTACACGCCTTTGCAGGCGATCCTGATTGGCGCTGGAGCGCGTCCCCAAATTGCGCCGATCTATGATCACGCTCATGGACACTCCTCCCTCAAAACCGCCGCCCGGATGGCCGGGCCGCCACCTTCATTCCTCTAATGATGCTTCCGGTAACGCATATACCAATCCACCAGCAAGCGCACCTGCTTCTCGGTATAGCCTTTTTCCTGCATACGCACCACAAAATCGTGATGCTTGCGCTCATCTTCGGACGTCCGCTTCTTGCCAAACGATATCACCGGCAACAGATCCTCGGTGTTGGCGAACATCTTCTTCTCAATCACCACTCGCAACTTCTCGTAGCTCGTCCACGCCGGGCTCTTGCCACCATTATTGGCCTTGGCGCGTAACACGAAGTTCACGACCTCGTTGCGGAAATCCTTGGGATTGGCGATCCCCGCCGGCTTCTCGATTTTCTCGAGGTCCTCGTTCAACAAAGTGCGGTTCATGATCTGACCTGTGTCGGGGTCGCGAAACTCCGTGTCCTGCAGCCAAAAGTCGGCGTACTGGATGTAGCGATCGAACAGGTTCTGCCCGTAGTCGCCGTAACTCTCGAGATAGGCCTTCTGGATCTCAAGCCCGAGGAACTCGGCGTACCGCGAGGCCAACTCGTCCTTCAGAAACCCGAGATACCGGGCCTCGAGGTCCGGCGAAAACTGCTCGGCACGGATTTGGGTTTCCAGCACATGCAGAAGATGGACCGGGTTGGCCGCCACCTCTTCGCTGTCGTAGTTGAATGTCCGCGACAGTATCTTGTAGGCGAAGCGTGTCGATATGCCGTCCATCCCCTCATCGACCCCCGCGACGTCGCGGTATTCCTGCATGCTCTTGGCCTGTTGATCGCGGTCCTTCAAGGTCTTGCCGTCGTAGATCTCCATCTTCGACCAGAGACTGCTATTCCCCGGATCCTTGAGGCGGCTCAGGACCGAGAACCGGGCCAACATCTCGAGCGTGTCGGTCGCGCACGGGGCATCGTTTAGGGCGCTGTTTTCAAGGAGCTTGCGATAGATGAGCGTCTCTTCGGTCACCCGCAGGCAGTAGGGGACCTTGACGATGAAGACACGGTCGAGGAAGGCCTCGTTGCGCTTATTGTTCCGAAAGGCCGCCCACTCCGATTCGTTGCTGTGGGCCAGGATGATCCCCTGGTAGGGCATGGCCCCAAACCCCTCCGTACCGTTGTAGGTCCCCTCTTGGGTCGCCGTCAGCAAGGGATGTAACATCTTGATGGGCGCCTTGAACATCTCGACGAACTCGAGCACGCCCTGCGTAGTCACGTTCAGACCGCCCGCGTAAGAGTACGCATCCGCGTCATCCTGGGAGAAATCCTCGAGCTTGCGGATATCGACCTTACCGACGAGGCTAGCGAT
>JAKAXK010000084.1 GCA_021827145.1 Pseudomonadota bacterium
GCGGCGCCTGGGGGCAGGCGCTTTGGTCGCGGGTCCGTGCCCTGGGTCTGCCCATGGTGGTCGACGGTGACGCCCTCTATTGGCTGGCCCGCGCGCCCGAGTCGCGACCGGACTGGGTGCTCACACCGCATGAAGGGGAGGCGGCGCGCCTGCTTGGGGTGACGAGTGACGATATCGCCGCCGACCGACCGGCGGCGGTGGCCGCCTTGCAGCGCCGCTATGGCGGGGTGTCGGTCCTCAAGGGAGCGGGGACCCTGGTGGCCGGGGGCGATGCCACTTGGCTCTGCCCCTTCGGCAACGCGGGGATGGCGACGGCCGGCATGGGTGATGTCCTGGCGGGCGTCATTGCGGGGCTCATGGCGCAGGGTCTGTCCGGGCTCGCGGCCGCGCGCCTCGGGGTTTTCGTGCATGCCCGCGCCGGTGACCTCGCGCAGGGATCCGGTCCCGCGCGAGGGCTCTTGGCCTCCGATGTCGCCGCGCGCTTGCGCGAGGCCTTAGGGGTGTGGGCATGATCGTGTCCTTGCCCGACCTCGAGGCCACGGGGCGTCTTGGGGGCGCGTTGGCGCGCGTCCTGCGCGCCGGCGACCAAGTGGCCTTGCGCGGGGATCTCGGTTGCGGCAAGACCACGCTGGCCGGCGCCATCCTCACGGCCCTGGGGGCCGCAGGTCCTATCAAGAGCCCGACTTATACCTTGATCGAGGAATATGACTTGGGCGCGCTGCGGGTCGTGCACGCCGATCTCTATCGGCTGCGCGCGCCAACTGAGCTGGAGGGGCTCGGTTGGTGGGATTATGGCGATGCGCGCACGCTCATGCTCGTGGAGTGGCCCGAGCGCGCCGAGGGTCTTTGGCGGCCGGATGTTGACGTTTCCCTCGCGCTCACCGATCATGAACGGCAAGCCCATCTGCGCGGAATATCGCCACGGGGGGACGAGGTGGTAGACTGCCTAAGGCCGTGAAGCAGCGATTTATAGTAATACTGGTGGCGGGATTGTTCTTCTGGGCCGCACTCGCCCAGGCCGCGACGCGCATCGGCCGGCCCCTCGTGCGCGTCGGACCGCATGCGCTCATCGTACGTCTCCTCAATAGCCGTCATGTGGTCTGGCGATCGTTCTCCCTGAGCCATCCGGCGCGGGTCGTAGTCGATCTGCATGGTGTCGTGCTACCAAAACCGAGCGCGATGTGGCCCGAACATACCGGGCCCTTAAAGGACATCCGCGCCTTCAGACATCGCGACGGGATGGTGCGCATCGTGCTTGATCTCAGTCGCATGGTCCCTTACGCGATCAGCGCCTTGCCAGGCGGGCTTACGCTCTCCCTGGGTGGCCCCGGTGGGCCGTCATCGCCCAAGACGAAGGGGCAGCCACACGCCGTGGCACTGCGGGGCGGCACGGAGCTGCGCATTGCGCCGCCGACCGCGCCGCCTGACATCGTGATCGCCGTGGATCCCGGGCATGGCGGGGTCGATCGGGGGGCCTGTGGGATTGACGGTATTTGCGAGAAGAATGTGGTTTTGCATATCGCACGCGATCTGGCGTCGCTCATCGACGCCACTCCGGGCTTCCATGCCTTCCTGACGCGTCGCGGCAATTACTATGTCCCTCTGCGTGAACGCGTGGCGCTTGCGCAGAGCCATCACGCGGCGGCCTTCATCTCGATCCATGCCAACGCCCTTCCGGAGCCCGAAGGGATGAACGTCCGTGGCGCGGAGGTCTTCATCTTGTCGCAGCACGGCGTGAGTCGTGAGGCGCGGTGGCTGGCCCACAGTGAAAATGCGGCGGATCAGATGGGGGCCCTTCATTTCGGGGCCGGCGGTGGCTTCTTGCACAACATCCTACTCAATATGACCCAAAACGGCACGCGCCGCGCGAGCTATGATCTCGCGCGCGATGTGTTGCGGGCGCTGGGTGCTGTGGGTCCGCTGCATGTGCATCATGTGGAAAAGGCGAATTTCATGGTGTTGTTGTCACCGACCATTCCATCGATATTGATCGAGACCGCCTTTATCTCGAACCCGCGCGAGGCACGTGACCTCGATAGCCCCCCCTATGACGAGCGACTCGCTCATGCCGTGTGGGAGGGCATCATGCGCGACGCGCCGCGGCTGCGGGCACGCCTCGGTATGAGCCCCGGCCCGCGCCTCCATGTGGTGCGGGCCGGGGAGACACTCTCCGGTATCGCCCAGCGCTTTCATGTCTCGATCGCCGCCTTGCGCGCCGCCAATGATCTGCGCGGGGATCTGCAAGCGGGTACCTCGCTGCGCATTCCCTCGGGCTAGGTATAGGGATTTTAGAGTGGCGTTGTATGATGTCCCCGTGCTGATAATGAGAGGCCCGCCACCGGGACGCCCGAAGTATCGTCGGGAGGGTTGCGGTGGTAGGCGCGAGCCGCCGACGCATGGAGAGGCTGCGGCCGGTGTGTCCGGAAACCAGACATGAATTGCGGGAGATCGTCGTGATGTCAGACCCAGAACAGGCGCGGATCGTAGTGGGCGCGCAGCGCGGCGTGCGCACCCGGTGGTCGGGCTCCTGCCTCAACGGGCATGGGGCCAGGAAAAAGAATAGCGGGGCCAGGAACGATGCCGAGTGGGAGGTTTTGATGGCGGCGGGCGCCGCGCAGACCACCGCGATCCGCCCCAGAGCTCTTCGGTTCTAGCCGTGGGGGGGCTCAAAAGCTGGTTTCGGACCAAGGCCATTGGGGAGCCGCACGCCGATACCGGCTTGCGCCGCTGTTTGACCACCATGGATCTCATATTCCTGGGGATCGGCGGCATCATAGGGGCGGGGATCTTCGTCCTGACCGGCGTTGCTGCGGCCCTCGACGCCGGGCCTGCGATCGTCCTGTCGTTTCTGATTTCGGGGCTTGCCTGCGCGTTCACGGCGCTCTCGTACGCGGAGCTGGCCGCGGCCGTCGGGGGGAGCGGGAGCGCCTATGGCTATGCCTACGCGGGCTTGGGCGAGGTCGTCGCCTGGGTCGTCGGCTGGGATCTCGTTTTGGAGTACGGCGTGGCGACATCGGCGGTCGCAATCGGCTGGTCGGGGTATGTGAAGAACGCGCTCACGGCGGTGGGTCTGCACCTGCCGCTTGCCTTCACCAAGGTCAATATCGACGCGGTCGCGGCGTGGGGGCTTGCGCTGGTTCACCATCGGGTTCCGGCGGCGATCGCGAAACAGGCGGCGACAGGGGGCTTCGTGAATGCCCCGGCGGCGCTGATCATTCTGGTCTTGAGTCTGGTGCTGGTCGCCGGGGTTCGTCAGAGCGCGGCCCTGAACGGCCTCATGGTGCTTGTGAAGCTTGCCGTGATAGGTCTGTTTATCGCGGTCGCGGCGTTTCATGTGACGCCCGGCAATTGGCACCCGTTCATGCCGTTTGGTTGGCCTGGTGTGATGCATGGCGCGGCGCTGATCTTCTTTGCCTATATCGGGTTCGATGCCGTCTCCACCGCGGCCGAGGAGACCCGCAATCCGCGCCGTTCCCTACCCATCGGCATCATCGTCTCGCTCTTCGTCTGTACCCTCATCTATATCGTGGTCTCGGGGCTTTTGACCAGCATCGTTCCCTATTTCACACTCAATAGTGCCTCACCGGTTGCGCAATCGATGTTGAGCCTCGGTCACCCGTTTGTGGCGCTTTTGATCGGTATCGGCGCCATCGTCGGGCTCACGAGCGTCATGCTTGTGCTCTTCTACGGACTAACGCGCATCTTTCTGGCCATGGCGCGCGATGGCTTGTTGCCGCCGGTATTCGCCGCCGTCCATGCGCGCACCCAGACCCCGGCGCGCGTGATCCTGATCTGTGGCGTGCTCATGGCGCTCATCGCCGGATTCACGCCCATCGCCTATGTGGCGGAGCTTGTGAATATCGGCACGCTCTCGGCCTTCGCCATCGTATGCGCGGGCGTATTGGTGCTGCGTTTCACCAGGCCCGATCTCCCGCGACCGTTTCGGGCCCCCGGAAGCCCCTTGGTGCCGCTGCTGGGCATGGCCTTTTGTATCTATCTCATGCTGAACCTACCGCTTATTACCTGGATACGGTTCGTCGTGTGGTTTGTGATCGGCATGGTCGTCTATATCGCCTACGGCCGCTCGCATAGCGGGCTTGCCATCAAAGGGTGATAGCGCACCGCCTGCGAGGCGTGGGCGTAGGCCCGAGGGATGGGCAATCGGCCGTTGCGGGCCGTCAATCGAATTCCCGTTCCAGGAGCAGCCAGGTGGAGTATCGGGGCGTCGCCGGGACGCGTGTAAAGGTCCGCTGCTCACCCAGGGCCAGGAGCCAGGAGGGAGTGAGCCAGAAAGCGATCTGCGGCCCTACGCTGCCTTCGATCGTGCCGTAGGGTCCTGGTGGCAGGGTGTTGTCGACCTCGAATTCGCATTGGAGGGTCACGAGGTGGAAACGCCGCCCAAGGCTTGCGTTGATGAACCAGCCCGGCAGGCCACCGACCCCCAAGGCCACGCTGCGGCCGATCTCGCCCTGAAAGAAGCCCGCGGGGCGTATGACCGCCCATTCGATCTGGCCTGCGATCAAGTCGCCTTGCCCCGGCGGTGCCGGGCGGGCCCGGGTGTTGTATTGACCTTCCAGCTCGGCCGTCACATAGGTTGCGGAGCTGTGGGGCTGGCAGGGTCCGTAGAGGCGCACCTTGAGTCCCGCGCCGATGGCGGGCGACACGGCATGAGAGACGGCGTCCCATGTCGGCAGGTCGAGCTCCATACCGATATTCCGGTTGAAGGCGAGGTCGGCCCCGGCGGCGAAGGTCTGGCCGCCCTGCCAGGTGAGGGAGGCCGCGTTCTCAAGCCACGACTCTTCGATGCCGAGCGCCCGGGTGATGTGTGCGGGTTCGCAGTCGGCGCGCGCGGTGAAGGAAGCGGTGAAGATCGCCAGCAGGATCGCGAGGCAAGGTAGGGACGGGCAGCGTGCCATGACAGTCTCTCGTAAATGAGAATAAGACGCATTTATAACATATGGGACGGCTTTAACCAATGGGTTGCCGGAGGGCCGTGTGTTGCGTCGGGTCGCGCTCGCGTGGCCGCCCGTAACGGCCTATGGGCTGGCGGCAGAAGGCCTGCGGGGGACGTGTCGATCCCGGACGTCGCTGCGAACCGGAAATCCATCGAAGCCACGCGGCGCGCGACCTTTTCGGAAGCTTTCCAGGCTTGTCTTAAGGATGCGGGGCTCGATAAAGTACTTGTGGATGCCGTAAAGCCCTTAGGCGCCCTCGTGCGGGCCGTCTATGCGGAGACCATCAAAAAGAGGTTTCAAGAAAAACTTAACGATTGTGGTACCCCTAATCCGCGCGCCATAGAATTTCGTTTCTGCGAAGCGGTCTCCGATGAGGCATTGACCTATAAGCAGTCCCTCGATCTAAAGCAATGGTGGCTCGATTACTTAAGCCTACGTGACAATCCGCAACAAAGTATGCCAGATTGACTATGGGCTACGGGTCATCCGGCGCGCCACGGCCACAGGCCCGGTGGGCCGTGAGCGAAGATCGGGAAGACCTTGCGCAAAACCGGCGCACCTAGGGCGAGGGCGTTGTTTTGGGAGGCTCGGGCGTGGTACCGCTGCGTCTTCAGAAGGGATTACGCGGGCCGCTCTGTGTGGCGGCTTCCGGGATCGGACCGTCTATGCGGGCACGGATGGCATGAGCAAGGTCCGTGAGGCGTTGCGAGGATCCCCGTCCGAAGGGCTTGCCATGTTCGTCGGTGAGGAAGAACACGTCCTCGGCGCGCTCGCCGAAGGTCCCGACCTTGGCGGTGACGATGCGGGTACGGTTCGCGTAGAGCGCCAAGGCCAGTTGATGGAGCAGCCCCGGACGGTCTTGGGCGATCACTTCCATGACTGTAAGCTGACCGTTGGCGGTCGACGAGAAGTTGATCTCGGTCTCGATCGGGAAGTTTTTCAGCGCGCGGGGCAAGGGGCGGGCCGCTGACTCGCGAAATCCTGCGGCGAGGTCGACGCGCACTTGTTCGCGCATCTGCGCGAGTTCGCGTTGGGCCGGCAGGACACCGTTGGGAGTGAGCGCGACGAAGCAGTCGAGGGCATAACCCGATGCCATGTGGATGCGCGCATCGACGATGGAGAGGTTCATGCGATCGAGGCTGCCCGTAAGGACGGCGAAGAATTCATCGCTCAGGGGACTGAAGACCAGGAACTCGACGGCCGTCTGGTCGGGGCGCACGCGTGCCTCTACGATGGGCGGCGCACTTTCGGTCGCGCCGGCGATGGCGCAGGCGTGCCACGCCAGGGCCTCGGCATCGTGGCGCAGAAAGTAGTCAGCGTCCATGCGCGCCCAGTGCCGTTCGATGGCCTCGGGGCTCGCGCAGTCGCCCAGAAACTGTAAGGCGTTGCGCCGCGCGTCGGCGATGCGGGCGTCGACGTCGATGGCTTCGCCGATCCCACGACGCAGGACCCGGGTCGTGTCGCGGTAGAGGCCCGCGAGGAGCTTGCCCTTCCAGTCGTTCCATACCGTCGGGCTGGTGCCGCGGATATCGGCGACGGTGAGCACATAGAGATTATCCAGGTGCTCACGATCACCGACGAAGCGGGCGAAGTCGGAGACCACCTGCGGGTCGGAGATGTCGGTATGTTGCGCGGTCCATGACATGATCAGGTGATGGCGCACGAGCCAAGCCACGAACTGGGTGTCGTAGTCGCTGAGCCCCAGACGTTGGCAGAACGCGTGTGCCTCGGCCTCCCCAAGACGCGAATGGTCGCCGCCGCGGCCCTTCGCGATGTCATGAAAGAGGGCGGCGAGATAGAGCCGCTCGGGCTTGGCGAGGGAACGCGCGACCTCGCTTGTCATCGGCAGCTCGTGGGCGAACGCGGCCACCATGACGCGCCGCACGTTGCGCAGGACAAACAGGCTGTGCTCGTCGACCGTGTAGACGTGGAAGAGGTCGTGCTGCATCTGCCCCACGATCTTTCCGAAGGCGGGTATATAAGCGCCGAGGACGCCATAGGCGTTCATGCGCCGCAAGGCCTTGGTGATGCCCGACGGGGCGCGCAGGATGGCCAGGAAGGCCTTTTGGGTTTCCGGATCCTTACGGAAGGTCCCGTCGATCAAGGGGAGATGGGCGCGCAGGAGGCGGATGGTCGCGGCGCGCACGCCCTGGAGTTCCGGGTGGTCCTGCAGGACCCGAAAGAGGCCCAGCATGGCGCGCGGATTCTTGGCGAAGACATGGGCGTCGACGGTCTCCAGAAAGCCGTTGCGGGCGCGGAATTCCGGCGTGAGGGTTTTCAGGACCGGGCGTTTGCCGCCGGGGAGGGCCTCGGCGAAATGCTGACGCAGGATCTCGTTCAGGAGCTGGACCTGCTTGATGGTCCGATAGTAGCGCTTCATGAATTGTTCGACGGCGCGCCGTCCCGGGCGGTCGACGTAGCCCATCTGAAGGGCGAGCGTGCGCTGATGGTCGAATAGGAGGCGATCCTCGCGGCGGTGGGCAAGGAAGTGCAGGCCGTTACGCACCTGCCAGAGAAAATTCCGGGCGTCGATGAGCGAGCGGTATTCGCGTTCGCCAAGGAAGCCGATCTTGACGAGGTCGTGGAGGTCGGCGGTTCCGAGATGACGCTGGGCGATCCAGCCGATCATGTGGATGTCGCGCAGGCCGCCGGGGCCTTCCTTGACGTTTGGCTCGAGGTTG
This sequence comes from Pseudomonadota bacterium, assembly GCA_021827145.1. GTDB lineage: Bacteria > Pseudomonadota > Gammaproteobacteria > Acidiferrobacterales > Acidiferrobacteraceae > Acidiferrobacter. The sequence continues at coordinate 7,637 of JAKAXK010000084.1, forward strand.
TAGCCGGTATCATCGTAGCGCGCGTAGCGGGCCTTCTGTTCGGCCAGCTTGGCCTCGTAGAAGCGCGCGCTCGGCCAGAGCTGCGGGGAGGCCAGTTCGTGCACGAGACGGGCGAGGAGCGCCTCGTCGCCCATGAGCAGGCGCGCCTCCATGAGGTTGGTCATGACCGTCGCGTCGGAGCGCGCGACGCGCAGGCAGTCGCGCACCGAGCGCACGCTATGACCCACGGTGAGCCCGATGTCCCAGAGGAAACGCAGGAAGGATTCGGCGAAGGCCTGGCTTTTGTCATAGCGCGGGCTGTCCTGTAGCAACAGCAGATCGATATCGGATGCCGGGTGGAGTTCGCCGCGCCCATAGCCCCCGACCGCCACCAGCGCGAAGGCGGTCTGGTCCGGGAGCTTGTGTTCGTGTTCGGTGTAGGCGCGCGACAGGATGTCATCGATCAAGGCCGTGCGCAGGCGCAGGGTCTGGAGCCCGAGGCCCCGGCGGCGACGGGGCAATTCGGCCTCGTGGGCCGCGCGCAGGCGGGCGTCGCCGGCTTGCAAGGCCTCGCGGAATCGCGCGATGTCGGGGTTTGGGGGCAGTGGCGCGCTGGTGGCGGTCAAGGGCCGGGCCTAGATCGCCTCGTCCGAGCGCAGGGTCAGGACCTCGTACCCTGTGGGCGTGACAAGCACGGTATGTTCCCATTGGGCGGACAGGCCGTGATCCCGGGTGACGACCGTCCAGTTGTCCGGTAGCAGTTTGACCCCGGCGCCACGCTGATTGATCATGGGTTCTATCGTGAAGATCATGCCGGGCTCCACGGTCACGCCGGTACCGGGTGTTCCGTAATGCAGGACCTGGGGGTCTTCGTGGAAGCCGCGGCCTATGCCGTGCCCGCAGTATTCGCGCACCACCGAGTAGTGGCGGCTCTCGGCCAGGGTCTGGATGGCGTGCCCTATGTCGCCCAGGCGTATACCCGGACGCACCATACGGATGCCCTGCACCATGCACTCGTAGGTCGTTTCCGTCAGGCGACGCGCGGCGACCGAGGGCTCCCCGACGTAAAACATGCGGCTCGTGTCGCCATGGTAGCCGTCTTTGATCACCGTGATGTCGATATTGAGGATGTCGCCGCGTTTCAACGTGCGGTTGCCCGGTATGCCGTGGCAGACCTGATGGTTGACCGAGGTGCAGATCGAGCGCGGGAAGCCGTGATAATTGAGGGGTGCCGGGATCGTTTTTTGGGTATTCACCATATAGTCGTGACAGATACGATCGAGATCGTCCGTGGTCACGCCGGGCGTGACATAGGGGACGATCATCTCGAGGACATCGGCGGCCAGGCGGCCGGCCACGCGCATCTTCTGGATCTCGCTTTCGGTCTTGATCGTTATGGCCATCAGGGGTCTTGGGTTCCCGGGGTCGAGCCGCGTGAGTGATGGCTTATTGTCGGTGCTTTGCGTCCGGCGTTCAACCGTCGCGCACGGGGGCGCCGGTGCGTCCAGCGCCAGCCTGGACGATGCGCACTGTTACCAAGCTTTTACTCATGGTAGCATGCCGCCACGCGAGGATTCCCCTCGCGCCCTCGTTTTGAGGGACTATCGCACGCAGGTCGTCACGGCGTTCGGGTGCCCCGAGCCTTATAAAGGCGCGGGGTCGACGTCCGGGACCTGCGGTGGACAAACCCGTTCGGAGATATGTCATGACTAACGTCACAATGCGTGAAATGCTAGAGGCTGGCTGTCATTTTGGCCATCAGACCCGGTTCTGGCACCCGAAAATGCGCCCCTATATCTTTGGTGAGCGCAACAACATCCATATCATCAATCTCGAGAAGTCGCTGCCCATGTTGGCCGAGGCGGCGACATTCGTGCGCAAACTCGCCTCGAACAAGGGCACGATCCTGTTTGTGGGCACCAAGCGCCAGGCCGCCGAGATCGTGCGGGCCGAGGCGATCCGGGCCGGTTGTCCCTATGTGGACCATCGCTGGCTGGGTGGCATGCTGACGAATTACAAAACGGTACGCCGCTCGATCGAGCGCCTGAAGCGGCTCGAGGAACTGCTCGCCGAGGGTGGCGCGGCCGAGAAACTGTCGAAGAAGGAGACACTGACGCTGGAGCGCGAGCGCGCCAAACTGGATCGGAGTCTGAGCGGTATCAAGGATATGCCGAGCCTACCGGACGCCTTGTTCGTGATCGACGTGGGCCACGAGTATATCGCGGTGAACGAGGCCAATAAGCTCAAGATCCCGGTGGTGGCGGTGGTCGACTCGAACTGCAAGACCGACGGCGTGGATTACGTCATTCCCGGTAACGACGATGCCAGTCGCGCCATAACCCTCTACGCCCGCACCATGGCCGACGCGGTCCTCGAAGGCCGCGCCGCCGTGACGACGGTGGCCGCTTCCGGTGACGAAGAGTTCGTTGAAGTGAAGGAAGATCCGGCCGCGCGTACGGCCCCTCGTAAGAAGGCCGCGAGCCCTTATGACGGCTATGTGGGCGAGGCTGAAG
>JAKAXK010000085.1 GCA_021827145.1 Pseudomonadota bacterium
GATCTACAGGAGTCCATCGAGATCCTGCTGCAAGTCATGGAAAACAATCGCGATGATCTCGTGGTGATACTGGCCGGTTACAGGGACAAGATGGATCGCTTTTTCCTGAGCAACCCCGGCATGCGATCACGTATCGCCCACCATGTGGACTTTCCGGACTACTCGCCCGCGGAACTCATGGCGATCGGCAAGCTCATGCTGGCGGAACAGAATTACCGATTCAGCCCCGACGCGGAAAAGGCGTTTGCGGAATACATCCCCCTGCGCATGAAGCTCGGCCATTTTGCCAATGCCCGTTCGATCCGCAACGCCCTCGACCGCGCCCGCCTGCGACAAGCCAACCGGCTCTTCGCCCTCAGGCCTAAGCGCCTCACCAAACACGATCTCATGACCCTGGAGGCTGCCGATATCACCCCAAGCCGCGTGTTCCAGGACGGCCTCGCCGACACCGACGAAACCGTCCCACGCTGATCAGGATTTTAGACCGACGCCGAGGCCAGGCGCTCGATGTCCGCGAGCCAACGGGCCTTGTCAGCGGGTGCGGCGAAGCTCGCCTCGATGCTGGTGCGTCCGATCGTGGCCCATGTCGCGCTATCAAAGCCGAAGGCGGCATCCACGGCACGGATATTGTCGTTCATATAGCCGCCAAAGTAGGCTGGATCATCACTATTGATGGTCACCCGCACACCGGCTGCCATCAAAGCCGGCAACACGTGATCCTTCATGGTGGGAAACACGCACAGTCGCACGTTCGACAAGGGACAGACGGTGAGCGCAACGCCCTCCGCGACCAGACGTCGAACGACCGCCGGATCCTCGACGGCGCGAACCCCGTGATCGATGCGGACTGCCCCCAGAAGATCGAGCGCCTCGGTGATATACGAGGCCGGCCCCTCCTCCCCGGCGTGGGCCACGACAGGCTTTCCGAACGCACGTACGCGCGCAAACACGCGCGCAAACTTCGAGGGAGGGTGACCACGCTCCGAGGAATCGAGCCCGAATCCGTCGATGTCATCCAAAAACGGCTGGGCCTGAGTGAGCGTCGCAGACGCCTCATCCTCACTCAAGTGGCGCAGAAAACAGAGGATCAAGCGGCTGCCGATACCGAAACGCTGCGCGCCCTCGACACGTCCGGCGTTCAGTCCCTCCATAACGACATCGAAAGGGACGCCACGCGCGGTATGGGTCTGGGGATCGAAGAATATCTCGGCGTGAACCACGCCGTCACGGTGCGCACGCTCGAGATAGGCCACCATGAGATCGGCAAAGTCCCGGCTCGTGCGCAGCACGTCGGCACACGCATAGTAGAGGTCGAGGAACGATTGAAGATCGGTAAACGCCTTGGCGGCATGCAGGGCCTCTTCGCTTGGATAGGGCAAGAGCAGCCCGTTGCGACGCGCGGCCGCGAAGGCGAGATCGGGCTCCAGCGTCCCTTCGATGTGGACATGCAATTCGGCCTTGGGCATCCGGCATGCGAATTCGACGGCAGACAAGACAGCGGTGGCCATGGTTCCTCCGGATAGATTACAAAACGCGTACGATGAGACAGTGACGCGAGGCCGCCTCGCCCCCGTTAAGGGGTATAGGGAGAGGTCACGCCCGATCGGTCCGAGCCGCAGCCCCAGGCCCGCGCGCTGCAAGAGTATCAAAATTTCCTCGGCTATCCCCCGATCGCTTCCCAATGAGCGGCACCCGGGGGCACGATCGGTAAGGCCTGCTCGCGGGCATCTATGGGAACCCGCACGAGACAAGGTCCGGGGGCCGTCAAGACATCCCGCCAGAACGCCGACCCTTCGCCATCGCGCCCGAGATCGAAGGCCGGTATGCCGAAACCCCGAGCGATCATCACGTAGTCGGCCACCTGCTCGAAACGGGAACCGAATCCGGGTGATCGATAAAACAGGGTCTGTTGCTGGGCGACGAGCCCGAGCGACTGATTGTCAAGGACGATGATCTTCACGTTCGCATCCAACTCGGCGACCGTGGCAAGCTCCTGGATATTCATCAAAAGCCCGCCATCCCCCGTAAAGCAAATGACCGGGGCCTGGGGTCGCGCCTGCGCCGCCCCGATCGCCACGGGCAGCCCAAAGCCCATAGTGCCAAGCCCGCCGGAGGTAAGCCAGCGCCGCGCCCCCGGCAACGGATAATACTGGGCCACCCACATCTGATGCTGGCCGACATCGCTCACAACGAGCGCCTCGGCGGGCGCCGCCGCAGCAATACGCCCCATGAGCTTGTGGGATTCGGTTTTGTCATCGGTCTCCGGATGGTCGGCACGCAAAGCGGCAATCCGGGCGCGCCACGCCGGACGTTCGCGCGGCACGAGCATCGGCCCAAGCGCCGTCAAGACATCGCCCAGATCGCCCTCGAGCGCAATGTCGGGCGCGCGCAGCTTGCCCAGCTCACGACCGTCGACATCCACATGAATCACTTTGGCGTGGGGACAAAAGGCGTCGAGCCTTCCAGTCGCCCGATCATCGAAACGCGCCCCCAAGGCGATCAGGAGATCGGTCTCACGCAGTGCGGCATGACAGGCATGGGAGCCATGCATGCCCAACATCCCCAAGGACAGGGGATGCCCCTTGGGCAAAGTGCCAAGCGCCATCAAGGTCATCACCGAGGCCGCATCCTGAGTTTCGGCCAGGGCGCGGGCCTGTGCCGCAGCCTCGGCATGGATAAGCCCTCCGCCGAGATACAGGACCGGGCGCTCCGCCGCCCCGATGACCTCCGCCGCCTGCCTTAAGGCTGCATTCGCTGGCGCGGGGCGCAGCGCCGCGGGCCGAGGCCGAGGGCGCTCGCGCCCGCACGACACGATGTCCGTCTGCACATCCTTCGGAATATCGATCCACACAGGCCCCGGCCGACCCGACAAGGCCTCGTGAAACGCGGTCGTGACGATATCGGCAAGATCGTCCGCGCTTTCCACCATGGCACTGAACTTGGTGACCACCCGCGCAAGCGCGCAGGTGTCCACCTCCTGAAAGGCATCGGTGCCGATCAGGGCGCGCGGGACCTGCCCTGTGATAGCCACCAGCGGAATGGAATCCCGCATGGCATCAGCGACAGCGGTCAGAAGGTTCGTCGCACCTGGGCCCGACGAGGCGAGACACACGCCGACGCGACCAGTCGCGCGCGCATAACCCTGAGCCAAGAAGCCCGCCCCCTGCTCGTGGCGAACCAGCACATGACGGATGCGCGTAGAGCGGGCCAGGGCATCATAGATCGGAAGAATGGTCCCGCCCGGGATGCCGGCCACGAGACGCACGTCGTGAGACTCGAGCAAGGTCACGAGCAGTTCGGCACCAGTGGTAGACATGTTTCGACTCCTTGAGATGAAGCCGGAGTCCGCCGAACGGGTAAGCAGAGATATCCGCCGGCGGATGGGCCGGCGGATTGAGAGGACGTTTTACAAAAGGTCGATCTGGCCGCCGGCGTTCGCTACGCGTACGACCAGTACCACCGCCATCAAATGGCGGGCGGGCACGAGGCGAAGGGGAAGCGGCCGGCGGGTCATGACTGTTCCTTTTGGTATGTAAGGGTATTCTGCACCCGCACAAGCCATGGCACAAGCCGCCTGTATCGAAACCTTCCGGCGCGCGAGCCACGCCTCTTGACCGCGGTCAAGGATTACCTGACTCTCGCAGTCAAGTATTACGCCACGGGCCGCACGCGCCCCAAGCGGGCGTGCCGACCCTCATCATGACCGACTGGAGACCCGCGCTTATGACTATCGCCCATAACCACCTTCGCGATGATCGCACCTATCCCTTCGATGCCCGAGGGATTGCGAAACGGTTCCGGCACGCCGCCATCTTTGGTGCCCTGGACGCGCTCAACCCTGGCGAGGCCATGGCGTTCCGCAACGACCACGACCCTCTCCCCCTCCTGCAGCAGATGGAGCAGCGTTATGGCCGCGCCATCGCCATCGAGTATGTCGAACGCAACGCCGCCGGTGTCCTCATCCACTTCACCCGACTTGCCAGCGCCGAGGCCGCGCGCTGACCACACCACCTTTCGGCAAGCACAGGGCCTTGCCTAGACGATGCGGCGCACACCCCTCACGATGAGGGGGACCGCCAGCCTTTGCAAAGGCCCGGGCAGGTCGAGCGGCTTCAGAAGCATCTTGACCGCCGACTGAAAGGGGTAATGGACCCGCATCCAGGCGCGTATGCGGTCGCGGAAGCCACGAAAATCTTCACGCGTGAACGCGGTGCCTGGCTTATGCACGATGCTCACGTTCTTCACGGCCAGAAAGGCGTCCTCGCTGTCGACCTCGACGACCCGCCGCCAGAGCTCGCGCGCGACCCGCCAGCGCGAATGGGGGTCGCGCTTTTGATAGTCTCGGTAGAAGCGATAAAAGCCCTTGTAATGACCGATCTCGTCGTCGCGAATGTGACCGGCCACGGTCGCAAGCACGGGCTCCGGGCTCGCATCCCGCAACATGGCGTAAAAACTCGCGGTCCCGGTTTCCACCACGCAACGGGCCGCCATCTCCAAGGCGCGTGTCGGTCCAAGGAGCGCCGTCTGGCAATACGGCGCATAATCCGCCTGGAAGCCGTCGAATCCCCGTTGCCAGTCGAAGTCCGGCCACACGGTTTGCACATAGCGCTTCAAGGCCTCGCCATGCTGTATCTCCTCGGGCCCCCACTTGTCCGCAAGCCAAGCACACGCCTCCTCGTCCCCAGCATAATAGTCGCCGAGATTCCGCGCGTAGAGATCCGAAAGAATCTCGACGAAAGACGAGGCTGCCACGAGATAAAACCAATCGAGTTGATCTACGATCGCGGCCCGGTCGACCTTGTCGTAGGCGATATCGTTCACTGACCAACGGGGCCCATTGGACCCTGACATTGCCTGCATACTCAAAGAACCGTTCCTAAATCCATCGACAATCATCAGCCTGCGTCACCCCCGTCAAGGACGGGGGTGACAAGCTGATACCCGCGGGTTCTCGGCCCTAGCGACCGACGCGCCTCGGGGTTCGAGGGCTTTACCTAGGCTACCCCCCATTCCCAGCGGGAAGGGATCTCCGGCTACATATCGCTCGGCGTGAGTCGCCCCGGGGGAATCCGCGCCTCACATCGGAAACACGACGCGCCACTGTTCCCGACGCATGGCCTGGACCGACCATATCAGCGGACAGAAGCGTTTTGTCCTTCTAGGGATAGCGGGCTTCCCGGCGTCGCACCTTACGGTGCGCGCCGGCCGCCTTATCGCATCTGGTCAAACGCCCGCAACATCCACCAGGCGCCCCAGGCGCGAATTGGTCGCCCCAGGTGGCTCCGCAAAACTCGTTCTTACCAGGCCCGTGTAGCTTGTTCCCCCTGACCGCAAGAGGCCTATCCCGACACGGGCCCAGACGCGCGCGAACTTCGCTTGCCTCTCTCGGGTGATGGCCGGCAAACACCCGGTAACTCCCGCCCAGAGACTGGATTTGGACTCCTTGTGTGCCCCTATTCTAGCGCCGCGCGTAAGACCTTGCCAAGCCGAACCCCCTTGGACGCGCCATCCAAAGGCAGGCATAGTGCGTCCCATGAATGCCGATGCGATCCGGTTCGGACACTGGCATACTCTGGAGAGCGGTAGGGCCAGAAGCGTATCCGGTAGGATGATCCGCCGGTCGACACTTAAACACCAAGGCCAAGAGGCGCTATCATCCCCAAGATCTAAACGGGAGGGATATTCCGGTAGCATCCTATAAGGAGACAAGGGACATGACGGAACCCCGCAAGGCCACTCCCGACAACACCCTCGATACCGCCATTTTGGCTGGCGGCTGCTTTTGGTGCGTAGAGGCCGTCTTTCGGGAACTGGAGGGCGTCGTGGAAGTCGAATCCGGATACTGTGGCGGAACGCGCGAGACCGCGGATTATCGGCAGGTCTGCACGGGACGTACCGATCACGCGGAGGCCGTGCGCATCGCCTACGACGCGCGACGCGTAAGCTATGAAGATCTACTCAAGGTGTTCTTCTCGGTGGCGCACGATCCGACCCAAAAGGATAAACAAGGCAACGATCACGGGCGGCAATATCGCTCCGTCATCTTCTATGTCAATGAGAAACAAAGGGTCGCGGCGCTGACCGCCATCGAGAATCTGACGCATGACCAAGTCTTCAAGGACCCGATCGTGACCGAGGTAGTGACGGAACAGCCCTTCTACCCGGCTGAGAGCTACCACAATAATTATGCCGCCTGCCACCCGTCGCAGCCCTACATCGCGCATGTGGCAACCCCCAAGGTCGAGAAGCTGCGCCGGTATTTCCGACATATGCTACGCGACGAGCCCTTACCCTGAGCCTACTGCCATGAATCATGACAAGCCTAAACACTATTCGGTCTCCGGCTACGACCTCTCACCGCTACCCCCGATCGTCTACGAGCGACGCGTCAAAGATCTGACCCCGGAGGAGCGTCGCGTGCTGCTCGCCTCGGGCACCGAGACGCCTTTCTGTGGGGGATTGCTGCACGAACACGCCGCCGGAACATTCGTCTGCCGGCTCTGCGCCCTGCCACTCTTTCGGTCCCAGGACAAATTCGAGTCGGGGACGGGGTGGCCCAGCTTCAGCCGCCCCTTCGATCCCGAACACATAGCACGCAGCGAGGATGCAAGCCACGGCATGAGTCGCGTGGAGATCCGCTGCGCGCGCTGCGCAGGACACCTCGGGCATGTGTTTCCCGACGGGCCCGGGCCTACGGGCGAGCGTCACTGCGTGAATTCCGTCTCCCTACGCTTTTTGCCCGGCGCCGACCGTGTAAGCCCCGAAGACGCCGACATCTAGGGGCTCAGCCCCCTCACCGTCCGCGTGCAGGGCGTCGGAACGATGGCAAGGTCCGGGGGGCCAAAGGTCTCTAGGCCCCGTTCGCCCGGATCCCTAGACTGACCCTTCCAGTACGGGGTAACACCACGCGGATGTCGATATCCTCCCCGGCATGAATGTCGGGGATTCCTGCGGCGCTCAGGCGCGGCATGGGGCCGCTCTGCGTCGCTTCGGTGGATTGCTGCGGGCGGCATTGCGGCACCGCTTACTGAAAACGGAGATCGCCGTCGCGATTGCGGCCGTGCTGGTGGCCAAAAAGCGGTGTAATCCCCCCCTTGGCAACACACCATTACCCAAACCCTATCGACCACGAGGCCTTTATCCCATGATCACAGGACTCCTATTGGCAGCGGGACGGAGCCGGCGTTTCGGGTCCCCCAAACCCCTCCATCCCTTGAACAACGGCACCCCGCTGGCCGTTCACAGTGCGCTCTCCCTGCGCGCCGCCGTCGATCGCGCCGTGGCGATCATAAGGCCCGATGATCTCGCGCTTGCCACCCAACTGCGGCACGCCGGGTTCGAGATCGTGTGTGGTCCCGACACGCACAATGGTCAGGGTGCTTCGCTTGCCTTCGGCGTACGTGTCACCGGCGGATCGGCGGGCTGGCTCGTGGCGCTTGCGGACATACCCTACATCAGACCCGAAACCGCACAGGCGGTGGCCGCCAAACTGCGGGCCGGCGCCATCATCGCGGTGCCGTATTTTCGGGGCCGCCGCGGCCATCCGGTGGGATTCGGCCGGGCGCTCGGACCCCAACTCGGCGCCCTGACCAGCGACGCCGGGGCGCTGGCCCTGATCAAGGCCCACCGCCATCTCGTGGTCCAGGTCCCGTGTCTGGAAGCGGGCGTACCCGAAGACATCGATACGCCTCACGATCTGCGCTCTGCCGCGGACAGGCGGGGTTTCGATCCAGCGGACGAGACTGCGCCTTAAGGGCTGCATCCGGCTTAATGCGCTGCCGCGCGGGCTGCCGGTTGACCTAGAGTCCGGGGCCGGGACAGGAGATCACAACAACGGGCAAGGAGGCCGATCATGCTAAGCAGACGGGAGTTGTTCAGGCGCGCGAGCGCTTCGGCAATGGGCGTGGCAATGGCGGAGGGCGCAAGGGCCCGGATCTGGCCGCCGCCGGACCTGGAACCCGGCGCCGCGCGTAGCCTGCGCGAACTCACTCGGGCCTTGGCGCGCGCGCCACGCCGCCGCGACTTCAAGGCCGTCCCCATGATCCTCACCGACCGCGGCAACTGGGATAGCGAGGCCCTGGATCTGGTGCTGCACTACCGCGCCGGGCCGCGCCAAGTGTGGGACAACACAGCCATCGGAAGTCCGTGGCTCAATCTCATGCGCAATGCGATGAATACGCAGATCTGGTCCTTCCGTCACCCGAACTTCCTCTGCGTGTCGGCGACCCACGGATCCGCGCATCTGGCACTCTACGATGGCTTTATCTGGGACAAATACCGACTCGGCGCGCTTACGAAAGGAAAGGCCCCAAGCAACAAATTTGTGAAGGAAACGACGGCTGCGCACGCTAATCCACGGGACTACGAAGACACGCAAGGGGTGTATTCACCGCACGACAACAGCATTCCGGTCCTGCAAGGACGCGGCGCGGTGTTCCTGGCTTGCCATAACGAGATCTGGGAGCTCACCATGAAGCTCCATAAAAAGGGCATAAACCCGGAACACCTGAATCACGAACGCATGGCGGCGGAATTCACCAATCACCTCATACCCGGCGTGATCCTCACCCCCGGGATCGTGGGGACGCTCCCAGAACTGGAACGGGCAGGCTTCCAATACGCGAAATAGACCGACTAGGGTCGATGAGCGCGTGGCGCGCTAGGCACCCCTGCCCCATCCTCGACCGCCTCGAGGATGGGGCAGGGGCCCGCGTCACCGGCGTGACGCCGGCAGTCTTCGAGCAGGGTCTCGAGCACCGATTCCATGAACCGCAGGGCCTCGCGCTTCTCGCGTACCAGCGCAAGCTTGCCCTGCGCCATGCGCTGCACCTCGCCGCAAGTCGCGGGATCGTCACCCGAAAGCGCGAGCATCTCCCCCACCTCGGCGAGCGTAAAACCTAGCGACTTGGCGTGCCTTATGAACTCGATGCGCCGCACCAACGCCTCGGAATAGCGACGTACCCCACCGTAGGGCCGTGCCGGCTGCTCTATCAAACCGCGGCGCTCATAGAAGCGCACGGCCTCCACCGAGATCCCCGCGGCTCGCGCGAGTTCGCCTATCAAAAGGCCGCCACGGCCTCCTTCGTGCGCTGCCATCCACGTCTCCTTGGACCTCCACGGTAGGCCCTGTCCCGAAACCACCCCCGCATCCTCGCTGTGTCCGCCCCAACCGCCGATGCGACACAATCCCTATTCTACGACCCCGAAACCTCCTTGCCGACCCCTCTGGCCTGGCCTACGCTTGTATGAAAAGACCGCACTCGCGGCAGGGGGGGAGCGTGCGCATCACGTCAATAATCATCGGGCCCGCGTTGCTATGGGCCGCGGTGGCGGCCCAAGCTGCCCTCAAGGGATCGCTGATCCCCCAAAATGCCTGTCCGGCCCCCGCCCGCTACTGTCGGGCGGGGGCCCCGGAATCGGGCCTCCCACACGACTATCCGCCGCCAGCCTTTCTCGCCCATCTCCGCATCCAATGCACCCGAACCCTGAGACAAAAGTTCGCGATGGGGCCAGACACGGTACTCGGCCCGGGCTTCGCACCGCGCCTCTGCCGCCTCACGTCGGCATTTTTGGGGGCCACGCCCGGCGAGTGGCGCGCCATCATCATCGCGCAAATGCGGCGCGGCACCCTCAAGGAGACGGCGGCGGGACGGCAACTGAAGCGCCAGATCAAGGGGGCGGTGACTGCGGAGATGGCGCAAGCGCCTGCACCTCGTGTCTCGGCACCCCCGGCCGCCATGGTCATAGCCACCCGCCTGCGCGCGGTACGGGTGGCCATGGAACGCGCCGCCATACGCCGCACCGGTCACCCCGTCATGCTGCCCACCGGGGCCTGCAGTGCGGTGCTCACACTGTCGCCCAGCGGCCGGGTCCGTCAGATGAAACAGCTGCGTTGTTCGAATGAAGGCTTGCAGAATGCGTTCTGGCGGGCGGTCTTCTCGGGGGGGCCACTACGTGCGCTTGCCAGCCCAGACGGTCGCCGCGTCCGCGTGCACGTAATCGCGCCTGTGGCCGAGCCC
>JAKAXK010000006.1 GCA_021827145.1 Pseudomonadota bacterium
TAAGACTGATTCGCATATTTCACGACTGGGTGTGTACTGCGGCCCCCATCATAAGCTCGGACGGAGACCTGGTCGGGTGCCTCGACATCTCGGCCGCCGAGGGTCCGATCTACGAAAAACTGGCCCTAACCCGGTCGATCGCGCGCGAGATCGGGCGTCTCGTGGGAAACAAGAGAACGACTTCGCTCAACATCACTATACGGCAAAGGGAGGTCCTGGCGCTTTTTGCTCAAGGGGTGAGCTACAAAGGGATCGCCAAGGAGCTTGGTATATCGATCAAGACCGTGGAGGAGCATCTGGACGCGGTGCGGACAAAGATGGGAACCAAGAGTCGGCGGGCCTGCATCAAGAAGGCCATCGAGATCGGTGCGCTGTAAGGAAATGGCCGCTTACGCGGATGTCGGGGATGGGCCCGGCATCCGCAGGAATTCCCGCGCGTGGATATGCTGGATCTTGTCGGGCGTGCGTTGCAGCACGCCCCGTACGAGCACCAAGGCGGATCGCAGAACGAGGGGGCGAAAGACCTCCACCACGTCCGCCGATACGATGATGTTTGCCGTGCCGGTCTCATCTTCCAGTAAGAGAAACATCAGTCCCTTGGCGGAGCCGGGCCTCTGACGACTGATCACAAGCCCGGCTATGGTCACGAACACGCCGGGTCTTATGCCTCCCAAGGCCGCGATCGATAGGACCCCGGATCCGAGAAGCGCGCGCGCAAGTCCCACCGGATGGCCGCGCAGGGAAAAACCCAGGGCGTGGTAATCCGCCCGCATGTCCCCGGCATGGGAGCCCGGACGACGCCATATCCCGGCCTCCTCCGGATCACCAAAAAGCGGTAGCGGTGCCTGGGCAGCGAGACTCCCCCACAAGGCCTGCGGGCGCGACCCCCATACCCCGTCCAGGGCCCCGCCTTCGGCGAGGCGCCAACCGTCAGTCCGCGAGAGTCGGGCACCACGCGTCAAGGCCGGCCACGAGGAGCGCTCCGACGGGGGTAATTGCGTAAGCCGCGCGGCGGCCTTACGCTTAAGCCCCCCTATGAGGCCCAGACCCAGACGCACGGCGCGCCGGCCACCGGCGTCCACCTCCAGAATCGTGTCGACTTGGCTCGAACGGATATCGGGTGCCAAGACGCGCACCCCGTGGCGCCGCGCATCGGCTATGAGTTGCGACGGCGCATAGAAACCGAGCGGCTGGCTATTCAAGAGGGCGCATAAATAGACATCCGGGACATGACACTTGAGCCAGGCGCTGGCATAGGCTAAGAGCGCGAAGCTCGCGGCATGGGATTCCGGAAAACCGTAGGCCCCGAAGCCATGTATCTGCCGATAGATATCGTTCGCGTAGTCTTCTCCATAGCCGCGCCCACGCATCCCCTCCAGAAAACGCCCCTTGAAGGCCTGCAGATCCCCATCCCTTTTCCACGCCCCCATGGCGCGCCTGAGCGCATCGGCCTCGCCCGGCGAGAAGCCGGCGGCCACCACCGCAAGCTTGATCACTTGCTCCTGAAAGAGCGGTATGCCCAGCGTGCGGCCCAAGACCGCCTCGATGTCTCGGCTCGGATAAGACACGGCCTCGCGCCCTTGGCGTCGCCGCAGATAGGGGTGGACCATATTCCCTTGAATGGGTCCTGGACGCACGATCGCGATCTGCACGACGAGATCATAGAAGGTGCGTGGCCTCAGACGCGGCAAGAGCGCCATCTGGGCGCGTGATTCGATCTGAAAGACACCGACCGTATCGGCGGCCGACACCATCTCGTAGACGGCGCGATCCTCGGCCGGTATCTCCCCGAGCGCGCCCGGCCCAAGCCCATGCTCGCGCATGAGCGCAAAGGCCTTGCGCAGCGCCGTCAGCATGCCAAGCCCCAGGCAATCGACCTTCATGATGCGCAAGGCGTCCAGGTCATCCTTGTCCCACTGCAGGACCGTCCGTCCCGGCATGGCCGCCTGCTCTATCGGGATGAGCCGCGTCAGGGACTCCTGCGACAACACCATACCCCCGGTATGCTGCGAGAGGTGACGCGGGCGGCCGGCCAATTCCCGTACCAAGGCGATGAGCGGACGAAAGGGCGGCTTGCGCGTATCCATGCCCTGCTCGGCCAGCCGCCCCTCCAAGACATCGACCCCCTCCCACCAACCCAGCATTCCCGCCAGCCGATCCACGAGGGCGGCCTCGCAACCCAAGGCCTTCGCGACATCGCGCAAGGCGCTGCGTGTTCGATAGGTGATGACGCTTGCCGTCATGGCGGCGCGCTCACGGCCATAACGTTCATACAGATATTGAATGACCTCCTCGCGCCGCTCGTGCTCGAAATCGATATCGATATCAGGTGGCTCGTTGCGTTCGCGCGAAATGAATCGCTCAAACAAGACCTCAAGATGCGCGGGGTCTACGGCGGTAATACCCAGGGCATAACAGACCACGGAATTGGCTGCCGAGCCGCGCCCCTGACAAAGAATGCCGTGATCGCGCGCGAACCGCACGAGGTCATGGACAGTCAGAAAGTAATCCGCATAGGCAAGCTCCCCTATGAGGGAGAGCTCATGACGCGCCAGGGACTGCACGGAGTCCGGCACGCCCCGCGGATAGCGGAGGGCGAGACCCTCGCGCGTCAATCGGATCAATTGCACCAGCGAATGGCGCGGACTGCGGCCCTGACGCGGATAACGATAATGGAGGTCCTCCAGGGAAAAGTGGCAGGCCGCGGTCACGACCTGTGTTTCCTTGAGCCACGCCTCGGGATAAAGGGTGCGCAAGCTTGGGATGTCCCGCAGGTGTCGCTCGCCATTCGGGTACAGGGCCCATCCCGCATCCGACACCGAGGTCTTAAGTCGGATGGCGGTCACGGTGTCTTGCAGGGCCCGGCGCCCGCGCTTATGCATGTGCACATCACCACAGGCCACGACCGGCCTTGCGAGACGCATAGACAGGGCATGAAGGCGCTCCCGGTGACGATCATCGAGCCCCGTCTTGTGCAATTCCCCAGCGATCCAAAACCGCGACCCCAAGGCCTCCACGAGCGATGCCGCAAGCGCGTCCCGATCCGGATCCTGGTCTGGACACCAAAGCACGAGGCAAGACGAGAGCCCGGCGATATCGGCAAGACCGAGATCATAACGGCCCTTGTCGACCTGTCGGCCGCGCGTTATGAGCTCGGAAAGCTCCGCATAGCCTGGCGCGCACCCCACGAGGACCACGCACTTCAAGCCCTCCCGAACCGTGATCTCGGAGCCCACGATCAGTTGGAGTCCATGCTCGCGGGCGGCCCTGTGGGCATGCACAATGCCGGACAGGGAACATTCATCCGTCAGGGCCAGGGCGCGATAGGACAAGGCGCGGGCGCGCAGAACGAGCTCCTGGGGGGAAGAGACACCGCGCAGGAAGCTGAAATGACTCAGGCAATGCAGCTCACTGTAGGCAGTCATGCAAAGTAGCCCTGCAGAAACCACTCCTCTTGCGCGCTGCGGAACACCCAGAAAGACTCGCAGGCGGGATTGACGGCCACGAAATAGTCGCGCACCACGGGTTCATCCCACCACCCGGTCTCCACCCGCTCGGGGCCACGCGCAAGACGCAAGGGGCCGCGCAATATCGGTACGCCGCCGACGACCTCGAGCCGCTCCGGGGGATCCATGAGCCATATCGGGCGCTCGGCGGCCACGGCCCCTGCGGGCCCCCGCAGGCCCTGTGGCGGCCAAGGGTCCTCACGGCTTGCGCGTTCGGGTCTATGATCCGGGCGCACCGAAAGTGCGCGCACCGCGTCACGGCCAAGTCGCGCGCGCAACCTGTCCACGAGCCCCCCAAAGCCCTGCTCATGCCATTGCCCGTCGCGCCACAAGGGCAGACTGCCTTCCGTCGAGGCCTCCAGCGGGGCCGATAGCGTGACCGCCGTTATGGGGGACGCGGGACGCGCATCCCGCAACCGTTCCCGTATGAGGCGCACCAAGACCTGACCGTCCCGCTCCGGACGTGTGAGCGTAAACGTCTCGGATCGCAGACCGCCATCCTCATGGCGCATCTCGACTGCGAACTCACCGGCGCGCGCGTCGCGGGCCCGCATGACCGCGACCCACTCGCGCACGATCCGCGCCAAGGCGAAGGACAAGGCCTCCTCCGTCTCCGCGGGATGAGAGAAACACAGCCTGCGCCGAAAGCGGGGTGCCGGCGCCCAGAAGTTCTCGACCTCCGAGCGCTCGCCCATGAGCCCCTCCAGCAAAGAGATGACCTCCCGACCAAAACGTCGGACCAGGCCCGAGCGCGGCATGTCCAGGAGATCGCCCACCCGCGCAAGACCTAGCGCGAGACAGGCCGCGCGTACCGCGTCCGCCAGCGGCAACTGCGCCAAGGGTAAAGGGCGCAGCAGCGCGCGCCAGGGGTCTTGGGGCGTCCATACGCAACGCATCGCGGCGCGCGCGCACAGCCAGGCGGTGGTGGCGGTCGGCGCCATGGCGGTCTCGAACGCGTACCCCATATCCGCAAGCCCCTGCGCCACCGAGGCCACGAGCCGCCGCGGATCGCCCACGGGGCTTGCCTTGTCCGTGAAGCGCATCAAGACACCATCGGCCCGCAAGACCACCTGCGGCGTAAAGCCATAGGCGAAAGCCGCCAAACCCTCCAGAAGGGCCTCCTCGGCGGCCCGATCGCGCGGCGCGAACGACAAGGACGGGCACGAGGCGGCGGCCCGCACCATGGACAGGCCGGGTGTCAAGCCGTACTCCCGGGCGCACGCATTGCAGCCGACCAAGGTCTTGCCCTCGACCACCGCAAACGGGGTCTCACGCGGTGCGAAGGCCTCCAGAGGCAACGCCGTCAGGACCACAGCCTGCCATAACATGAGGAAATCCCGGATTAGAGTGTGACGATAAGCGGCGCCACCGGACGGCCGGCCTTGCGCGCAAGGGTAACCCGCACGCCCCGGGGCGCGGGCTCCAAGACGAGGCGCAGGCGCGAAGGCTGGGGCGCGAGATTCCGGGGCAAAAAGCAAAAGCTCCAGCGTCCCCCTGCGGCGGCCTGGCGCTGCAAGGCGCGGAACTCCTGCTCCCGGATATCGGCAAACCAACTCACCACGGCCCCGATGGCGGGACTCGCAAGCCCTTGGCTGACCGCCCACAAGGCCTCCTTGTGGGTCCTTGGGCGCACGATGACGAGGTGATCCAGTGCAATGGCATGCGCGGCGAGCGCCGGGGCGCAGGGCCTGTAGGGGGGTGCCACCCATATCAGCCGGCCCTCGCGACCCAGGGCCGCCAAGACCGGCAACAGCAGGCGCATCTCGCCGATACCCGCCCGCCCCACGCGCAACTCCGTCAGGACCCCGACCGGCCACCCTCCCCCCTCCAGGCATCGATCGAGCTCCGCAAAGCCCGTGGATATGACGGTGGGTACAGTCGACGCCGTCCCGCGGCGTACCCCGGCCCGCCCCCAGGCGTCCGCCAAGACCCTCATGACGCGCCCCCCAAGCCTTGGCGCAACACCCCCACCCCAATCCCCTCTATGACCCAATCCTCGCGATCCTGCAGAACGATTGGCTGATAGTCCGGGTTCTCCGGCCGCAAAACGACCTGCCCCGCGCGACGCTGCAAGCGCTTGACCGTCACCTCGTCGTCCAAGCGCGCCACCACGATCTGCCCGTCATGGGCGACGGGGGTCTTGTGGACCGCCAGGAGATCCCCGTCCCGAATCCCGGCATCCCGCATACTCTCGCCGACTACCGTCAGGAAATAATCCGCGCGCGGCCGAAACAGGGCCGAGTCTATCTGGTGATGGGCGGTGATATGGGCCTGCGCGAGCAGGGGCTGTCCGGCCGCCACCCGACCTATCACGGGGATGCCCTCTTCGCGCCGATCCGGGAGCCGGATGCCGCGCGCGCTCCCCGGGGTCAAAACGATCACGCCCTTGCGGGCCAACGCCCGTACATGCTCCTCGGCGGCATTGACGGACCGGAAACCCAAGGCTGCGGCGATCTCCGCGCGCGTGGGCGGACGGCCCGTGGCCTCGATCTGCCCCCGGATCCAATCCAAAATCTGCTGTTGGCGCCCTGTGAGAATCGACATACTGTAAATATATACAGTTATAGGACGAAAAAAAAGAGAGTGGCTTCCGTGCCACCCTCCTTGCGATCCAGAAAGCACCCCGCTCGGCATCCCTACCGAGAACATCCCTGTACCCCTTGGGCATCCTTGCCCCGCGCTTCCCGCTTTCTCGACATCCTGTCGAAAATCCTTTTTCGCGATCAGCCATCCTAGGCGAAGCCAGGGTAAGCCTAAAGACGCCCCCGCCCTATCCGCCAAAGGTCGGAGACGGTAGAGCCCGGCGCGCCCGCAGGGGCTCGCACAACACCCCCGACGCCCACGCCATCGCGCGGGCCTAGCAAACTCTTCGAGTGCGCTAGGCCGCATAGGTTCCAATCGCAACCCAAGAATCGCACCGCCACGCCAAAAGACGGTACGCGCCCCGTTGTCGGGGCGGCTTGTTTGGTCTCCCGCTCTTTGCCATAGTGGTCCGACCAGCCAAGGAGGGAGCGGACGGCATGCGCTACATCGACTATGGGCCCGCCGGTGGCGCCGATACGCTGCGACTGGCCGAGGGCCCGACCCCCGTCCCACGCGCCGGCGAGATCGTGATCGAGGTCGCCTACGCCGGCGTCAATCGCCCGGACATCCTGCAGCGGTCCGGACGCTACCCACCGCCACCAGACGCCTCCCCGATCCTCGGCCTCGAGGTCTCCGGACGCGTCATCGAATTAGGGACCGGCGTACGGGAATGGCGAATCGGTGATGCCGTCACAGCGCTCGTACCCGGCGGTGGTTACGCCGAATACTGCGTCACGCCCGCCGATCAGGCCTTACGAATCCCCGCCAATATGGACCTCGCCTCCGCCGCCGGCCTCCCCGAGAACTGGTTTACGGTGTGGGCCAACCTGGCCGACATGGGCGCCCTGAAAGCGGGCGAGCGCCTACTCGTGCATGGCGGCACAAGTGGCATTGGACTTACGGCGATCCAATTGGCGAAGTTTCTCGGTGCCACGTGCTGGGCTACGGTCGGCGACGAAGACAAGGCCGCCTTCTGTCGCGCCTTTGGCGCCCACCATGTGATCAATTATCGGACCACGGATTTCGCGCAGGCCGTGATGGCCACGACCGATCATCAAGGCGTCGACGTGATCCTGGACATCGTGGGCATCCCTTACCTGGAACGCCACCTCGCCCTCCTCAGGCATGACGGCCGACTCGTCTTCATCGCGTTCTCCGGCGGCAGCCGGGGCGATATCGACCTCACCCCCCTCATGGCCAAGCGTCTACGCCTCACCGGCTCCGCGATGCGTCCACGCACGGTTCAGGAAAAACGTGCCATCCGCGATGCACTCGCCGCCCGCATCTGGCCCGAACTCGATCAAGGCCGCCTACTCCCCCATATCGGTGCGCGATTTCCGCTGAACGAGGCCGCGCGCGCCCACGCGCTCATGGAAAGCGGCGACCACCGCGGCAAGATAGTTCTGACCGTAAAACCGTGACACTCTCATCTCGCTAAAGCGGTTAAATCCCCGATCGCGCGCCTCATTCAGTGCCCCCGTGAGCCCTCTCGTCGTCCGTGGTGCAGCCCCCACCTTTGGCGCTATGATCGCGGTTTTGTGGGAACCGGCATGGACTGCAAGCAGACTCTCCCCGTGGCGGGCATGACACTCGCGGTCTTGATCGGCATGGCCGCCAACAGTCTGCTGGCGCGCGCGGCCCTCTCCGGCCCTGCGATCGGCCCCACGCTCTTTACTCTCATACGACTGGCCGGCGGCGCCCTCACGCTTGTGGTCCTGTCAGCGATCCGCCGGGTCCCACTGAGGCGTCCGCAGGTGAACGCGTTCTGGCTGTTCCTCTACGCCGCGGCGTTCTCCTACACCTACGTCGTGCTGGGCGCCGCCATGGGCGCGCTGCTGCTCTTTTTCGCGGTGCAACTCACGATGTTCGCCGGGGCCCTGGTCGGGGGCGAGCGGCCGACCGCAAGCCACATAGGGGGCGGCCTCCTGGCACTCGCCGGCCTCTATATCCTGGTGGCCCTGCAACTCCATCGCCCGGCCCCCTGGGCGGTTGTGGGCATGCTGACCGCAGGCGCGGCTTGGGGCCTCTATTCGATCGGCGGACGCGGCTTGCGCGATCCGCTGGCGCACACCGCGGGTAATTTCGTCTATGCCGCCCTGCTTGCCATGGGTCTTGCGTTCGTACGCCTCGACTGGCACACCGGACCACAGACCGTGCCGCACATGGCCGGGGTGCTTGAAGCGCTCATCTCGGGGGCAGCGACTTCGGCGCCCATCTACCTGCTCTGGTATGCGCTACTACCAAGACTGAGCACCGTGTTCGCGGCCACCGTGCAACTTGCGGTGCCGGTAATCGTCGCCTTGGGGGGCTGGACCCTCCTGGGAGAGCCGATCAGCGCGCGGCTTGTGATCGCCGGGGCCCTGGTCCTGGCGGGGGTGGGCCTCACCATGCGCCGCAACGGCCATGACACGCCGCGCCCGGCGAAACCTTCATCCGGGACCCCTTGACCGCCAGGGCCGCTCCGCCCCTGGCGCATGGTCGTATGGCGGCCCAGCGCCTCCACATACCGTCCGCCCGACCGCGTCGACGACGCCGGCGAGTCAGCGGACCTATAAATCCCGCAGCGGCCGAGTGCCGAGAAAGCTGCTCGTTCTTCCGGTGAACCGGATTCCAACAGTGCCCAGTCGGCTTTTATTGTCCAGCATTTTGGCATCGTTCTTCCCAAACAGACTTGACGTACATGCGCATGGCATCTTGATCTTCCAGCGGATACCCATGGTGCTCGCCAGCGCCATTGGCCTCGGTCTTTGCCTCGAATACTTCACCGCGATCAGAAACGCTCCAGATGAATTTCGGAAACCCGTCGTGACGAATTTGACTGAATAGCCCACAGCGAATGCCACTTAGCGCCAGTAATCTTGCCTCGTCCAAAAGAATGGCCCGCCCCAGGTCACAAAGTGATTTTGTGGGACGCGGATTCGTGCGCGGCAGTCCGTAGTCGGCCGGATTGCGTTTGTGATGACCGCTGCCGACATAGCGCGCCAACTTCTCAAGTCTCTGCTTCACCTGATCGGTCGCGCAACTCGCAGGCACGATACGACGTTTGGGGTTGTTTCCAGGTCGGCTCACGGCAATGTTCAAGTTTATACAGAAAATTATCCGCTTTTCTCGCGTGCAAAACCATGTACCGTTGTTTCAGGTATCAAAATAATGTCCTGTAAACCTTTGTCGGCTATGACGCCCCAAAAACCAACAACTAAACCCTGTGCTAGAGTATCTCCTGTGGGCCACAATCTGGTCGGGTCCCTACCGCGTACGAACGCCCATGGCTCGACGTCGGACGGATTAATCATAATAACGGTGCACAAGGGAGCGAAAAATGACAAGACTGCGATCTGTTGCGGCGCTGTTTATGGCCGTGATGTCGGTTGGTGTGTGTTCTGCGCGCGACGTATCCCCCGCTTCACTTCACCGGCTTCTGGTGCTTTCTGGCACCGCGCAACAGGTGCAACAAATTCCGGTCCTGCTGCGCCTGGGACTGCAGGAGGCCAAGCAGCGGGTGGAACTGCAGGCGAAGACCCCCTCCAAAAAGGCCGCATTTGCTATTGAATTCACGCAGATAGAGCAGGTCATGAACACCACGTTCAGACCGGCTGACATCATGCGCATCATCGCGCAACATGTCACGCATAACGTCTCCGAACAGGATGCGCGCGCAATGTTGGCGTGGTTCCAGTCACCGACGGGCAGACGGATCAGCCAGGCTGAGGAGAACGCCTCCACGCCGCAGGCCTACCGACAGATGATTGCCTCGGCGAGGACATCGCTCGCGAACCGGCCCCGCGTGCATTTCGCGATCGAGCTGGACAAGCTTCTGCATATTACCAAATCGGCTATGACGCTCGATGAAAACAATGCGCTCGCCATGTTCACCGCTCTTGCGGGTGCGGCACACCCAGGGCACCCAGTGCCGACCAAGGCGTTCCGGGAAACGATTGCACAAAAACTTCAGCAGGCGCGGCCCAAGTTCGAGATGCTGACGATCATCACCTCGGTCTATACCTACCGGCATATCCCAATGACAAGTCTGCACAAATACCTCACCTTCCTGAAAACGCCGGGCGCCATGCGCTTCAATAAGAGCCTGCAGCGCGGATTGGAAACAGGTATACGCCAGGCAATGACGAAACTCGCGAAGGCCATTGTCGTCATTGGTCAAAGAATTTCCCGACACGCACACACCGCAAGACCGGCACACCCCGGACAGCCCTAGCAGGCCGCAGGAACACCGGGGGCGGCAAAGAATCGGCTCGCCCGATGGTAGTTGTGAGGCGAGTCGTAAGCGACCGAGCAGTGAGAGGGGGGTGTCGGCGGGGACTCTTTTTCTCGATGTCGGCCTTCGCCTCCGCCCCGTTATGCGTCACCTAGTCTTGCGGCTTATTGCGCGCGGCACAAGGCCGCTTCGCGCCTCTGGCCACGCATAGCTCGTCCGCCTTCCCCTATCGACGACGCCAGCGAGTCAGCGGACTTGGAAATCCCACAGGGCCTGCTGTTCAACGGCGGCGGCTTTGAGAACCACTGTTCTCCGGCGCGGACCGCAACCGCTTCCCGCTGGAAGGCCGCCGGGCGCCCATCGCGCCCCTGCCGGGACCAGGGGCGGTCCAAGGTCTCGGCCGCCCGCGCTACATCCCTCTATGGAGTTGGGGATGGGTGCGGTTGTCGGGGATGAGGAGTTTATTCACGGCGTTCAGATAGGCCTTCGCAGACGCGAGCACGATGTCGGTATCGGCGCCATGGCCGTTTACGATACGTCCCTGGCGCTCAAGGCGCACGGTCACCTCGCCCTGGGCATCCGTCCCGCTCGTGATCGCATTCACGGCGTAGAGCTGCAGGGTCGCGCCACTGGCCACCACGCCCTCGATGGCACGAAACGCGGCATCCACGGGCCCACCACCCTCGGCGTGGGCCTCATGTTCCTTACCATTCCACATAAGCCTCACATCCGCGCGCGGCTTGGTGCCGGTACCCGAGGCTGTCTCCAAGGTCATGAGCCTCACGGGCTCCACCGCCTCCTCCAAGGCCCCCTCGCTCACGAGCGCCTGGAGGTCCTCATCGAAGATCTCGTGTTTCTTGTCCGCCAGATCCTTAAAGCGCTCGAAGGCCTGATTCAAGGCCGCATCATCCTTCAGGGTGACGCCGATCTCGGTCATGCGCGCCCGGAAGGCGTTGCGCCCCGAGTGTTTGCCCAGGACCATGCGATTGGCGGTCCAACCCACATCCTCGGCGCGCATGATCTCGTAGGTCTCGCGATTCTTGATCACCCCATCCTGATGGATGCCGGCCTCGTGGGCAAAGGCATTGGCACCCACGATGGCCTTGTTGGGCTGCACGGCGAAGCCCGTAATGGTCGACACGAGACGGCTCGCCGCCACGATGTGCGGGGTCTCGATGCGCGTATCGCACTGAAACACATCCTGGCGGGTCCGCACCGCCATGACGATCTCCTCGAGCGCGGCATTGCCGGCACGCTCGCCAAGACCGTTGATCGTGCACTCGACCTGGCGCGCGCCGTGGTACACAGCCGCCAGGGAGTTGGCCACCGCAAGACCGAGATCGTTGTGGCAATGGACCGAGAAAATGGCCTGATCGGCGTTCGGGACGCGGGTTTTCAGCATCGCGATGAGCTCCCCGAATTGCGCCGGGACGCTGTAGCCTACCGTGTCCGGGATATTGACGGTGCGGGCGCCGGCGGCGATCGCCGCCTCCATGACGCGACAGAGGAAATCCGGGTCCGAGCGGCCGGCGTCTTCCGCCGAGAACTCCACGTCATCCGTAAATTGTCGCGCGTAGCGTACCGCCTTCACCGCGCCTTCGAGCACCGCCTCGGGGCTCATGCGCAACTTCTCGCGCATATGGATGGGCGAGGTGGCGATGAAGGTGTGGATACGGGCGGCGCGCGCGGGCTTCAGTGCCTCGGCCGCACGATCGATGTCCTTGGTGAGCGCCCGCGCGAGCCCGCACACCCGGCTCTCGGTCACCGCCTCGGCCACCGCCTTCACGGCCTTGAAATCGTCGGGGCTCGCGATCGGGAAGCCGGCCTCGATCACATCGACCCGCAGGCGCTCCAGGGCGCGCGCGATGCGCACCTTCTCTTCGCAGGTCATGGACGCGCCGGGACTCTGTTCCCCGTCGCGCAATGTGGTATCGAACACCAAGAGCTGATCGGCCATTGCGTTACGCCACCTCTGAATCGGCGCCAAGCGGCGCCATCTCTTCTCTGATCGCCAGGGACTCTAGCCAAAAAACCCCGCAAAGTCTATCGAGAACCCGACCCATGAGGCGGGTCCGAACGTACAGACCCGAACCCGTTTCGGCGCACACGAACCCTCGGCTACCCCTTTCATTCGCCGCGCGGCAAGGGCTTCGCCCACCGAAAAAGCAACACGAGCGGCAGACAGGCGAAGAACAGGATCCCCATGAGTTCGAAGTCATCGATATAGGCCAGCATCTCGGACTGGCGTAACACCGTCGTATAGAGATGAGCCAGACCCGCCCCGGGCACGGCATGACCGATGGCGCTCTGGACCGCCGCCAAGTAGCTGTGCAGATGCGGATTATAGGGCGTAATGCGCGCTACAAGCCGGGTCTGGTGATACTGGGCGCGACGCGCGAGGATCGTGGCGGCGATCGACATGCCGACACTACCGCCAATGTTACGTGACATATTGATGATGGCCGAGGCATTACTCGACTTTGATGCCGGTAACGACGCGAACGCGAGCGTATTGATGGGGATAAACAAAAAAGCCATGCCGGCGGCCTGGAACGCGCGCGTCCAAACCAAGGTCGTAAAGCCTATGTGGGTATCGAACTGCGTCATGAGCAGGGTCGCGAAGCCGCTGATACAAAGCCCACCCACAATCAGGGCGCGGGCATCGAGGCGCGACACGAGCTGCCCCACGACCGGCATCAGGGCCATGATGAGAAGCCCTCCCGGGGACAGCACGAGACCCGCATCCACGGCGGTGTAGCCCAAAAGCGACTGCATGAAGAGCGGCAACAAGGCCGTGCTGCCCAGGAGCAGAGCGCCGAGCATGAACATAAGGACATTAGCGGCGGCGAAACCTCGATCATGGAGCAGACGCAGATCCACGATCGGGTCCGCCCGACGCCATTCGCGGATCACGAAAGCCGTGATCGCCAGGACCACGGTGATCGTCATGGTCATGATGGGTACGGAGCTAAACCAGCCATCCTGCTGACCGCGGTCGAGTACCACCTGCATGAGGCCAAGGCCCAGGGTGATGAACGCAAAACCCATGAAGTCCGCACGGGGCGCGGAGGCGCGCCGCGCGCTACGGGCCCGAACGAAGGACTCTGGATCATGCACCAAGGCCTGCACCAGGGGCAGAATCAAAAGCCCCACCGGGACGTTAATGAGAAAGATCCAGCGCCAGCCCACATGATCCGTAATCCAGCCCCCGACCGTGGGCCCTATGGCTGGCGCGAAGACCACCGCCATGCCATAGACCGCGAACGCCATGCCACGCTTGGCCGCGGGCGCGGCGTCCGTGAGGATGGCCTGGGCGTTCGGTTGCAGTCCGCCGCCGGCAATGCCTTGCAGGGCCCGAAATGCCACAAGCGCAGGAAAATTGGGGCTCAAGCCACATAAGAGCGAGGTCATGGAAAAAGCGGCTATGCAGCCCATGAAGTAGCGTTTACGCCCCAACACGGTGGCCAACCAGCCGCTCAAGGGCAAGATGATCGCATTCGTCATGGTGTAGGCCGTCAGCACCCAGATCGCCTTGTCCTGGGAGATCGCCATGCTGCCCATGATATGCAACAAGGATACGTTGACGATGGTGAGATCCAGCACCTCCATGAACGCCGCCAAGGCGACCACCAAGGCGACTGCCCAGAAATTTCCCGTCACCGGCCGCTCATGGCCTTTCATGGGCGGCGGCGCGGCGGCATGCGCGAACCGCGCGTAAGGGCGCTTGCGCGCGACGCCACGCCCTTAGGGCGCTGGGCGCTCACATCGGATCGATGCGTGGCATGCGCTGATCTCTCAACAAATCTGACGGGGCCCGTAAAAAAGGGTCTATCGGCCGGGGACTGGTGTCCGTCCATAAAGAGCCTCGCAAGGGGCCCGACGGGCCTTCGGCGATCCGCCGACGGGTCGCTGCGCGCGCGATCAGGAGCGGACCGGGCCAGTATGGCAAAGCTGGGGGCGGGCCTCAAATACGAGGGGCCCGCAGACCGGGCCTCGACTTGGGTAGGGAGCGCGCGGGATAGTGTTTGCGCTCTTGACCGAAAGCCTTATAGCCGTTTTCCCTGAGCGACCATAAGGCCCCTTCAGGGCCCCATTCCATCGGGGAAGACGACTCTTGACGGCCCCCTTCAGTGCTCCTATCGTTGCCCTTGGACACCTCTTCTCATGGCGGCACCCCAGAGGGCGGCAGCGATGACCCACCACGACTCTCCCCACCTCCTGCGTATCCTCGAAGAACGGCTTCTCAACGGTGGTCAGAACCCGGAGGAACCGGGCCCCGGGGTATTACTCGCCGACGATTTCTATGAAATCGGCTGCTCAGGACGACTCTATGATCGCACCGAGACCCTCAGACACCTGAGCCAAGAGGCACACCACAAATGCGCCATACGCGACTTTCAGGTGCGTTTTCTGGGCCCGGGCGTGGCCTTGACCGTATATCTGGTGGAAAGTGCGGAGGACGAGCCCGTCGCCGCGCCCTCCTGGCGCAGCTCGCTCTGGCGATGCCAACACGACCGCTGGCAGGTCCATTTTCATCAAGGGACGCGGGCCGCCATGCAGACCGAAGACCCTACGACCTTCCTACCCTAAGACATCTCGCCCGCGGACACAGCCGCGCCCTCGAAACGCCGTCGCGACCCCAGTCAAGGACGGGGCGCGCCTTCGTGGCCGTCACTGACCCTGCGCCTATGGACCGAACGGCGATAGCGCCGCACGAGCGCATCGATCGGTCCCGATAGGGCGTAACAGAAAAATAGCGCAAACAAGACGCGTGCCGGATCGAGCGAGATCAAGACAAAGATCAGGACGATGGCGAGCACGGCGATGAAGGGTACGCGTCCCTTGAGGTCGATGTGCTTGAAGCTGTGGTAACGGATGTTGCTCACCATGGCCGCGCCGATCAGGACGGTGATCGTCAAGGCCGCCGCGCGCAACCACCAGTGGGGCGGACCATAGCCTTGCAGAACCCACACAAGGCCGGTCACGACTGCGGCCGCCGCCGGGCTCGGTAGTCCATGGAACGACAAGCGCCGGTCGGCGCTCGCCTGAATATTGAAGCGCGCCAAACGCAGGGCCGCGGCCGCCGAGTAGACAAAGGCCGCAAGCCAGCCGAGCTTGCCGAGACCCGAAAGGCCCCACTCGTAGACCACCAGCGCGGGCGCAAGCCCAAAGGACACCATGTCCGAAAGGCTGTCATACTGGGCGCCGAAATCACTCTCGGTGTGCGTCCAGCGCGCCACCCGCCCATCCAGCCCATCCATGACCATGGCAATGAAGACCGCCACGGCGGCGTGCCAAAATTCGCCCTTCATGGCCTGGACGATGGCATAGAAGCCGGCGAAGAGCGCCGCTGTGGTAAACAGGTTCGGCAGGATATAAATGCCTTTGCGTTTATCTTCCATCATCACACCCTTCAAGGAATGGACGCGTCCGGGCTCACAAGTCGGGCTAGGATCTGCGATCCGGCCTTGACCTTATCGCCCAAGGCGACCTCGGGTCGCGCCCCGGGCGGCAGATAGACATCGACGCGCGAACCGAAACGGATGAACCCGTAACGCCGCCCGCGACTCACCTCATCCCCCTCGCCCACATAGCAGAGGATGCGCCGGGCGATGAGCCCCGCCACCTGCACCACCACGACGTCATCGCCGTCCGCCGTCGTAAGCCAGAGCGCATTGCGCTCATTATGCTCCGATGCCTTGTCGAGCGATGCGTTCACAAAACGTCCCGGGCTATACCAGCGTCTGCGGACCCGACCGGCGACCGGAAGACGATTGGAATGCACATTGAAGACGTTCATGAAAATACTGCACTTGAGCGCCGGCCGCTTGAGGTAAGGATCCTCGGCCGGGCCTACGACAATGACACGTCCGTCCGCGGGGCACAGCACCGCGTCCCGGTCCTCGGCCAAGACACGGCCCGGATCCCGAAAAAACTGCAGCACAAAAACCGCGATCAGCCACAGCGGCAAGGCGATCCACGGGCCCTTCCACCAACTGACGAGCGCGGCGGCGGCCACGGCCAAGGCCACGTGGCCCCACCCTTCGCGCGCCACGAGGGGAAACGTGGTCCCTTCGGGCGCGACTTCCGACAAGGACGTGCTCAATTGTTCTCTTTGTCGACGATCTTGTTGGCCCGGATCCAGGGCATCATGCCCCGGAGACGCTCGCCGACGGCCTCGATCGGGTGCTGCGCGGCCTTGGCGCGAAGCTCGGGGAAGTGCTTGCCGCCGGTCTCGTTCTCGGCCACCCACTCGCGCGCAAACTGGCCGGACTGGATCTCGCCCAAGATGCGCTTCATCTCGGCCTTGGTGCCCTCGTTCACGACGCGCGGACCGCGCGTGAGGTCGCCATATTCCGCGGTATTGGAGATCGAGTAGCGCATATTGGAGATGCCGCCCTCATACATGAGGTCCACGATCAGCTTCAGTTCGTGCAGACACTCGAAATACGCCATCTCCGGCGCGTAACCCGCTTCCGTCAAGGTCTCGAAACCGGCCTGCACGAGCGCGGTCACGCCACCACAGAGCACGGCTTGCTCGCCGAACAAGTCGGTCTCGGTCTCTTCCTTGAAGGTCGTGGCAATGACCCCGGCGCGTCCACCGCCGATCGCCGCCGCGTACGAAAGCGCAAGCGCCTGACCCTGACCCGAGGCATCCTGGCTGACCGCAATCAGACACGGGACCCCGCCCTTCTGCGTGAAGGTGGAGCGGACCAGGTGACCCGGCCCCTTGGGCGCAATCATGATGACATCCATATCCGGCCGCGGCTTGATGCGCCCGAAATGGATACTAAAGCCGTGCGCGAAGGCCAAGGCGACACCCTTCTTCAGGTGGGGCTCCATTTTCTCGTAGATCCCGGCCTGCAGCTCGTCCGGGGCCAGGATCATGACCAAATCCGCGTCCTTGACGGCCTCTTCCACGGGCTTCACGGCCAGTCCCGCACGCTCCGCCTTGGCCGCCGAGGCCGAGCCCGCACGCAGACCCACCACCACGTCGACCCCGGACTCCTTGAGGTTGTTCGCGTGCGCGTGGCCCTGCGAACCGTAACCTATGATCGCCACCTTCTTCTTGCGAATGAGGCCGAGGTCGGCGTCCTTTTCGTAATACACTTGCATGCGATTTCCTCACCCGGAAGCCGGGCCGTTAGGGTTGATTCAGGTTCCGGGCGCGTCGGGTTTGACAGTGATGCTACCGCGGGCGATACCGATGACCCCGGAACGTACCACTTCCAGGATACGCCGCGGCTGCAAAACGGAGATGAAGGCGTCGATCTTGCCGCCGTCGCCCGTAAGCTCGATGGTATAGGCGCAATCTGTGACGTCGATTATACGCCCACGAAAAATGTCCGACAGCCGCTTGATCTCGGCGCGTTCCTCGCCCTCGGCGGCGACCTTTATGAGCAACATCTCCCGCTCGATGCGCTCATTATCCGTCAAATCCACGAGCTTCACCACATCGACAAGCTTATTCAGCTGCTTGCGGATCTGATCGACCACGCCTTCGGATCCGCTCGTGACCAAAGTCATGCGCGACAGGCTCGGGTCCTCGGTGGGCGCGACCGTGAGCGAGGCAATGTTGTAGCCGCGCGCGGAAAAAAGCCCGGCCACGCGCGACAAGGCGCCGGCCTCATTCTCCAGAAGTATCGAAATGATATGGCGCATCACGCCAATTCGCGATCTGTCGCCAGATGCATCTCATGGTGTCCGGCTCCGGCCGCGATCATGGGGTAGACATTCTCCGTCTGGTCAGTAATGAAGTCGAGAAATACGAGCCGGTCACGCCGACCCAAGGCCTCCTTCAAGGCCGCCTCCACGTCATGAGGCTTGTCGATACGAAGCCCCGCGTGACCATAGCTTTCCGCGAGCTTCACGAAATCCGGCAAGGCCTCGAGATAGGAATGCGAATAACGGCTCTGATAGAAGAACTCCTGCCACTGACGCACCATGCCCATATAGCGGTTATTCAGGTTCACGATGGTAAGGGGCAGATCATACTGCTTGCAGGTCGACAACTCCTGAATACACATCTGGATGCTCGCCTCGCCCGTCACGCAGGCCACAGTGGCGTCGGGATGCGCGAGCTGCACACCGATCGCAGCCGGCAATCCAAAGCCCATGGTGCCCAGTCCGCCGGAGTTTATCCAGCGGCGCGGCTTGTCGAACTTATAGAACTGCGCCGCCCACATCTGGTGCTGACCGACGTCGGAGGTGATGAAAGCATCGCCCGCCGTTAAGCGATAGAGCGTCTCCAGCACGAACTGGGGCTTTATGACCTCGATATTGGCACGATCATATTCGAGACAATGACGCGCGCGCCAGCCATCGATCTTGTGCCACCAGGCCTTCAAGGCCGCCTCGTCCAGACGCACGCCCGTCCCCTTTAGGGCCGCGAGCAACTCGCGCATGACGAGACCGGCTTCGCCTATGATCGCGATCTCGACCTGGACGTTCTTCTGGATGGACGCCGGATCGATGTCGATGTGGATGATACGTGCGTTCGGGCAGAACTTGTCCAGATCGCCGGTCACCCGGTCGTCGAAACGCGCGCCCACCGCGAGCAGCACATCACACTCGTGCATGCCCATATTGGCCTCATACGTCCCGTGCATGCCGAGCATGCCCACGAACAGGGGGTCGGTCGCCGGAAAGGCGCCCAGGCCCATCAAAGTATTCGTGCAGGGGGCGCCCAGCCAGCGGACCAGCTCCGTAAGCTCGGTCGCGGCATTGCCCAACACGACCCCGCCCCCCGCATACACCATGGGGCGCTTGGCCTGCGCGAGCGCGGCGGCGGCCTGACGTATGGCCGCCGGATCGCCGTCACGCACGGGCTTATAGGAGCGCAGTGTGGGATCCTTGGGGAAGACATAAGCCGCCTTGTGCGCCGTGATGTCCTTGGGGATATCCACCACGACCGGTCCCGGGCGTCCCGTCGTGGCCACATGAAAGGCCTTGCGTATGGTGAGCGCCAGATCGCGGACGTCCTTCACCATGAAGTTGTGTTTGACGCACGGCCGCGTGATACCGATCGCGTCCACCTCCTGAAAGGCGTCATCGCCGATCAAGTGCGTCATCACCTGGCCCGTGAACACGACCAGCGGGACGGAGTCCATATACGCCGTGGCGATCCCCGTCACGGCATTGGTGGCCCCAGGACCGGAGGTCACGAGCACCACCCCGGGCTTGCCCGTGGAGCGCGCATAGCCATCGGCCGCATGCGTGGCGCCCTGCTCATGGCGTACCAGGATGTGCTTCACCTCTTCCTGCTTGTAGAGGGCGTCGTAGATGTGTAAGACCGCGCCTCCCGGATAGCCGAACAGGTACTCAACACCCTCGTCGCGAAGGCACCGAACGAAAATCTCCGCTCCCGTGAGCTCCAAAGCGATATCACCCCGTGATCTATGGTCTTTTTCGAACCCCTGATTTTCGGATAAGGAAGGCGGCCGGTCAAGGGCTGGTGACGGCGGCCCCTCCGGCCGGCCCTAGGCCCGGCGCCAGACGGTCCCCGCCGGGGTATCCTCGAGCACGATCCCGCGGGCCTTCAGTTCATCGCGCAGGGCATCGGATCGGGCCCACTGGCGCTCGCGCCGTGCCTGGTCGCGCAGGGCCACCAAGGCCTCGATATCCGCGTGATCGCCGGTCCCCTGCAGGAAGGCCGCGGGCGGCCGCGACAGCAGGCCGAGCACCCCTCCCAAGAGCCGCAAGGTGGCCGAGAGACGCCCGACCGAGGCCTCGTCGCGCTGATCGCGGGCACGCTGTATGGCGTGTCCGACCTCGAACAATACGGCCAGCGCGCCCGGGGTATTGAAGTCATCATCCATGGCGGCGTGGAAGCGCCGCGCATAATCGCCGTCGGCCTCGGCGACACCCTCGGGGGCGTCCTTCAAGGCCTGGTAGAGGCGCGTCAGGCCCTCGCGGCACTGCGCGATCGCCTCGTCGTCGTAATTCAAGGGACCCCGGTAGTGGCTTGCAAGCAGAAAGTAACGCAACACCTCGCCGTCATACACCCCAAGCAGGTCCCGCAGGGTCCGAAAATTCCCGAGCGACTTGGCCATCTTTTCGCCGTTCGTGCGCACGAAGCCGACATGCATCCAGGTATCGGCGAACGCCTCGCCATGGGCCGCCTCGCTCTGTGCGATCTCGTTTTCGTGGTGCGGGAAGGTAAGATCGAGCCCACCGCCGTGGATGTCGAAGTGATTCCCCAGGCAATGGGCGGCCATGGCCGAGCATTCGATATGCCAGCCGGGACGACCCGGCCCGAAGTCCGAGGGCCACGCAGGCTCGTTCGGCCGCGCCGACTTCCAGAGCACGAAATCCAGGGGATCGTCCTTGGCCTCGTCAGCCTCCACGCGCGCCCCCACTTTGAGGTCGTCCAGCGTGCGTCCCGACAAACGTCCGTAACGGGGGAAGCGGCGCACATGGAAATACACATCCCCGTTCGGGCCCTGGTAGGCATAATCCTGGGCCACGAGTTTGCCGATCATCGCCGTCATATGCTCGATATACTGGGTCGCACGTGGCTCGTGGTCAGGGGGCTCGACATACAAGGCGGCCGCATCGTCGGCCATGGCGGCTATGGAGCGCTCGGTCAAGGCACTCAGATCCTCGCCGTTCTCCTGGGCGCGCTTTATGATCTTGTCGTCGATATCAGTGATATTGCGCACATAAGTCACGCGCAAGCCCCGATGGCGCAGGTAGCGGACCACCGTATCAAACACTACAAACACGCGGCCATGTCCCAAATGGCAGCGATCGTAGACCGTCACTCCGCACACATACAGGCGCACATGGCCGGGCTCCAGGGGCACGAGTTCGTCCTTGGTGCGCGTCAAAGTGTTATAGATCTTCAGCATCCTTCGTCCCGTATCCGAGCCAAACGCTGCACCGTGAGCGCGCGCGGCATGAGTGTCAAGACATCCTTGAGTTCCGGGCCCGTGACCCGGCCGGTCAGGGCCGCGCGCAGGGCATGAAAGAGCCCCTTGCCGCCATACCCCGCCTCTTTCAACACCGCCGGCAGATCCCCGGCCGCACCACCGGCATCGAGGTGCGCCGACGCCGCCCGAAAAAATCCCGGCCCCACGGCCGCGAGCGCCGTGCGCGCGGCCGCGTCGGGAGACTCGGGCGCGCCATACAGGATATCCGCCCAGCGCCGGTAGTCTCCAGGGAACAGGGCGTTCGGGCGGGTCGCCGTCACAAATCGCAGCCGGTCCGCCGCGGGCACCCGATGGGCTACAAGCGGGATCCATTCGGCAAGCGGGGTCTCCGCCATGGCCAAGCGCTGCCAATGGAGCAGTTGTTCGCGATCATAGCGCGCCGGCGCGTGCCCGATACGTCGGCAGTCGAAGAGCCGCGCGAGCTCCGTGAGCGGCAGGAGCCGATCCGAGCCCACGACCGCACCCAGACGCGCCAGATAATTCACGACCGCAAGCGGCAGGAAGCCCTCATCGCGCAGCGACGCGAGACTGAAGGCCCCGTCGCGCTTGGAAAGCGGGGTGCCGGCCTCGCTCAGCACGAGTGGCAGATGCCCGTAATCCGGCACCGCGAGCCCAAGCGCGCGCAAGATCAGGATCTGGCGCGGGGTGTTGGCCAGATGATCCTCGCCCCGCAGCACAAGCGTCACCCCGGACAAGGCATCGTCCAGGGCGTTGGCGAAGAAAAACATCGCGTCCCCCTGGGCGCGCCGCACGACGAAATCACCGAGCAGGGCCGTCGCCACATGCTGCGGCCCGCGCACCACGTCGTGAAAGGTGATCTCCTGCCCAGCCGGGACCCGGAACCGCCATACCGGGGTCTCGCCCTGCGCGATCCGTTCCTGCGCGATCCGCGCGTCGATACCCGCGCAGCGGCCCAGGTAACGCGGCGGCAGACCCTGGGCGCGTAGTTGGGCACGCTCGGCGCCCAGCTCAGCCTCGGTGCAAAAACAGGGATACACGACAGCCTGGGCCTGCAAGCGCCTAAGGTAATCATCATAGATAGCGGCGCGCTGCGACTGGCGAAGGGCCGCCGCCTCATCCATATAGGGCGCGAACCCAAGCCATCTCAAGTCGGCGCGCAGGGCCTCCTCGAACGCCGGGCTCACGCGGGCGCGGTCGCTATCTTCGATGCGCAGCAGGAACTGGCCATCGGGCAAGGCCGCAAGCAGACTGAAAAGCGCGGTGCGCGCATTGCCAAGATGCAAGAGGCCACTTGGGCTCGGCGCGAAACGGGTGGTTCGGGGATCCATACGCCCATGATAGCGCGTCATTGCCCTGGCGTGCCAAGTCGGCGACAATGCGCCAAACTTGGCCGGAGGGTCCCCCATGGTACATCTTGAAACGAATAAGGGCGTCATCGTCCTCGATCTGAACGCCGACAAGGCCCCAAAGACCGTGGCCAACTTCCTGGCCTACGCCCGCGAAGGCTTTTTCGACAACACCATCTTCCATCGCATCATCGACGGCTTCATGATCCAGGGGGGCGGCTTCGAGCCCGGAATGCGCCAAAAACCAACACGCGCGCCGATCGATAACGAGGCCAACAATGGCCTGCGCAACGCCCGCGGTACCATCGCCATGGCGCGCACCAGCGACCCCCATTCGGCCTCGAGCCAGTTCTTCATTAATGTCGCCGACAATGACTTCCTGAACTTCACGGCGCCCACCCCCACGGGCTGGGGCTATTGCGTGTTCGGGCGCGTAAGCGAGGGTATGGACATCGTCGATGCCATCAAGGGCACCGCCACCACCAGCCGCAACGGGCATCAGGATGTGCCGGTGAACGATGTCCTCATCACCGCCGTGCGGATCGACTAGGCGCGTGAAGGCACGGGCGTTCATCGCCGATCTGCACCTGACGGCACAGCGGCCGCAGGCGATCGAGCTCTTCCGGGACTTTCTGGCGCAAGCGCAGGGCCTGCTCGATCAGCTTTATATCCTAGGCGACTTGTTCGAATACTGGGTCGGAGACGATGGCGCGGATGAAGCGGAATTCATCCCGGTGGTCGCAGCGCTGCGCACGGCCACCAATCAGGGCCTCCGGATCAGCGTCCTGCACGGCAATCGCGACTTCCTGCTCGGCGCGCACTTCGTCGAACGGACCGGCTGTCGCCTGCTCGATGACCCGCACGAATTGACCCTCTTTGGAACACCGACTCTGATCAGTCATGGCGACGCGCTCTGCACCGATGATCACGCCTACCAGGATCTACGCCGCCAATTCCGCGATCCGCGCTGGCAGCAACAGATCCTGACCCGTCCACTGGCCGACCGCATCGCCATGGCCCGCGCCCTGCGCGCGGAGAGCGGTCGCGCGACGCAGGCCTTGGACGCCACCGTGCTCGACGTGAATACCGAAGCGGCAAGCGCACTCCTCGAGCGCCACGGGGTCCGGCGCTTGATCCATGGACACACCCACAGGCCCGGCGAGTACCCGGTGCCGACCGCCACGGGGTCCGGCGTGCGCATCGTGGTCGGTGATTGGTACGAGGGTTCGAGCGTACTGGTCGTGGGGCCCGCGCGCCACGCCCTAGTCGCCGTTGCGGACTTCCCCGGGGCTGTAGCGCACGTAATGCGCGGGCAGGACGAATAGGCTGCGCTTGATCGGGACGTCCTTCTTGTAGCCCGTGAGTATCTTCTCGTTCTGCTCGTAATCGAGAACGCGCACGGGGAAGCCCATCGCATACTCGCGGCCGGCATCGAACACGTTGTCGGCCAAATCACAGGAGGTCTCGAGCCCCGTCGGAGTATTGGCGGCGGTCAAGGCCTGCTCCCCGGCCAGCGTGTCCGCGTAGGCCTTGAGGGCTGACACGGCGCTTGGCAAGAGGCCCTTAGCGGCCACCACGTAGTAACACTGGTGGTCGTTGGTATAGAGCCGATAGCTTTTCAGCTTGTGGCCCTTGAACCGACCCTTGATCTGCCCGGGCTTGACCGACTCGTGAAGCTTGGCGGGCTTCGCCAGGGTAATGACATGGCTTCGAATCACAAGGATCGTGCGATCACTGCGATCTACGCTGTAGATGACCCGCCGCTTGCGATCGAACAGGATGTAATTGCCAGTACCCGTGTCCGGATCGATCCGCAGGTAATGGCGGTTCACGATAATGCGCGTCGGAAACAGCGGTCCACCGAGTTCCCGCTCCTTCATGTAGAGGACGGTGGCGTGCGGCGTGCCCCGCCCGCAGGCGACCAGTGCCAGGGCAAGACCGAGAAGCCCCAGTCGAACGATGGCGCGACCCACCCTCATCGTACTCCCTCGAGCGCCGCGACCGCGCGCAGGCCCGTCTCCAAATCGGCGATCAGGTCGTCACGATCCTCGAGACCGATCGACAATCGGATGAGTCCATCGCCCACACCAGCCGCCTGCCGTGCCTCCGGGCTCAGTCGGCCATGGGTGGTGGTGGCCGGATGCGTGATCGTGGTCTTGGTATCGCCCAGGTTGGCGGTCCGCGACAACAAGCGACAGGCGTTCACAAACGCGAACGCCTGTCGCGTCTGCGCATCCTTCAAGGTAAAAGAGATTACCCCGCCGCCGGCCGATTGCTGGGCACGGGCCAAGGCATACTGCGGGTGGGTCGCAAGAAACGGATAGAACACCTCGCCCACAAGGGGCTGGGTTTGCAGCCAGCTTGCCACGGAAAGCGCGGTCTCGCTATGGGCCTTCATGCGCAAGGAGAGGGTCTCCAGACCCTTCAGGAAGATCCAAGCGTTGAAAGGGCTCATGATCGGCCCGCCGGTACGCACGAAGGGTAGGATCTCGTCCACGACGACCCGCGTGGATCCCACGATCGCCCCGCCCAAGGCGCGCCCCTGGCCATCGATATACTTGGTGGCCGAATGCACGACGAGGTCGGCGCCGAGCGCCAAGGGCCGTTGCAGGATGGGCGTGCAAAAAGTGTTGTCGACAACCAGTTTGGCGCCATGGCGATGAGCGATCTCGGCCAGAGTCACGAGGTCACCGAGGACACACAGGGGGTTGGACGGTGTCTCCAGGAAAAAGAGCTGTGTGCGGTCCGTACATGCGCGCTCCCAAGCGCCCGTGTCTTCCAGGGGCACGAAGCTCGTGGCCACGCCGAAACGCGCCAGCGTCTGAAAAAGCGCCACCGACGGACCAAACACGCTTTGCGACACCACGACATGATCGCCCGCCTTCAGGAGCGCCATGCACACCGACAGGATCGCCGCCATCCCCGAGGCCGTCGCCAGCGCCCGCTCGCCCCCCTCGAGCAGCGCCAGGCGCTCCTCGAAGATCCGCACGGTCGGATTGCTCGTGCGTGAATAAATATTGCCCTCGGCGCGCCCCGCGAAACGATCCGCGGCCTGCTCGGCGTCCTCGAACACATAGCTCGACGTGAGGAAGAGGGGCTCACTATGCTCGCCCTCGTGGGTGCGGTGGTGACCCGCATGGATCGCAAGCGTCTCCATACGACCCTTCAAGTCGTCATCCATTTCCGACCCCCCTTCGCGCTTATGAGTAATACGTGTGCAGCTCGGTCGATACGAGATCATTCATGGGGCTTGCGCACTTGGCGGCATCTCCGCGCATGAGCTCAATATGCTCGAGATAGTCCTTGTCGACATCCCCGGTCACATAGACCCCATCGAAACACGAGGTATCGAAATGCGTGATGCGCGGATTACCCTCGCGCGCGGCCTCGATAAGGTCCTCCAGATCCTGAAAGATGACTCGATCGGCACCGATGGCAACCGCCACTTCGTCTGGCGTCCGACCGTTGGCGATCAGCTCATGCCGTGACGGCATGTCGATGCCGTACACATTCGGATAACGCACAGGAGGCGCCGCGGAGGCGAAATAGACCTTGCGCGCACCCGCCTCCCGCGCCATTTGGATGATCTGCATCGATGTCGTGCCACGCACGATGGAGTCATCCACCAACATCACGTTCTTGCCACGGAATTCGAGATCGATGGCATTGAGCTTCTGGCGCACTGACCGGTTCCGCTGCGCTTGACCGGGCATAATGAAGGTACGTCCGATATAGCGGTTCTTGATAAACCCTTCCCGATACTTCACGTCGAGCTCCTTGGCCATCTCCAAGGCCGCGGCGCGGCTCGTATCGGGGATCGGAATGATGACATCGATATCATGATCTGACCACTCGCGCAGCAATTTCCGTGCGAGCCGCTCGCCCATCCGCAGCCGCGCCTTATAGACACTGATGCCATCGATGATGGAGTCCGGGCGCGCCATATACACATGCTCGAAGATGCAGGGCGTGGGGCGCGGCTTGTCCGCGCACTGACGCATGGACAGGCGACCCTCCATATCCACGAACAAGGCCTCGCCCGCCTGCACGTCGCGCACGAGCCCGTAACCCAGGACATCGAGCGCCACGCTTTCGGAGGCGAACATATGCTCAGGACCCCCATCCGTATCGCGGCGCCCATAGACGAGCGGCCTGATCCCCCAGGGGTCCCGGAACGCCACGATACCGAAGCCCGAGATC
Source organism: Pseudomonadota bacterium (assembly GCA_021827145.1). Lineage (GTDB taxonomy): Bacteria > Pseudomonadota > Gammaproteobacteria > Acidiferrobacterales > Acidiferrobacteraceae > Acidiferrobacter. The sequence goes on from JAKAXK010000006.1 coordinate 26,741, forward strand.
ATGATGACGGCCGCATACGCCCCGCGCGCGCGTCGATGCACCGCCGCCACCGCCCGAAAGACGTGCTCGGGCGTCAGCGCCGCCCCTCCTACCTTCTGCATTTCATGCGCGAAGGCGTTCAATAAGACCTCGGAATCCGAATCGGTGTTGATGTGTCGCTGATCTTCGCGGAATAACTCCTCGCGCAACTCAGCGGCGTTGGTGAGGTTACCGTTATGCGCAATCGCAAGCCCAAACGGAGAGTTCACGTAAAACGGCTGGGCCTCGGCCGACGAGGCGCAGCCCGCCGTGGGGTAGCGCACATGGCCTATTCCCATGTTCCCCCGTAACGCTAGCATATGGGAGGCCTGAAAGACGTCGCGCACGAGGCCGTTGTCCTTGCGCATATAGACGCGCTTGCCGTCGCTCGTAATGATCCCGGCCGCGTCCTGGCCCCGGTGCTGAAGAACGATGAGGCCGTCGTAGAGGGACTGGTTAACAGGCCCCTTCGCCAAAATGCCGACTATCCCACACATGATAGGAACTCCTTGGGGAGCACCGAAAAACCGCCTAGTTTAGCCATAGCGGAGACTGCGGGCAACGTCTGCGGGCAGCCAATGCGCCACATAGAGCGCCACGCCCTGAAAATATCCCACGAACAAAGAACCGTGCCAGCTGTGGTAATTGGGGAACGGCGTCAGGCCGGCCAGCAAAACCATGAGCACAATGACCGCGCCCCCTTTGAGAAACCCTATGACACCGCCCATGACCCGGTCGGCGGCCCGCGAACCGATCTTGAGCCAGGCCTCGCGAATGAAGTGAGAGGCGATCGCCAAGGCCACGAAGGAGCCAAAAAACAGCACGAAGAAGACCACAACCGCCCGCAAATTCGCGTCGCGCAGATGCCCCGCGAACCAGCCCGTGAAGTCCCCCGAAAAGAACCAGGCCACGAGAAAACTCAAGACCCACGTCAAAAACGACAAGACCTCACTCATGAAGCCCCGCAACACGCCCACCAGGACAAAAAGACCCACGATCACAACGATCACGACATCCAACCAGTTCATCGCGCCGCTGTCGCCTCCCGAATGAGAAATCCCTGCACCCGATCACGCCGAGCCACCGCCCGCACAACGCTCCGCGCCTGCGCGCGGTCGTAAGGGCCCACGATCACGACCACGCCTCGACCGCTCGGAAGCCGGGTCAGCTCCACATGCGCAGGGAAACCCTGCGCCTTGAGACGGTGCTTGAGGGTGATCCCATCGACCGCCTGCACATAGGCCCCGACCTGCACATACCAGACGCGCGCCTTGGCCGCTACCTGGGGGGCTGGGGCTGCGGGCTTCGCCCGCGCCTTCACGGCGCTGACCGTAAGCGGCGGCTGCGTGGCGCTCGAGGCCGAGGCGCGCACGGGGGGGGTGACAGACGCCGCCGGGGCCGCTTTGGCGACCGGCGCGCGGCTCACGACGACCTGCACACCCTGTGCGACGCGTCGTACCGTCAACACCTGGCCACCGCCCGCCAAAGATGAGGGCTGCCGCAATATAATCGGCAGGAACACGATGGCCGCGATTACGAGTATGGCGGCGCCGACAATCCTGCGTTTGGCGTCAAACGACCCGTCCCCCTCCACCGCCCCCTCTCCGATCCTCTCTTGACGCGAGTATAGCACCGACCGTCTTGAAGGACCCAAAGACGACCACCCGATCGTCGGGTCCGGCGCACTCCCGCGCCGCCTCAAAGGCGCGCACCGGATCGTCATAAAGCCCCTCGGCCACTACCCCCAGGCCTTGCAAGGCATCATCCAAAAACGCCGCATCGGCACCGCGCGCATCGTCCAGCGACGCGAGAAACCATATGTCGACCGATCCGCGCAGGACCTCGAACACCTCGGCGACCGGCTTGTCTCTCAGCATACCCACAACCGCCAGCGTACGTCCGGATACGCCTTGCTCGCCCAAGGTCCGCGCGAGCGCCGCCGCCGCCTCCCGGTTATGGGCGACATCCAGCACGACACGCGCCCCGGCGCCAGGCAAGGCCTGGAAGCGGCCGGCAAGACGCACAGCCTGCAGACCTTCGCGCAGATCCCGCGCGGTGAGCGCCAGGGTCGGCAGGGCCTCGGCCGCCGCCAGCGCGCACGCCGCATTGGCAAGCTGATAGGTCCCGCGCAACGGCGGGTAGGCCAGATCCAAGGAGCCGCGGACGCCCGTAAAGCGCCAGCTGGACCCGCAATCCTCATACCGGAAATCCTGGCCGCCAATGCGCGCCTGCGCCCCCAGCCGGTGCGCCTCCTGCACCACCGACTCCGAGACATCGAAACCGACGATCGCGGGGCGGCCGGCGCGGAAAATGCCGGCCTTCTCGCGCCCTATCGACTCACGATCGGGCCCAAGCAGATCCTTGTGGTCCGTACCTACCGACACCACCACCGACACATCGGCATCGATGATATTGACCACATCGAGGCGCCCGCCGAGGCCCACCTCAAGGATGGCCACATCGACCTGGGCCCGGGAAAACAGCAAGAACGCCACCAGCGTCCCGAACTCAAAATACGTGAGCGGGACATCCGCGCGGGCCGCCTCGACCTCGGCGAAGGCCGCGCATAAGGCATCGTCCGTCGCCTCCTCGCCATTCAATTGAACGCGCTCGTTGTAGCGCACGAGATGTGGGGAGAAATAGGCGCCTGTGCGGTAGCCGGCGGCGCGATAGATCGATTCGACCATGGCCGCAGTCGAGCCCTTGCCATTGGTACCGCCGATCGTGATGACCGGGCACGACAAGTGCGGCATGCGCTCGTAGACCCCGCGCACTCGATCCAATCCGAGCTCGATACGGCGCGTGTGGAGGCCGTCGATATAGACAAGCCATTCTTGGAGAGTTCGGTGGCTCAGAGGTCTTTGTGCAGCGCGCTGACAGTGTTGGCGACGAGTGGCCGGTTCGACAGCACCGACAACAGGCGCGCGATCGTCTCACGCAGTTTGTGGCGATGCACGATCATGTCGATCGCCCCGTGCTCGAGCAAGAATTCGGACCGCTGGAAACCTTCGGGCAGAGTTTCGCGCACGGTCTGCTCGATCACACGCGGACCCGCGAAGCCGATCAAGGCCTTGGGTTCGCCTATGATGACATCCCCAAGCATCGCGAAGCTCGCCGATACTCCGCCCATGGTGGGATCGGTGAGCACCGACACGAACGGCAGGCCGGCGTCGGCCAAGCGCGTAAGCGCGGCGCTCGTCTTGGCCATTTGCATGAGCGAGGTAAGCCCCTCCTGCATGCGTGCCCCGCCGCTGGCTGCGAAACACACAAACGGCAGGCGCTCGGCCAGACACACGTCCACCCCACGCACGAAGCGCTCGCCCACCACCGACCCCATAGAGCCGCCCATGAAGGCGAATTCAAAGGCGGCGGCGACCAAAGGCAGGCCCTGCAAGCGCCCCCGCAAGACGACCAGCGCGTCCGATTCGCCCGTGGTCTTGGTGGCGTCGACCACGCGATCCTTGTAACGCTTGCTATCTTTGAACTTCAGGAAATCCGTGGGCGCCAAGCCCGCGCCGATCTCCGGCTGATCGCCGGCATCGAGGAAGGCCGCCAGCCTCTTGCGGGCTGAGATGCGCATGTGGTGGTCGCAGCGCGGACACACGCCGGCATTCTTCTCGATCTCGGCATGGTACAAGACGCTGGCGCAGGCCGGACATTTACTCCACAGACCTTCAGGGACCGCCTTTTTTGCCACTCCTCGACTCTTGATCTTGGGGGGTAGGAGCTTGTCAAACCAGCTCATGGCGACATCCTTGATGCGTGCGCCGGCAAGGCCGCGCGCAGGTCGCGCACAAACCCTTCGACGTCGGCCAGCATCTCATTCATGGTCTTTTTGGCCGCCATCCGCTCAACGATCGCGCTGCCGACGATGACGGCATCGGCGAAGCGGCCCACCTCGGCCGCCGAGTGCGGGTCACGGATGCCAAAACCCACCCCCACGGGCCATGCGGACAAGGCGCGGACCACGGCAAGCCGCGCGGCCACGTCCGCCACGTTCAGGTGGCTCGCCCCGGTGACACCCTTCAAGGCGACATAGTAAAGAAAGCCCGTGGAGGCCGCACTGATAGACGCCAGCCGTTCGGCCGGCGTCGTCGGAGACAAAAGGAAGATCGTGTCGATGCCGGCGCGGGCGGCGCAGTCGCGCCACTCGGCGGCCTCCTCCGGGGGCATATCCACGAGGATCACGCCATCGACCCCAGCCGCTTGGCAGGCGTGGGCAAAGGCCTCATAGCCCATGGTCTCGACGGGGTTCACATAGCCCATGAGAATGACCGGCGTGCGGCTGTCGTCGTGCCGAAAGGCCGCCACCTGGTCTATGACCGCGCGGGTAGTGGCCCCGGCGGCAAGCGCCCGCTGATGGGCCCTCTGGATGGCCGGCCCATCGGCCATGGGATCGGAAAACGGCATGCCGACTTCGATCAGGTCGGCACCGGCGCGCACCAGCGCGTGCATGACAGGTACGGTGGCCGTAAGCCCCGGATCCCCGCCAGCAATGAACGGGATCAGCGCCGCGCGTTGACCCTTCAGGGCGGCGAACACACCCTTTATGCGCGACACGTCTGCGCCTCCTCGTAGGCCGCCACGCTCTCCACATCCTTGTCCCCGCGACCCGAGAGATTCACGATGAGGGCCGCCTCACGTCCGAGTCGCGCCGCCAAGTCGTGCGCGTAGGCCAGCGCGTGACTCGACTCCAGGGCCGGGAGTATCCCTTCGAGGCGGGTCAGCCTATGGAAGGCCGCAAGCGCCATCTTGTCATCGACGGCCACATACCGCGCGCGCCCGATGTCCTTCAGCCAAGCGTGCTCCGGACCCACGCCCGGATAGTCGAGCCCCGCCGAGATCGAGTGCGTATCGCGGATCTGTCCGTCTGCGTCGAACATGAGATAGCTGCGCGCTCCGTGTAAGACCCCGCGCCCGCTCGCGGCCGTCAAGGGCGCGGCGTGCAGGCCCGACGCCAAGCCCTTGCCGGCGGCCTCGACCCCGTAGAGATCGACCCCAGGGTCCCCGAGAAACGCGTAAAAAAGGCCCATGGCATTGGAGCCGCCGCCCACGCACGCCACCAGGGCCTCGGGCAGGCGTCCCTCGCGTTCCAAAAACTGTCGTCGCGCCTCCTCCCCTATCACTGCCTGGAAGTCGCGCACCATGGCCGGATAAGGGTGGGGGCCGCTCACGGTCCCGATCACATAAAATGTCTCATCGACCGTGGTCGCCCAGTCGCGCATGGCCTCGTTCATGGCGTCCTTCAGGGTCCGCGAGCCCAGGGTCACGCTCACCACTTCGGCCCCCAGAAGGCGCATGCGCCGGACATTGGGGGCCTGACGGGCGATATCCTCGGCACCCATATAGACCACGCAAGCGAGCCCCAGGCGCGCGGCCACGGTGGCGGTCGCCACGCCGTGCTGGCCGGCCCCGGTCTCGGCGATCAGGCGCTTCTTGCCCATGCGCTTGGCAAGCAGCGCTTGGCCTATCGTATTATTGACCTTGTGGGCACCCGTGTGATTCAAGTCCTCACGCTTCAGATAGATACGCGCCCCACCCGCATCGGCCGTGAGTCGCTCGGCAAGATAGAGTGGCGAAGGCCGGCCCACGTAGTCCCGAAAATCCGCGGCGAGCTCCGCCTGAAAGACCGGGTCGATACGGGCCTGGGCATAGGCGCGCTCCAGATCGGCGAGCGGCCCCATCAGGGTCTCGGCGACAAATCGCCCCCCGTAAGGCCCAAAATGGCCGCGTGCATCCGGCTGCTCGTAACTCATGACTCTCCTCTCGCGCGGCGACAAAACGCCTGCATGCGCCGCTCGTCCTTAATTCCGGGGGCGCTCTCGACGCCGCCGCTCACATCCACAGCATAGGGCGCTACCCGGGCGATTGCCTCCCCGACGTTCTCGGGGGTCAAGCCCCCCGCCAGGATCACGGGCTTGGCGAGCCCCGCAGGCATCAGCCCCCAATCGAAGGCCCGCCCGGTACCACCAGGGCGCCCCTTCTGGTAGCTGTCCACCAGGAGCCCCTGGGCGGCCGCGTAGCGGACTTCCGCCGCGCGCAGATCCACACCCTCGCCCATGGTGATCGCCTTCAGGTAGGGCCGCCCGAAGCGCTCGCAGTCGGCGGGCGTTTCGCGACCGTGAAACTGCAGGACATCCAAGGCGACACTCGACAACACCCGCTCGATCTCCTCCGGCGCGGCGTCCACGAACAGCCCGACCCGCGTCACGAAGGGCGGTAGGGCCGCCACGATGGCGCGCGCCGCACCGATGTCGACAGCGCGTGGACTCGGGGCATAGAACACGAGCCCGATGGCGTCGGCGCCGGCCGCAGCCGCCGCCTGTGCGTCCGAGGGGCTCGTGATCCCGCAAATCTTTACGCGCGTCGGCATAGGGCGATGGAGTGTACCAGAGGCACGGCCTCCGACTTAAGTCTTAGCCGACCTGAGCGCCTCGAAGTGGGTCCGAAAGAGCGTCTCCAGATCGTCGATCACCTCTTCGGTCGGCCGACCCCCCATGACACACTGGGCCATCAAGGTCGAGGTCTCATTCAACATCTTGCCGCGATCAAGCATCGGATAGCTCGCCGCTAGACGCTTGATGGCACGCACCACGCTCTCCCCCTCGGGACGCGCCATAACGATGGGCTCGGTCGGAACCGGAGGCTCGGTACGAGCCTGCCGCAGGTGCAGAAACTCGGCGAAGGCCAGCACCTGCTCCTGGCCGTCTTCCGAAAGCTCGCGCACCACCGCCAATAATCGCTTCTCGTGGCGATTCATCGATTCCGCTCCGCAAGGAAACCCGCGCCCGTCGCGGGAGCAATGGCGCAAAAACGCGCCTGGCGCCCGTAGCCCCCGCCGGGCCTGATGACACGACCGAGTAAGGAGGGATGGGCCGCACACGCCCGACACCGGGAGGCATAACGGGATGCAGACCTTCCGGCACGATCGGGCCCGCGGTGCAGCCCGACTGGGAAAGACATGGGGCCGGAAGCCAAGGCTTGCGTGGCAATCCCCGGTATGTTCGCTGAATGCCGCACCGCTGTGTTCTCCAGAATAAGGCCTGCGACCTCAGTCGCGGCTTGGTTGACGCTTAATCACTAATACTCAATCGGAATCACTGATACTCAATCGGAAGACCGGCATCTTGCGCCGCTCCACCATCAGATCGAGCTCCTTCACGAGGGCCACGATCACCTGATCAGTCGTGCGCTGCATATCCCCCCAATGCTGTCGTGCCCCGGCGAGGAGATCACCGATATCCGCGGGCGTCTTGCGCTTGGCCTCCATGATCATGTCCTCGATCATGCCGGGCTTCAGTTCTGGGCGAAACAAGAGGCCATAAGCCATGGGGTCGGGACGTATGGCGATCCAGCGGCCGTCATCATCGACGACGATGGGCGCCACGCCCTCGGGCAGAGCGGCGCGGCCATTGGCCATGACGAGCACGGGCCGACCGTCGACCGCCTCCGCCAAGGCATCGCCCGCCCCAGCGGGGGTCTTGTGTGCGGTCGTCCAGTAGGCGTCATGAAAGGGCTCGGAGCTCAGGCTTCCCCCCTCGTACTCGGCCAAGAGCAGGGCGCCGTAACCCAGCCCCACCATGGGCCGATGCACATCACGGAACAGGCCGATCAGCCGGATTTCGTCGTCATGCCAGGGATTTTTCTCGTGATCGCTCGGCGGATCTTGACCACCGAGCACGAACAGCGCATCGAACTGCCCGGCACTGCCTGGCAGATCCTGGCCGACAAAGGGCCGAAAATAGACGAAACCGATGTCACGCTTCTCGAGCTGATTCTCGATGAGCCCGAGAAATTCGGAATAGGTGTGCTGGATGACCGCGAATTGTTTCACAATACATGCGCCTTGGTGGGCGATTCGGTCTGGGTTTGTTGCTCACAATGCGTATGCGCAAACCGCATGAACTCCTCCACCGCCCGCAGACGGAATTTCTGGCGCTGATACACGAAGGAAAACGGGCGGTCGATGGGCGGGTCCAGGGGCAAGGCAACCAAGGTCCCGAGCCGCAGCTCCTTGGCGACCGTGGCCCGCGAGACGATCGACACACCCAATCCGGCCTCCACGGAGCTCTTGACCGACTCCGGGCTGCCGAATTCCATGCTGAGATTCAGATCGTGCCATTGCAGCCCATTTTGCGCGAGATAGTCGCTGATCACCTCGCGAGTCCCCGAACCCTCCTCGCGGGCCAGAAAGGGGAGGTCCAGGAGCTCGCGTACCGGCACACGCACCGCCCGCGCCATGACATGGTCGGGACGGCAGATGAACACCAGCTGATCCTGCCAGCAGACCTCGACCGCCAGGGTCTTGTTCGCGATCGGCGACTCGACGATACCGATGTCGACTGCATTGCTCTCCACCATATGTACGATACCGAGGGAATTCGATACGCTGAGCCGGATACGGACATCCGGATGGCGTCCCTGGAACTCACCTAGGAGCGCGGGCAACACATACTCGGCGATAGTCGTACTGGCGCCTATGATGAGCACCCCCGAAACGTCTCCCGTGATGTCTCGCACGCGGATATTCATTTCGTTGTAGAGACTGATGATGCGGTCGGCGTACTCGAAGACGCGCTCGCCCGCGGCGGTGAGATTGATGCGATTGTGGGTGCGATCGAACAGGCGGGTATTGAAGAATTCCTCGAGTTGCCGCACCTGAAAGGTCACGGCCGGCTGCGTCATGTGTAAAGTCTCGGCGGCCTTCGTAAAACTCAATAACTTCGCCACTGTATGGAATACTTGTAGTCGCCGGTCAGCCATGCCCCTTCCTACCCCTCAGACGCGCGCCCTCAGGCCAAGTAGTATACAATGAATTAATGACTAACGCCTGGAAACAATGGGATTTCTCCGGCGGCGGGCTCCAGTCCCTCAATCTCGAGCTGAGCAAGCGCCTACGTAAACGCGCGGTCGCCTACAGTCTCTGGATCGGCTTCGCGCTGGGCCTCCACGCCTTCTATCTTCACGAACGGCGCCGTGGCCTGAGCTACTTAGCCGCGAGCCTGGCCCTGGGGGTCTTGGCGTTCCTGGCGCCGTGGCCGGCCTCGGCCGGGTTCGGCGCCCTCTATCTGGCCGCAGCAGTGGCTGATCTCGCGACCCTCGAACGGCGGCTCACCGCCTACAACAAGGCCCTGCGCCTCAATCTCTCCCTGCACAAAGGCAACACGCCCCCGACGGGCTTCCACGGCCGTTACACGGACCAGGATGTCGATATCCGCGACTACATGACCGTCAAGGAGCGCGAGCGTGCGGGACACGCCACCGAGACCACACCCCCAGACCCCAACCGCGGCCCGCGGTCCAAATCCTTTCAGCAGCAGGAGGCGGCGCTGCGGGCCTATACGGAACGCCGCAAGTCGCTCAAAAACCCTCGATCTTGAGGCGCAGATCGTTGGGGCTGGAGGCGTACTGCAGGGCCACGGCCGGCGCGATCCGCTTGGCCTTGACGAGGGCGAGCAGGCAGGCGTCGAAGGACAGCATGCCGTCGTGAATGCTCCCGCGCTTCAGGAGTTCGGGCAGGTCCTTGATGCGGGCGGAATCGGCAATGAGCTCACGAGCCAGTGCCGAGATCGTCAAGACCTCGCATGCAAGCGCCCGCCCTTGCCCGTCCGACCGCGGTAGCAGGCGCTGCGTGACAACGGCCTTCAGATTCTGCGCCACCTTGACGCGTATCCCTGCTTGCGCCTCGGCGGAAAACGCGGTGATGAGGCGGTTCACGGCCTCGGGCGCCGCCGGGGCATGGGCGGTAGCCAGCACGAAATGCCCGGTCTCGGCCGCCTGCAGGGCCGTCTCTATGGTCTCGATGTCGCGCATCTCGCCTAACAGGATGACATCCGGATCCTCGCGCAGCGCCGCGCGCATGGCCTCATGGAAATTGGTGGCATCCACCCCGATCTCGCGCTGGGTAATAAGCGACTTCTGTTCGGCGAACAGGAACTCGATCGGGTCCTCGATCGTCAGGACGTGCTTGGTCTGAGTCAGATTAATCTCGTTCACGAGGGCCGCGAGCGTCGTCGTCTTGCCCGAACCGCTGGCGCCGGTCACAAGCACGAGTCCACGCTCGACCTGCGTCAACTTGGCGACCATCTCGGGCAGTCCCAGACTCCCAAGCGGCGGCACCACACTGTGAATGACGCGCAGCACCAAGGCCACAGTCCCGCGCTGCAGAAATATGTTGGCGCGTACTCGCCCTATCCCCTTGAATCCACGCGACAGATCGACCTGCTGATCGCGCGCAAACAGGGCCCGCTGGCGGGCGTCCATCATAGCCTCGCCAATCTCGGCGACTCGCTCCACGGTCAGTCGCGGCCGATCATCCAGGGCCCGCAATGCGCCATCCACCCGCAGGATCGGGTGGTTACGCGCGCGCAGATGGACATCCGAGGCCCCATAACGGGCCGCCTCGGCCAACACCGCGCTCAACCACTCGAGCGGTTCGTTCGTTACAGCCACACCCGCGCTTTCCATGCCCTCATTGTAGCAGCCGCCCGAGAAATGCAAGGAGTCCCGGTCTCGGGTCACTCACCATGCCACGCGCGCCACCGCAGCCTCCATCCCGTCTACGAACTTTCCCACCGATAGCCCCTGGCCTACGGCCCAGTAAGGAGAATGCGCGGGCTAATGTTCAGCAATGCCGGCCGCCCCACTCATGATCGGCGTGGCGCACGCCTAAGCGACACAAGCGGGGGTGTCTCCGGGGACCATCGCAAACGGTACCGAGGCCACGGCCCCGGCGCGTCAATTCTCGGTGCGACGATAGAGCGCCATATAAGCGGAGTGACTCAAGACCGGTGTGCGCGCAACCGCAAGCACGTCATCTAGGTGGGCGGGTGTACTGAGCCCCACGAGTGTCGTACCAAGACCCGGTGTGGAGCGATTGAACTGCAAGGCGCGTTGGGCCTCATTGGCAAGCCTCGGCATCGCCTGCACAAGGATGTCGATGGGCTGTTTGGCGAGATGGCCCTTAAAAAGACCGTGACTTGCCACGGTATAGAGTTTGAGCGCAAGCGCCGCCTGCAAGGTCGAGGCCTCGCCCCCATCCCCCGTGACCTGGTTGAAGCGCGAGAATCCCTCCGGCATCACGGCGTTGAACGGCAGTTCAATCAAGGCCAAGTGATGGTCGCCCTCCGTACCGCCCACCGCCTGGGCGGCCTTTTGGGCCAGCGCCACGAGCGAGGCAAGCGACAGAAATAAAGTGTCATCGGTCGCCACCCGGAAGGCCTGGAAGCTTGAAACCCCATAGTAGGCGATCGCCCCTTCACGCACCGCCTCCTCGAGCGTCACGAACACGCGGGCGAGCTTGTCGATCAGGGCGGCCTTGCCCGTCACCGGGATTTGCACCTCGGGCTGATCGATAAGAAAGGCGTCCAGGGTCTCGACCCCCAATGCCGCGCGACTCTGATCGATCTGGGCGCGGATATGCGCGGGGCTCAAGACCTGCGTGCCCGCGCAGTCCTCGGGGCGGCCGAGGCCTTTGGCAATGATCTCGGCCTCAATATAAGCGGCGGGGTCGGCAAGAGGTGTCCCCGGAAAGGTGACGAAGCCGCCCTTGGACATAAGCCATAGGGCCCTGCGATCCACACCGTCGTCCAGGGCCCGGCGCAAGCCGGCGCCCACGGCCTGCAAGGAACGTCCATACCGGTAATGGGCCGCGGTATCGATCACGTTCAGACCACTGACCAGCCCCTTATGGACGATATCGGCGATCGCCCGGTCCGTATCGTCATCGGCCACCCCTGGGAAGGTCCCGAGGCCTATGGCGCTCAATTTGATCCGCCCCTGGAAATCGCTGTAGTGACCAGGGTCGAGGGCGCCCCCATAGCTGCGACTGTAGGCGAGCGTCGCCTCGCCGGTCGCCACCCCTGGGATCGGGCCGGCCGAGCGCGCCCCTAAGAGGCCCATAGAGACCTCTTAAGGGCCGCATGGCCGGCAAGCATGGCCACAAGCTCGCGGATCACCGGGCGCACCGGCCGCTCCTCGCCGTATTCCAGGCGGTCGCGAAACAAGTCCTCATAGTAAGGTTCGTCCTCGTCCTCGTCCCACCCGACGGCACGTAGGGCACGGCTTGCGGCCTCCGGCAGCGCCACCGGCAACGCACGCCCGGAGAGCAGTCCCCATACGCCCGCCCAGGCCCGCGCCAACAGCAGCGGATGATATCCGCCACCGCCCGTGGCCAGAACCGGGGCCCCGGCCGCCATGACCTGCTCGACGATCGAGAGAAAGCCCGCCGTCGAAAGCTGGAACCGGCCCAGAGGATCCCCGAACAAAGCATCGGTCCCGGTCTGCAAAACGACCACGTCCGGACGGAATCGCTCGACCACCGGTGGCCATAGGTGATCGAAGACCTCCCGATATTCGCGGTCAGAGGTCTCGCGCGGCAAGGGCACGTTGAGGGTACAACCGAGGGCCTTGGGCCCGCCCTGATCCTGCAGACGGCCGCCCTTGAACGGATAGGCGTAGGCGGTATCCATATGGAGCGACAGGGTAAAGACTGCCGCGTCATCCCAAAACGCCTGCTCGACCCCGTCGCCGTGATGCGCGTCGATGTCGACATACAAGACCCGCAAACCCGCATCGCGCAAGCGCAAAATGGCGAGCACGACATCATTGAAGTAACAGAACCCGCGCGCCGCGTCCGCCAGGGCGTGATGCATCCCACCTGCGGGACTAAAGGCGTGGGACCCGGAGAGGACCACATCGGCCGCCTGCAGACTGCTCCCGGTGGCCAGGGCCGGCGTATAAAACATCCCAGGAAAATAGGGGTTTTCCAGGGTACCGATCTCGTGACGCGCGCGATCCGCCGCGCGCACCCGCCCAAAGGCCTCGGTGCGCTTCAGGGCATTCACATAGTCACGGGTATGAAAGCGGGTCAACTCGGCAACGCTCGCCGGGCGCGATCGCATGTACTCCTCGGGGGTGAGCGCCTCATAGGCCTCGATCACGTCAAAGGCGAGTGACACGCGAGGGATGGCCAGCGGATGGTTGCTTCCGTAGCTTGGCCGCCTATAGTGCGGACCGGCTATGAAAACGGCCCGGCGCGTCGCCCCCGGGCCCGCAGCCGCCTCGATCATCTCTCTTGCAGTCCGTATTCTTTGATCGCGCGCGTGCGCATGTAGAGGTAGGTGTGGCGCACCGTCCGCACCGCCATCGCCACGGGATTGACCGGCAAGGCATCCTCGCGGCCGGAGGCGAGACAATTCCGGTAATACACGAGCTCCCGCACATTATCGCGCACCGCGTTCAGGGACGGGTCCCCCTTCACGAAGGCCTTGAAGACCTCGAGAGGATCTGAATCTTCGTCCAGTCCCGGAATCGCCCGATCGGCAGCCATCGCCAACGTCAGCATCAGGCGATTGGCCAAGCGCAGGGCACCCTCCACGGTCGGCCCAAGCGTAAGCGTCCCCGCGCGCAGCCCATCTTCCAGGACGCGGATCTCGCGATCCACGTCGCGCATCGCCATCTCAAGCCCTGACACCCCCATGACCCGCTAGACCTCCCGCCCCGCATTCCGTAGAATCCGCTAATATTATCACACTGCCCAATCGCGGGCGGCGTCCGGGAGGCCCATGAAAAAGCTTGTGAAGCTCGTGCGTCTGAACAATCTCATCTACAACACCAATCGCGACCCCCAGGTCTACCGTCGCGTCCCCAATAAGCCCTTCCGTATCCAGGCCCTCCTCGAGGGCGAAGGACGCGCGCGCGCCCAGGTCCTGGTCGATGGAGAAAGTCAGGCGCGCTGCGACCAGCAGATCACCTTGCCCAACACCTTCACCTGCGAGTTTGCCTTTGACACATCGGGCAGTCGCGTCGCGACCCTGGTCATCGAACAAGGCGGCGAGACCTTCCGTCAGGATCTGCGGCTCGACGTCATGGAACACGCCTGGGTCGGCTGAGCTACCAGGCGTATTGCGCCAGAAACTGCGGCAGCACGGTCACGATCTGCTCGCGCCCATAGAAACGGTCGGCGCGTGACATGCGCATCTCATCTTGGATATCGGCGTCTCCGCCGAAACACAAGACCGCGATCTGCAGGAGATACTCCATACGCAGCGTCCTGATCACGTCGATGGGGTCGAAGGCCTCGACCTCATCGAGATCCAGGAGCAGGAAGCGATAGAGCAGGATCTCGTTCCAGTCGCCGGCCTGATCCAGAGACGTGATTGCCACCATCTCCCAGTCCGGCGGCACCAGGGCTTGTAGGCCCTCGCGCAAGGCCACATCGGTCGTCATCACCAGAAAACGACGCTTGAGGCGCGCGGCGATTGTCGGGCCCGCCATGCGCTAGCCGCCCACCTCTTCCTCGTCCGTGCCAGGCCGGTAGAACTTCCCGAAATAAAAGTCGCGCCGGTCCAGATCCTCATAGAGCGCCGCACGCTCGCGCACTCCCTGCTCCACGATCTCGGCCATATAGCCCGCCTGCTCGCCATCCAGGATGAAGATGCGGCCGACCAGGTCGTCATCGATATTCAAGAGTCGCGCGCTCAGCCCATCCGGAAAATCGATATACATTAGGTAGGACTGTACCTCGGGGTCCTCGGGGTCCAAGGGCATCATCGTGACCTTGCCAAGCCAAGCGAGGCGCGCGGCCTGGTTGAACTGGCGAATCTCGAGCTTGCGCCCCCTGCGATACTTATTGAGTTCGTTTTTGATCTGCCCTACATCAGTAACCTTGATGGACTTCATGACCGCTCCCCGCCAAAGCGTCCATTCTAAGCCCGACCTCCGGACAGGGAAAGCGGCGGACGGATGTGCCCGCCGCTTTGGGTCGTCACCCCCCGCGGCCCACGACCTGCCGCATCACCTTACGAATGCCGCCCGGGGCACTCATGATGTTCATGAAGCCGTGCGAACCCATCATGGAGGTATCCGGAAAATTCACGGCGATGCGATAGCGGGGACGAAGCGCGATGACCCGCCGCCCCACCACCATCATTTCATAAGGAAGATAGGCGTAACCGCGGTAGCGGTGTGCATCGACGACGCGCAAGATATGGTGATCACCCCCATGGCCTTTCTTGATCCCAAACCCAAAGACCGTCGTCGGTTTGGGCGTCCCTGGCACATTCACCTCATAGACAAATGAACTGCCGGCCACGTGCCGGGCAAGATTCGTGCGGATCATGCTCACCGCCGCGGCATGATTCGGGAACCGACGCACGTGGTACACGTTATTGAAGTAGGGCATGAACAGCGCGTAGTGGTAGCTCCCCGGCTTCAACTCATCGCGCGTCAGCCCGCGCCGCGAGCCGAACACCTTCATGGCGCCAAGCGCCGTTTTCAAGGCGGCATCGGTCTTCGACAAGGGGTGCAGTCCGTAGGCCACCGCCAAGTAGTCTGGATTCACATAGGACACCTGCCATGTACCGTGCACCTTCGTGACCGAGATCCGCTCGACCGCGCCGAAGCCGCCGTGATGGGCCTCTCCCGCGACCTTCAGCATCTCGGGATAGGTGGCACACATAATGGTCGTATTGCGAAACGGAACATATTGCCCCACGACATCGAAGCCATTCTTCGCCAAGGCCGCCCGGACATCAGCGACCACCTTCGTCATCGCCTCCGAGCCCGAAACCTTCTGACCCAGGACAAAGGGCTTATAGCGCGTCTGGGCGGCTACCGCGGTACCGATCGCGAGAGTCGCGGCCATGCACAACCCCAACCACTGCCTCTTCTCCATAACTCACCCCTTATTCTTCTTTCCCAAAGAAAAAAGGGGGGCCGAGGCCCCCCATATTCACACGATGTGAACCACAAGCGCGTTTATTATTAAAACTTCCATCCCCAATTCGCCTCGACCTGATACTCATGCATGCTGATCTTGATCGGCGCGCCACCGAAACCCGCGGGCGCATTGCCGTACACCGACTGCGGAAGTCCATACATAGCCGCCACCGTGAAATCCTGGCGACGCGCCGTGCGGACCGTGAAGCCCGCAGTGACGTGGCGCTGAATGACACCCGGGGCCAGCACATTGAACAGCACTTGGGACGACGGTATGGGCTGGGTGTTGTAGGCAAAGCCCACGCGCCCGGTCACGGTCCGACTCAACGCGATCTGGTAGCCCAGCTTGTACACCGACACGTTCTGCCACCCGAAGCCGGGCCCGCCCGCGGACCCAAGCTTGCTGCCGGTCAAAAGGCCACCGATCGGATCCGCGATCGCCGGCACGTCGTTGTAGTAAATCCTCTGGAAATCGAATGCGAGCACCTGGCTGGCCGTGGGCTTAAACGCGAGCCCTATGACGCCGTTTGCTGGAATATCAAAGCGCCCGCCGCCCGCAAACAGACCCGAATAGGCGCTGAACTTGGACATGGTCATGCGCGGCGAGTAGGCCACGCCCAGATTGATGCCGGGCATGAGACGGAACTGGGCGCCGACCTTGAAACCGACACCGGTCGATGTCGAGACGCCGTTACCGCTCAGGTGGTGGCGGTGCGCCGAAAAATTCCCGAAATTCTGGAGGCCATCGGCGCTGAAGCTCTGACGCGCCGCGATGATGCTGAGACCGACCGCGTCATGGCGCAAGAACTTGCGGGAGTACGTCAACTGCACGAAGAGCTGTGAGAGGTTCACGCCGGTCTGGCCGCCGTAATAGGGGCCGCCTGCGCCCGTCGCCGCCCCGGCCGCCGGGTAATGATAATTCGTGTTCATGCCGCCGTTGCCATAGATCGCAATACCGACATAATTGTTGCGGCTCAGGCGCTGACTGTATCCAATGTGCGGGATGAGGAAGAAATTCGTGCTGCTACCGTAGCTGCCTGGGCTGGGCATACCCGCGGGGGTGGCGCCCGACGTGTAACTCCGATGCGGCCAGAAACCCGCGACACCCACATCCAAACGGCTCCCGACGAAGGCAATGCCCGCGGGGTTGATCGCCTGGATCATGCTGTCTTGCGGAAGGGCGGCAGTGGCACCAGCCATGCCGTCACTGATGGAGCTGTATCCGAGCTGGAAGTAGCCAGCGGTTGTTGCAAGAGCGGTAGCAGGTAGGGCGATGGCGGCCGCGATGGCCGTAGCCAGCGTCCACTTCTTAGTACTCACCATGATGTCCTCCTATTGGACATGAACCACGAAGAGCGGCAGGCATGCCGCGTCGCTCGCGTCGATTTCTGTTTTTGTCGTTAGAATCGTTATTAGCGGAACTCCCGACGCGAACGGACTCCGCAATATTCCCTAAGCGTCACGTTCCTGTCAATATGCACGAAGGAAGCGATCAAGAACCGCCCCACCTCGTACAGTGGGTCGCCATAAGCCAAACTTTATGGAAGACTCCACACAACATTAGGAGAGACTAATATGCGTCTCCGAACATCCATTATGTCCGCAGTGCTGATCGCGGTCGCCGGATTGGGCGCCGCCCATGCGTCGGGTTTCGCGCTCGCGGAGCTGTCGACTGCGGGATTGAGCGAGGCCGATGCCCTCGTCGCCAATACCGCGAGTATGGGTGCGCTTGCCTATAACCCGGCTGCCATGGCGTTTCACAAAGGGGGATATGATCTCGGACTTCTCGGAATCAATCTTCATACGCAGGTAACACCGACCGGCGGCACGGGGACCTTTGTGGCGACCACACCGCACTGGGAGACGATGCCCAATCTCTTCTGGGCGAGCAAGATTGCACCGCACACACGCTTCGGGTTTGGTATAAATGAACCTTATGGGATGCAGATCGCGTGGGCCGCACAAACATTTCCCACACTGGCCCAGGGACCGGCATCAGCGCTTGCGCCTACCTTCACCCAACTGCGTCTCTTCGACGTAGCGCCGAGCTTCTCCTATCGCTTTGGCCACATCGCCGTGGACGTCGGGGCCGATTACTACGACGCACACCGGGTCGTTCTCGGAACGCCAGCCGCCACCGTCAGCGGATCCGGTGACCAGGTCGGCGCACATGTGGGGGCCTTGGGACAATGGGGCACGGTCAGTGTTGGCGCCAACTATCGCTCCGCCGCCAACGTGCCGCTCGATGGGACATTGGCCTCGCATGCGGGCTCGATCCCCGTGAACGCCACTTTGCACCTGCCATGGCAATTCGCGCTCGGCGTGCGTGATGCGCTCAACACCAAACTCGGGGTCGAGTTCGACTTCGATCGCACAGGCTGGAGCCGCTTTAGCAATATCGCGGTGAATGCCGCGCCCGTGGCCGGGGGCGCCACCGTACTCACAAGCACCTATGACTGGCAGTCCTCGAACGCCTATCGGCTGGGATTTCACTACGCCCTGAGCCGGGATGTGAGACTGAGAGCGGGCTATGCCTATGACGTCGCGGGGGCCACGAGCGCGCACTTCTCGGCGCGCATCCCGGACGCCAATCGTCAGGAGTTCAGTTTCGGGGCCAGTCAGCGCCTGGGGACGTGGAGCTTGAGCGCGGGTTATATGTACGTGCTCTTCAACACCCGCACCTATGTGTCGAATACCGCCTTCAATGGCGGCGACCCGAACGGCACCAACGCCTACGACGGGACCTACAAGACCCACGCGCAATTGTTTGGCATCAGTATCGGCCGACGCTTCTCCTAAGCGGAGGCGATCGGGGCAGCCAGCGAGGAGAGGCCGGGGCGATCGCGCCCCCTGCCTCTCCTTGTACCGCTATCGCTCTACAAGGTCCCGATGTCTTCGCCGGCCATCTGCCGCTTCACGATATCGACATCGCGGCGATTCAAGGCAAAGGGGAAGGAGCGGATATCGGACGGGCTTGAGTCGCCGTATGGACGGTTGCAGGCCGAGATCTCCTCGTCATCCTTGCCGGGGCAACCCGAGGTCTGGAAGGGCTTGCCCGAGGCGATGAGCTCCGCCAGATCGGCCTCGCTCATACCAAAGTCCACCACCCGGCCCTCGTCGTCGAAACGCATGTCGCGGATGTGGCCACCGGCGTAGTCGATGATGAACCTCGCCAGCTGCACGCGCCGCCACTGATCCTTGGCAACCGGGGCCCAGTCCTCCATGAGCGAGCCGCGCTCCGGGAAGAACGCGAACATATGGTTGTGTCCGCCCATGTCCGTGATCTTCTGGGCTACCTCCAGGATCTCCCGCTCGGTCTCTCCCATGCCGCATATTAGGTGCGCACCAAACTTCTCGGGCCCGAAGATCTCGGCGGCCCACTCGAGGGCCTGCCAGTACTTCGCCCATTTGTGCGGGCTATCGACGGCCTTGCCACGAGTCCGGTCGAAGATCTCGGGGGTCACGGCATCGAGGGCGATCGTAAAGATATCGGCGCCGGCGTCGCGCAAGGCAATGAGATCCGCCTTCTCCATGGTCGTCGGGTTCGACAGGATAGAGACGGGAACGTGCGGCACGGCCGCCACCCAGCGCTTCAACAAGGCCATGGTGTCGTGATCCGACTCGGGATGCGTAATCATCGAGATGCACATGCGCTGAAACTGTGATTTGTCGCTGCCCGCTTGCATGCGCTCGATCACCTCGTCGTAACGCACTGCTGGCCAATCCACGCGGATGAAATTCCGGTCGGCGTAATCGCGGGCCTCTTCGCGATGGCGGGCGAGGCCGCAGTAGGCGCAGTTGGCCCGGCATCCTTCCGAGTAGGTCACAAGGAGATTCAGGCAATGCGTACAGCCGGTCCTATGCATCTGACCGGGAATGAGCCCCAGCGTGATAGCCGCTGCCGTCGACATCTGTACATACTCCGGCGACCGCATGTCCGGGGTCTTAACGTGGTAATTGGGCCGGTAGAACGTAATCGGCGTAACGGCGTCGGCGGTAGCGCTCATAGGTAGGTCTCCTCAGCAGAACTTAAGGTGCGAAGTATTCACGAAACGCGATCCAGCCCCGCTTGTGGGTCGCGTCCAAATGGGCCGCCGGCGTGCGCCAACGCTCCATCAACCATTGCCGGCGCGCCACGGCGCGCGCGAGGCTCTCAGCAAACTCGTCTTGCATATCTTGCGCATACTCTTCCAGACTCCCCGCGTCACCCCCGAGGAATGCCGCCGCCGCAAGACCGGCGCGTTCACCCGACACCACGGCGCTCGCGATCCCCGCTCCCGTAATCGGGTGGGTAAGACCCGCGGCATCGCCCACGAACACGATGTCTTCGTGGACCAAGGGGGCGCGCAGGCCGCTGACCGGGATGCTGCCGCCCGTGCGCCCGAGAATCTCCATGCCCACGACCCCATCGTGCGCGAGCATCGCACAAAGACGCTCAAGCGGCATCTTGAGATCTGCCGCCAGATGGCGATCCGCGCCGAGGCCAACATTGGCGACCGATCCACGCGGGAACAACCAGCCATAGCCGCCTGGAAATTCGTCGGACAACCAAATATCCGTGTCCGTGTACGGGCGACACAAAGGCACCTGATACTGTCGCGTCTCCACCGTCTTGAGCGGCGCCAATCCCACCGCGCGCGCGACGGTCGAATGCGGCCCATCGGCTGCGATCAGGATATTGTAACGGGCCCGTTCAACATCCCCCTCGGGGCCTCGCAGGATCACCATGCGCTCCTCAGGTTCGACCGCCTTGAGCGCCGTCTGGACACGCAGCAAGGCGCCGGCCTTCGAGGCTTCGGAGGCCAAGGCCTGATCGAAGGCCGCGCGGTCGACCATAAGCCCCGGAAAATCCGAATGCTCGCAGACTCCTGAAGGTAGGACGCTGCGCATGCCGCTGATCCTCTGCACGAGCGCGGGCTTCGCATAGCGCCCCATGGTCAGCGGCACGAACTCTGCGCACTGCACGGGCTCCCCGACCGTCCGCCGCTTGTCGATGGCAAGCACCGAAAGCCCCGCCTGCGCCGCCGCAAGCGCGGCCGATGTGCCGCCAGGCCCCAGCCCTACCACGAGGACATCAAACGCCGACGCGTTCATGATCCTCGCGCTCGAGTGCTCGTATCGCTTCGTGGAGTACGCCCAGCACATCATCGGGGGTCAACAACAGCATGTCGACCTCGCGACTGGCAAAAAACCCTTCGACCGTCTCATCGATCCGTTCCAAGGCTAGATCCCGCAGAGCCGCCTCGAGATCCACGATGGTGCGGCGCGGATCGATGAAGAAGTCGCCGGTGATGAAGACCTGCTTCAAGCGGCCGCGCGCCGTATCCACCATCGCCATGACGCGCACCAGTCCGCCCGGTGTCTTACGCAGGGCGCTCGCGGTCGCCACCTCGAGGCGCGGTCGGTCGGTCTCGAAGACCCAGTCGTCCCCACCCATCTCGGCCTTATAGGTCTCGTAGAGCTCGCACTCGGCCGCGCTCAGATCTCCGGCCTCGAAGCGCACCCCCAGACCCTCGGAAAAAGCCTGGACGAGCGACGCCTGCACGGTCGCAACCGAGGGTGTGGCGTCCGCCAGTAAAGCCCGCAGCGTCGTTATGCGCTCCCGCGCCGAAGCGATCGCCTTATCCGAAATCTTCTCGCGCGGGATCCGCAGGACCCGCAGCATGCGCTCGACGTCGAAATCAATCAGCACCGTACCTTGATAGAGCAAGGCCTCGCCATCGAAGGCCCCGCCAGTCCCGCCGATCTTGCGCCCCTGTACCTCGATGTCATTGCGCGGGCGAAACGCCGCCTGCACACCGAGTGACTGCAGTCCGCGTACCGCCATCCCGCACGTCTGGCGCGCAATCTCCATCATATCGGCGGTCGCGAACGTGCGACGGTCCACGAACAGTTCCCACCCGATCTGACCTTGATCGCAGTACAGCGCGCCGCCGCCCGTTATGCGCCGCGAAACCGCGATGCCCGCGTCGCGACAGTAATCGAGGTCCAGCTCCTGGGATGCACTTTGATGAAAACCGATGAGCGCGGACGGCTCGAAGCGCAGAAAACGCAGGGTGTTGGGGGCGCCCGCCTGACAAGACTCGAGCAAGACGCGATCGAGCGCCATATTCTCGGACGCGGGACGCAGGCCCGTGTCGAGGAGGCGCCAGGGACGACTCATGTCCCGCAGCAACCCGACTGGCCTTCGCCTCCGACCACTTTGACCCGGCCGAAGACCGCTTGCCGTTTCTGGGCCTCACGGCGCTCGCGTTCCTGCCGTACGATCTCCGCCAGATCGATCTCGAGACCCGCGTTCGCATCATCCATCGCCAGCACCTCATCGCCCACCGCGATCGAGCAGCAGGCTGGGGTGACGCGCACACGGCGCTCAAGACGCGCGGCGAGCTCGACCATGCCGTCACTTGGGTGCGCCATGCCATCGACCCCAGCCATGACCGCATAGGCATCGATCAGACGCTTCACCGAGCCTGCGGGCCGCGCGCAACCGAGCAGCAAAGGCGTGTCCGACAAGACATCGCGGGCATCGCCAAAGAACTCCCCCACCTCGTGGGCGTCGGGTGTGACGAACGGCCGCGACGCGCTTGCGTAGGTCGGCATGACCACCACGAGAACGAGCGCCGCGGGCTTATGGCGCGCAACCATTTCGAGCGCCTTCCACTCGCCGAGCAACTGCCCGTAATGAAGCCCCACCACGATGTGCGGCACCACCTTCATAGAGGTCGCGGTCAGGGCCTCCAGCGCCCGCTCGAAATCGTCGACTGAGCGTCGCAAGTGATAGACCTGCGTGATGGTATCCTGCGCGCCGATCACATCCATCATAGCCGCATCGATGCCAGCATCAGCCATGCGCGCGGCTATAGCGTCATCGACCAAGGCCGTGTGCATCGCGATTCGGAATTGGGGAAACTCGTCTTTGATGCGCCGAATGGTGGGGTAGTAGGCGTCGTATTCGACTTCGTTGCGGTGGTTCGATCCCCCCGTCAACAACATCCCGCCCGCCCCTTGCGCGACGATCTCATTGACCGTTCGCCACAGGTCCTCCGGCGTCCGGGCCGGTATCATGGGCTCCAGGATCTTGGCCTTGCAGTGGTCGCAATTGAGCTTGCAATCGCCGCCCGTGATCGAGATCGCGGGCCATGCGCTGCGCCCGCAACTCTTGATCTCGCTACTCGCGTAACTTTTGAAAGTCGGCGTATAGAAGTTGATCCCGGGAAGCGCCCGGTCCGGCGCCGACAAGCGCTCAATAAGGCCCTTGTCGAACACCAGGTCTTCCAGTGGTTCGACCGCCTCGAGGATTTCCGACCACGCGCCCATGGGACCCCTTCGTAAACGCAAAAAGCGCGATCGCCTCGCGCCTTTTGTCCTAGCAGCCTTTAAAGCCTTCGCTATCCATCTTGCCTTCGAAAGCCTTGACGGCATCGCCGCCCACCTTCAACGACTTGGATTCACCATCCCAATCGGTAGGCTTCATCTTCACGATCCAGCCTTCGCCATAGGGGTCCTTGTTGATCAGACCCGGCTTGCTCGTCACCGCGTCGTTCACGGCAACCACCGAGCCCGTCACCGGCGTCTTCACGGGTCCCACCCACTTGCCCGACTCGACCGTCGCACAGGACTTGTCCTTGGCGATGTCCTTGCCGGCCTTCTTCGGGGTGTAGGCGACGATTTCGCCAGCCAGCGAACACGCGTAGGCCGTGAGCCCCACGGTGACGGTGCCATCGGCTTCGCGTCGGGCCCAGACGTTATTGTCGACGTTGTAACTCAAGTC
>JAKAXK010000007.1 GCA_021827145.1 Pseudomonadota bacterium
CGTGAAGTTGGCCTAAACCAAAAGGGATGGGTCAATCAAAGGGGCTGAAGTAGGGCCGCTGCTGGCAGAAAGGAATCCTTGTCCTCATTGTAGGCCGAACGGCCTATCAGGGCGAGGAGGATGTCAAATTTACGACCCACGACACTTCGCTGCTGGACGCGCCCGATCTGTTCCGACGCGATCAAATATGGCTTGTTGAGAAGGACCGTGATCAATCCTCGGCATTGGTCAGCCTGTCCGAATTTAGCCCGAGCAAGAACGAGGCGCTGGAGCGCGGCTACCTGATGGGGCGATATGGCGGTGTGCCCTTTCTCAGCCACGCCCTGGGGCTGAAACACTAATGGCTCGCGATCACTCCCCGAAGGAGCGCCAGAAACACCAGCTGGCGCGTAAACAGGGACGGCGTGCAAGCTACGACCGCATCCTGATCGTTTCGGAAGGCAGAAAGACAGAGCCGAACTATTTTCGGGAGATTCGCGCGGCCTATCGTTTGCGCACGGCCAATGTGGAAGTCCAGCCCAGCGATATGGGCACTGCGCCGATTCAGCTTGTGCGATACGCGCTGGCATTATTCGAGGACGGCGACCGTCACAAGAACATTCAGCGCCGCGCATTCGAGAAGGTCTACGCCGTTTTTGACCGAGATTACCATGGCAGGGAGGCAACCTCAGCGTAACGGAAGTGGTCGTCGGGGCGGTACACGTCGTCAATAGTGGATGTCACGAAACCTTATTACCCGCCCTTCCGTAGCCCGTATCGTTGCCGACAGGTGGCCGGAAAACACGTGCCCGATACCAAGCAGAAATGGCGCGAGCGGGCGCGCCCGGGGAGCGCAAGCTGTACGGCCCTTATGACAGTATCGAGGAATGGCGACCACCTTCGACAAGGGGCATCTGCGCGTGGATATCCGCACCCTTCCATTGCTATCGTTTTGTGACTCGGCGGCGCCCATCCAATAGCACAAGAGCGGTGCCGGTACGCGCAGGATCAGCGGGCGCCAACCATCATCACCTCCCGTTTCCCGAGGGAAGTCGTTTACCAGCCCAAAGTCGTCTGCGGACTTAGTCACGATATAGCCACGCGCGACGCGCGGATTCTTAAAAAACTCCGTCAAGCCTTTAAGGTCCCGCAAGCCCGTGTGCTGCTGCCGGTATTTCACCTCAAAGGGAACCACCTCACCTCCCGCCTCGGCGACCAAGCCGACCTCGTGGTCCCTCTTGCCCCGCCAATAGGAAAAGCGGACGTTCTGCGTGTAGTAGTGCGTGAAGAGATACTTAAAGACCGCGGTCTCGGTCGCCACACACAGAGCCGACGGGTCCTCGAGAATGGCCTTGCCCTTGAGCATAACGGCGGGCGCTATAGCTGCATCGGCGAGATAGACCTTGAACCGTCCGCGCAAGACCTCCTTGCCATAACCATACGGGGGAAGCCGATAGATGAGATTCGTGGACTCCAAAAGCTCGATGAAGTGCTGGGCGGTCGGACGCTTGACCTGCAGGTTCGCGCAAAGGTCGGTCATGTCGAGCAGTCCATCGTCGTGCAGGCACAGGTAGAGAAACGTATGCTCAAGATCGAGCACGCGGCGCACCCCAAAGAGCGCGGTCATGTCGCACTTCAAGACCTTGTCGATGATGTCTTCGCGCAGCAGGCGTTGGATCTGGACAATGCTCTGCAGGGTCGCCGTCTGCGGAAAGCCACCCCGCACGAGATACTCATGAAAATGACCTGTGTAGGCCGCGCCAACCTCGGCCGTTCGGTAAAAATCGGCTGGTGACCAAGCAAACAACTCGCGCAGACTCCGTACTGGCGGCAGGGGCGGCAGGACCTGTTCAAGCCTTTTTATCTGGAGGTACTCGTAAAACGACAAGGTCGTAAGACGGATGGTGTGCCAGCGCCCGACACCCGATTCCTAACCGGCCTCCATAAGCGGTACGGCTGATCCCGTAAAGACGATCCGGCGATCCCGACGAAAGTCCACCTGATGTTTGATCCAGGTGCCCCAGTCGCGAATGAACTGTGCTTCGTCCAAGAACACGAACTCGGGAACCTCGGCCCTTGGTTCCCGCTCACGCCACGCCTCCAATAAAGTGTCGACACCGGCGAGCTTCAGGACGGGATGATCGAAGGTCGCATACAGTATGTTCGCGGCCGGCACGCCCCCATCGAGGAGGACCTGGATGGCTTGGAGCATGAGCGTGGTCTTGCCCACCTGACGGGCACCGCTGATCAATAAGGCGCGGGCCACCGGAGGGGCGTTCACCCACCGGTACACCTCTCGGAAGGCAGCCCGCCGCCACGTCGGCAGACTCGCCATGCCCTCACCATGCCACCAGGGATTGAACTGGCCGAGCACGGCGACGAGTTCTTCTTTTGCGACCATCATAGGGCGTAGTTTGCTTATTCACGTCATATAATAAAAGTACACTTTAATACATAGCACCTATCGTAGGATTTGGGCCGTGCGCCATGGTGCCGACCCGCGGGGTGCCCTTACGGGCCAATTCAATGTCGAGCCCCTGACGGGTGGCGGGTCTTGGATGGGGCCGATCTCTACCCCAAGGCTTGGGGCCCGAACATCTTTCCGCAATTGCCCTCTTGGACGCCGCATCCGGCGCGTCCGTTCGCCATGGGCGGGAAGGAGAGCGCGCGCAGGGTTCGGGAAGAGCGCGGAGATCGATGGGCGTCGACTTCGATTCATTGGTCTTTACGACCATGGCAGGAGGTATCGACATGGTCCGCGCGCGAGAGCTGTTGCGGTGCCTACAAAAACCGTTCGGACCGAGGGTCGCCCGACCTTAGCCGCGAGACGCAGGCGACTCCGGCAGGCAGGCGCGACTGAAGCCACGTACGAGCTCGTGGATGAGCCCCGCGAAGGTGAGGCCCCAGGCGAGGAGCGCGATCGCCAGCAGATAGGGTGTGACGGGCGCGAGCAGCGGTAGGTCGACGGCTTGGGAGAGGCGTGTCGTGCATGCCGTGTACATGCCGAGTGGGAACACCATGCCCCAGTATTGCGGGCTGTAGCGCAACGGGAAGCGCCGGTACAGATGGCGCCAGACGCCGAGGAGCAGGAGCAATGGGATCCACCAAGTGGCCGTCGCCCAGAAATACAGCGTGAGACCCTTCAGAAAGGGCAGGATGGCGGTAAGCAGTGGCGAGCGCCCGGCATTCAGGATCAGAGTGGCGCCGGCCAGCGTGGTGATTGCCACCGCCCCCATGTTGATCCAGTAGGGCGGTGTGAGCTCGGCCGGTGTCAGCCGGAAAAAGGTGAAGCGATACAGGATCAACGGGATGATGGTGAGGTACATCATGCAACCCATGAGATACATGATGAGCGCAAAGGTCACGAGCGCCGTTTTATAGGCCCCGGCTGTGGGCAAGAGCAGGATGCTCAGGATGGTGATCGATTGCGAACCGACGGTGGCGATGAGCCAGGCGCCGTTGATCCCGGTCTCGAGGCCGGGCTTGACCTCGCGCAGGGTCACGGCCGCGAAGAACGCATATATGACCGCAAACCATAGGACCACACCCACGCCCCATAAGGCCCACGCTACGGGGCTGTCGTGTCCTATGACCACAAACTGCGTGCCGAGGACGCAGCTGCCGGCGATCGATGTGAAAAACCCCGGACCCCGGGCGTGGTCAGTGAGGTCGGCGAGCATGGGTCGTGGGTAGCGAATCAGACGCGCGACCATGAGCGCAGCGACGACCGCATAATTGACGACGTTGAGCAGAAACAGCGCCCGCGCCAGGACCGGCAAGCCGAGCAGGCCGCAGGCCAGCGATATGATCCCGGTGGCCATGACCAAGGCGAAATATCCCGGGAACAGATCCCGCAGGCCCGCCAGTGTCATTTGCCGCAGACCGCCCCCGCGCCCCGCCTCATCGCCGCTACCCTGCCCCATGGGGTTCGTCTCCGTCAACCGCCGATCGCCATCATCCGTACCGGCACCGCGTGCGTGCCTGACCCGAACTCATGCCCCTTCGGCTTGTCGCGCGTGACCTGCCGACGGATGAGCGCCGTCAGGGACTCGTCGTCGAGCCCCTGGTCGAGTGCCGCGCGTAGATCCAAACCCTCCGTGTGCCCCAGGCAATAGACGAGACGGCCGCGCGCCGTGAGCCGCAGCCGGTTGCAGCTGGCGCAGAACTCCTGGCTCAAGGGGCTTATGAAGCCGATTTCGATCCCGCTGCCGGCGACTGCGAAACGCCGCGCCGGACCACTGGCGGGGGCGGACGCGAGCGGTCGCAGTTGATATCGTTGCGCCAGTTGCGCCTGGATGGTCGCAGTGCCGATATAGCTCCGCGCGACCGCTGCGGCCCCCGCTTCCCCAAGCGGCATGGTCTCTATGAAGCGGATATCATACCCGTGGGTGATCGCGAAGGCGACGAGGTCGGGCCACTCGGAGAGATTGTGATCACGCAACAGCACGACGTTCAGTTTGACGCGCGCCAGGACCTGCCGGGCGGCGTCCAGGCCCGCGAGCACGCGCCTCAAGTCCCCGCCACCGGTCATGTGGGTGAAACGCGCGGGATCGAGGCTGTCTAGGCTCACGTTCACGTCGTGCAGGCCGGCGGCCGCCAACCCCGCGGCCTTGCGCGCGAGCAGATGGCCATTCGTGGTAAGACTCACGCGCGCATAGCCCAGAGCCCGAGCCTGCGCTATGCGACCGTTGAGGCCGGCGGAGAGAAGCGGCTCGCCACCCGTAAAGCGGACGTGGCGCGCTCCGAGACCCCGGAATACCGTGAGCAGACGGTCGAACTGCGTGGGCTGCAAGGTCTCGGTGTCCCTACCCTTGTCGCCCGCCAAGGTGCAGTACCCGCAGCGCAGATGGCAGCGTTCGGTCACGGACACCCGGAGATAACTGAATCGACGGCCGAAGCGGTCGATGAGCGGCTCGCCTCCGGTAGGCTTGCAATCGACTGCATCGATGTCGCCGGCACGAACGATTGCAGCGGCCCTCATTCGCCCATCCCGGGCCGGGTGCGCACAAGCTGGTAGGCGCGCCACAGGTAATTCACCGGCACGGTCCAGATATGCACGAGCCGCGTGAACGGGAACACCAGGAACAACGTCATGCCAAACAGCAGATGCAGGCGATAGATCCATGGGATATGCGCAAGGAGCCCCGGGTGCGGTTGCAGCGCCACGATGCCCTTCAAGTAGCGGCTCAGGATCTCCATGTCGGCCACATGGCCCGCGAGCAGATTCGGGACGGTCACGACCTGGGTGGCAAGCCCAAGCCCCAAGGTCGCGAGTAGCCATAGGAGGATGAAGAGGTCGCTGGGATGGCCCGCGGCGCGTACGTGGCTGTTGCCCAGGCGCCGGCCGAGCAGTAGCAGGCCGCCGGCCAGCGCCAGCAGACCGAAGGTAACGCCGGCCGACGCCGCTATCCATTGGTGTGCCACCGGAGGGACACGCAGCCACTGAAAGGCCGGAGTAAGGAGACCTATGAAGTGCCCCGCGAAGATGAACAGCACGCCGACATGCCAGAGATTGCTGCCCCACGCAAGGCTCCGCCGTGAACCCAGGAGTTGAGTCGAGTAGCTCGTCCAGGTGTATTGCTCGCGGTCGTAGCGCACGAGCGAGCCCACGAGGAAGACTGCGCCGGCGATATAAGGGTACACCCCGAACAGCAACAGATTCAGATTCATGACGGATTCTCCACAGGCCGTGCCAGCGGTTCGCCGGGCGCCCCGCGGCGCGCGATAAGCCGCAGGACCGGAAGGTAGGGGCTATCGATCTCCTCGAGGTGCGCGGTGATGGCAGCGAGCGCCTCGCGGGCGCCCGCCAGAAGGTCGCGCGCATCATCGTCGTCGAGGGTCGCCGCGAACTCAAGCACCACCGGCAAGTAATCGGGCAACTCGCGCGCGGCCAGCGCCCACCCGGTCTCCTCGAAATGGGTCGCGAGCCGAATCAGGTCGGGCCCGCGATTGCGGTCGCCATCGGCGCCCAAGTGCGACGTGAGGTGGAGGTCCGCCTTGGAATCCAGGTCAAAGGTGTGAACGTAAAGCGCCTCCAGATCCAGGCCATCGGTATCCGCCATCCACGCCCCGACCCCTTCCAGAATGGTCCTCTCCTCGGGCGCGAAGTCCGCGGTGGCGAGGGCTTCGCGTAGTTCCGGCAGGTGTGACCGGAAGGTGGTATCCGGGTATTCGAGAAGGGCCGCCAGGGCGCGATAACTGGGGTTGCGCAGCGCGGGGTTCATGAGGATTTACCGGTCTTGCGTCGCGGCAGCCACGCGAGCGGAAATTCCGGTTCCGCACTGTGTGTGCGCCGCCGTGGAAACAGGTCGGGTGTGGGCGTCCCCTCGCCTGCGTCATTGCCGAAGTGCAGGCCGTTCATTCCCTGGAATCCGTGTGGGTCCTCGCGCGACATCTCCTGGTGACTTGTTGGGATCACGAACCGGTCCTCGTAGTTGGCGATCGCGAGATATCGGTACATCTCTTCGGCCTGCGCGGCGTCGAGTCCGGCGGCCGCGAGGATCGCGGGATCCTGGGCCGCGCCGATATGCCGGGCGCGCTGCCACTGGCGCATGGCGATGAGCTTCTTCAGAGCCGCCTCGATCGGCGCCTCCTCGCCGGCGGCGAGCAGGTTGGCGAGGTAACGAAGCGGGATGCGTAGCGCCGAGACATCCGGGAAGAGGCCGTCGGCCCCCAACGGCAGGCGCCCTTGCTCCATGGCCGATTGCACGGGTGACAGCGGCGGCACATACCACACCATCGGCAAGGTCCGGAACTCGGCATGCATGGGAAACGCCACGCGCCAAGTGACCGCGAGCTTGTAGACTGGCGAGCGTTGCGCGGCGTCTATCCACGAGTCCGGCACGCCGTCCAGGCGTGCTTGCGCGATTACGGCGGGATCGTGGGGGTCCGGAAATAGATCGAGATGCGCCTGATACAGATCCTTCTCTTGCGGCGCACTGGCGGCGCGCTCCACGGCATCGGCATCGTAGAGCATGATGCCGTTATAGCGGATACGTCCCACGCAGCTCTCGGAGCAGACGGTGGGCAGGCCGGACTCGACACGCGGGTAGCAGCCGAGGCATTTCTCGGACTTGCCGGACTCCCAGTTGAAATACACCTTTTTGTACGGACAGGCACTGACGCACATGCGCCACCCGCGGCAGCGGTCCTGGTCGACGAGCACGAGCCCATCCTCTTCTCGCTTATACAGGGCCCCGGATGGACAGGCGGCGACACACGCGGGGTTCAGGCAGTGGTTGCACATGCGCGGTAGGTAGAAATGGAAGGTGTGCGCGAAATCCGCATAGATCGAACGCTCGACATCCGCAAAGTTGGTGTCCTGCGAGCGGTCCGCGAAGGGTCCGGCGAGATCGTCCTCCCAGTTCGGACCCCACGTGACCTTGTCCATGGTCTGGCCATCGATCTGCGACAAGGGGCGCGCGGTGGGCGCGGCCTCCGAAAGCGGGGCGTTGACCAAGCGGTTATAGTCGAAGGTGAAGGGCTCGTAGTAATCGCCGATCTCGGGCATGCGCGGGTTCGCAAAGAGACTTGCGAGTTCCTTGACGCGCCCCCCTTGGCGCAAAGTCAGGCGTCCGTGATCGAGGGTCCATCCGCCCTGCCATTTATCCTGCCGCTCCCACTCCTTGGGGTAGCCTATGCCGGGCTTGCTCTCGACATTGTTGAACCACGCGTACTCGACGCCCCGGCGGTTGCTCCACACGTTCTTGCAGGTGACCGAGCAGGTGTGGCAGCCGATGCACTTGTCGAGATTGAACACCAGGGCAAACTGCGCGCGAATCCTCATGACTGCTCCTCCCCCAAAGCAAAGCGCTGCGGCGGGTCGAGAGCGGCCTCGCGCGCGTCGTCGAGCGGACGCTCCCGCCAGTCGATCTCCGCGTCACTGAGGCGCCGCACCAGTACGACCTCGTCGCGTTGGCTGCCGACCGGGCCGTAATAGTTGAAGCCCCAGGCGAGATGGGCATAGCCCCCAATCATGTGCGTGGGCTTCACGATGACCCTGGTAACGCTGTTCAAGATGCCTCCGCGCTTGGTGGTGGTGGGCGATCCCGGGACGTTCACGGTCTTTTCCTGGGCGTGGTACATGAGCGCCGCCCCGCGCGGGATGCGCTGGCTCACGACCGCGCGCGCCACGGTTGCGCCGTTGGCGTTCACGGCCTCCACCCAGTCGTTGTCGGCAAGCCCGATGGAACGCGCGTCATCCTCGGATATCCATACCGTGGGGCCGCCACGGAACAGGTTCAGCATCCGCAGATTATCGTTGTAGGTGCTGTGGATGCCCCATTTGCTGTGCGGCGTGAGCCAACTCAGCACAAGATGGGGGGTGCCCTTGATCGCCGCTGGCACGCTCTCCAGGGCCCTCATGTCGAGCGGTGGGCGGTAGGCGCACAGCGCCTCCCCGAAATCCCGCATCCACTCGTGATCCTGATAGAACTGCGCGCGCCCGGTGAGCGTCCGAAACGGGATGCGTTCATGAATATTGGTATAGGAGGCGGCGTAGCTCACGTGCTCCGACTCGATGCCGCTCCATGTCGGGGATGTGATGATCTTGCGCGGCTGCGCCTGGATGTCCCGGAAGCGAATCTTTTCATCGCGCCGCGCATCGGAAAGGTGGGTAAGCGCCAAGCCGGTCTTTTTCTCAAGGGCGCGCCAGGCGCGGAAGGCGATCTCGCCGTTGGTCTCCGGGGCCAGGGCGAGGATCGCCTCGCAGGCCCCGATGTCGCTTTCAAGAGAGGGCATGCCTTGCGATACACCGGGGAGCGCGACCTTATGGTTGATATCGCCCAGGGACTCACAGGCCTCATGCGTATCCCAAAAGATCCCCTTGGTGCCGTTGCCCTCCTGGACGAGCAACGGGCCCAGGGCGATGTATTTCTGGTAGATAGCGCCATAGTCGCGCTCCACCACGCGCAACTGCGGCATGGTCTTGCCGGGCACCGGTTCGCATTCGCCGCGTTTCCAGTCACGCACGGTCAGCGGCTGGCCGAGCTCCGAGGGACTGTCGTGCAGAAGCGGGATCGCCAGCAAGTCCGCGCGCGTCCCCAGGTGTTGGGCCCCGAGTTTCGAGAAGGCCTGCGCGATGGCCTTGAAGATCTGCCAGTCGCTGCGGCTCTCCCATCCAGGTTCCACGGCCTCCGAGAGCGGGTGGATGAAGGGGTGCATATCGGTGGTGTTGAGGTCGTTCTTCTCATACCAAGTGGCGGTTGGCAGGATAATGTCGGCATAGGCGCCGGTGCTGTTCAAGCGGAAATTGATGTCCACCATGAGATCGAGTTTGCCGATGGGGGCCTCGTCCCGCCATGTGATCTCGCGATGTCCGCGCCCCTCGCCGTCGCGACCGAGTACGCCGTTTTGCGCGCCCAGCAGGTGTTTCAGGAAGTACTCATGACCCTTGGCGCTCGTTCCTATAAGGTTTGCGCGCCACACGAACAGGTTGCGCGGCCAGTTGGCCGGATCATCCGGGTCCTCGGAGGCGAAGTGGAGCGCGCCGCTTTTCAGTTCCGCGGCCACATGAGTGGCGACCGCCGCCTCGCTCGCTGCACCCGCGTCCCGGGCGCGCGCGCAGACTGTCAGCGGGTTCTCGTTGAAGTGCGGCGCCGATGGCAACCATCCGAGACGCTCGGAGACGACTGCGTAATCGGCGAGCGAGTGGCCCCGATAGCGCCCCTCGGCGGTAGCGGCGAGCAGGCTGTCGGCGTCGACCTTCTCGTAGCGCCACTGGTCGGTATGCTGATAGAAAAAACTGGTTCCGGCCATCTGGCGCGCGGGACGTGCCCAGTCGAGCGCGAATGCCACCGGTGCCCAGCCGGCCTGCGGCCGCAGTTTCTCCTGACCCACATAGTGCGCCCAGCCGCCCCCCGATTGGCCGACGCAACCGCAGAGTTCAACCAGGCTTATGACAGACCGGTAGTTCATGTCGTTGTGGTACCAGTGATTGGTCCCAGCCCCCACGATCACCATCGACTTGCCGCGCGTGCTCGCGGCGTTGTCGGCGAACTCGCGGGCCACACGCAGGACATCGGCGCGCGCCACCCCGGTGATCCGCTCCTGCCAAGCCGGCGTATAGGGGTAGGTCGCATCGTCGTAGCGCACGGCGCGCGCCTCATCGTCGGCATCGCGTACCACCCCATATTGGGCGGCCAGGAGATCGAAAACCGAGCACACCAGCGCCTCGCTGCCATCGGCGAGTTGGATGCGTCGGGCCGGCACTTGGCCCTCGAAGGTATCGGTCTCACCGGCTACGAAGTGCGGGAAGCGTACCTTGGCTGTTACCGTCTCATGTCCGGCGCATGACAGCTCCGCCTCGAGCGCGCGACCGTCAGCTGCATCTTCGACGCGCAGATTCCAGCGCCCGCCCTCGCCCCAACGGAACCCGATCGATCCGTTGGGACAGGCAAACGCTTGGGTGCGCGTATCATAGATTACGGTCTTCCATTCGGCGTTATGGGATTGGCCCAAAGATGCGACCAGATCAGAAGCGCGCAGGAAGCGTCCGCCCGCATAGGAGCCATCAGGAAGTGCCCGCAGAAGGACTTGCATGGGCATATCTGTGAACTCGCGCGCATACTCCAGGAAATACGGCTCTTTGCGGGCGATGTAGTATTCGCTCAACACGACATGATTCATGGCCATGAACAAGGCCGCATCGGTCCCGGCGCGCGCCGGCATCCAGAGATCGGCGAACTTCACGTACTCGGCGTAATCGGGCGCCACCGCCACGACCTTCGCGCCCTTATAGCGCACCTCGGCATAGAAATGGGCGTCGGGTGTGCGCGTCATCGGCAGATTGGTGCCGGCGACGATGATGTAGGTGGCGTTGTACCAGTCGGCGGCCTCCGGGACATCCGTCTGTTCCCCCCAGGTCTGGGGCGAGGACGGCGGCAGGTCGCAATACCAGTCATAGAAGCTGAGCGGCACACCACCGATCAAGCTCAGATAGCGGCTGCCCGCAGCGTAGCTGATCATGGACATGGCTGGGATCGGCGAGAAACCAAAGACACGGTCCGGGCCATAGGTCTGTATCGTATAGACGTTGGCTGCGGCGATGATCTCGGTGATCTCATCCCAGGGAGCGCGCACGAAACCGCCAAGCCCACGCACCGCCGTATACCGGCGACGCTTGTCAGGGTCCTTCTGGATCGCCGTCCACGCCGCCACCGGGTCCTTGCCAGACTCGCGCTCGGCACGATAGAGGGCGAGTAGTCGCCCGCGTATCATCGGGTACTTGATGCGATGCGGACTGTAGAGATACCACGAGTAGCTCGCCCCACGCTGGCAGCCACGCGGCTCGTGATTGGGGAGGTCGGGCCGCGTGCAGGGGTAATCCGTATATTGGGTCTCGAACGCGACCAGGCCGTTTTTGACATAGATCCGCCAGCTGCATCCGCCGGTACAATTGACCCCGTGGGTGGAGCGAGCGATCTTGTCAAAGCGCCAGCGCCCACGGTAGCCATCCTCCCATTGGCGGCTGTCTGTGACGAGCACGCCGTGGCCAGCGGCGAACGGCGTGCGCTTTTTCGTGAAATAGGACAACCTATCTAGAAAATACCCCATCCCGTCCTCCTGCGCGAATCGACGCCACGCCCCTTGTACCTTGCGCGCCGTTACGGGCGAAGATCCGTGGGCTATCTTGTTCTTACGATAGCACCGAAATCCTTGGTCGATATCGATGAGAACGGGACGTATCGACAGCTTGCTGTGGCTCATTACCACCAAGGAGGTAATGGGCGGTAGGCGACAGCCTTGGTTTCCCGACACTTTTGTGGCTCGCGCCTGGGTTCGCGCAGGGCTATGATAAAAAGTGGTAGGCGGCTCCTTATGTGCGACGACCGCCCTCGAGGAGCACGCCATGGCGAAAGAAGGATCGTTGCGGTTGTGGATAGGCGGATCTTTTGCGTTGATAGTTGCGGTTGCATTGGCAGAAATGGTGATGTCTCTGGCCATCACCGAGTTTGCGCAGGGCGAGGCGCGCGCGGTCAATATCGCAGGCACGGTGCGCATGCAGACCTATCGCCTAGTGGCGGCCATCCAGGGGCGGCCGCCGGGGCGCCGGGCGGCAGTGCGCAAAGACATCCAGGCGCTATCGGCCACGCTCCACGACACGCGCTTGCTGGCGGGCGTCAGACGCGCTATCGGCCCCGTTCCGGCGCGACGTTACGTGGCGCTCATGCAGGCATGGAATGTGACTTTGAAGCCGCGCCTGTGGGCCTATGGGCTCGGGCAGGGGGCGCCTCCCACGCGCCCCTGGCTTGCGCGGGAGGCTGCGGCCTTTGTCGGCCAGGCCAATGCCGTTGTGATGGCCTTGCAGAATGACAGCGGGCGCAAGATCGCCTGGCTGCGGACGAGCGAGGTCGTGGGCATCCTGGTCATTCTGGCGGCGCTTGCGGCCGTGGCTATGGCCATGCGCCGCGCGATCCTCGTGCCCCTGGACGATCTGTTGACGGCCGCCGCGCGCATGACGGACGGAGATTTCTCGTTCCGTGTGCCGACAGCCGGCGGTAACGAGTGGGCGCGACTTGGTGGCGCCATGAACCGCATGGCCGAGAGTCTGGCGCAAAGCTATGCGAGCATGGAGCGACGGATCGCGGAGCGTACTGGGGAACTGGCGCGCACCAACCGTTCGCTCACACTCCTTTATGATGTCAGCAGGCGCTTGGCGGACGCACCCGGCGAGATCACGACCTACCGCCATGTTCTGCGTGCGGCCGAAGAGGCCATGGGCGCGCGCGACGCGATCTTGTGTCTGACCCGCGAGGATCCGGAGGCGGCGGCGGTATTTGCCTCCGATGTTCGCGACAGTCGGTTTCTCCTGTGCCGGCACAATACCTGCCGCGATTGCTTGAATGGGGGGCACATGCACGTGTGGGGCGCAACGGCGCGCACGGGATCGGAGGAGCCGGTGCTGTCGGTGCCGATCATGATGGCCGAAGCCGGCGCCCAAGGCGCGTTGTCCCTGCGTCTCCCACCCGGTCGTCAGTGGGAGGCCTGGCAGCTCCGGACCGTGGAGACCGTCGCGCATCATATAGGGACGGCGCTCGGCGCCATGCGACGCACGGCCCGAGAGCGGCGTCTGGCTCTGCTCGAGGAGCGTCACGCCATGGCCCGCGATCTGCACGATTCGTTGGCGCAGTCGCTGTCTTACTTGAAGATTCAGGCAGCGCGCCTGCGCGTACGCGCCGTCGAGGGCGCCGATCCAGCCTTGTCGCCGATCGTGGGTGATATCGACGAAGGCCTTACCGCGGCTTACCGGCAGTTGCGTGAGTTATTGACGACGTTTCGTCTACAGATTCCGGACCATGGGCTCGAAGGGGCGCTGAGCGCTACCGCCGAGGAGTTCTCGCGGCGCGCGGGTGTCCCGGTGCAACTCGTCGATCATCTCTCCCACGCGCTCTTGAGCGCTAATGAAGAGATCGACATCCTGCACATCACGCGCGAGGCGCTCGCGAACATCGAACACCACGCCAAGGCGCGCCGTATCTGGGTCCGGCTTTCGTTGCGGCGCGGTCGCTCGGCGGTCGTGCGCATCGAAGACAATGGGGTCGGTATCGCCGACCAGGATGTCGCTACCGGTCATTATGGGCTTGCTATCATGCGCGAGCGGGCTCGAAACATCCACGGCCGCCTGCATATCGGGCGGCGTCCCCGTGGCGGGACGCGCGTGGAGCTCACCTTCGTTCCAGTCGCCTACCAGACACGCCGCCCGCATACGCCGGGGGTGCCCCAGGTCGAGGCCCTGCCATGACCGGCCACCAGGGTGTACTCGTGGTCGATGATCACCCGCTGGTGCGTAAGGGGATCGCCCAATTGCTGGCCATGGACCCGGCGCTGGCCCTCGTGGGCGAGGCCCGCGATCAGGCCGAGGCCCTGGCCGCCGTGGCGCGTCTAAAGCCCGCGCTCGTACTCCTGGATCTCAATCTCGCTGGGACTTCCGGCCTCGATACGCTGCGGGTATTCCGCGCCCGCTGGCCGCAAATCCCGGTCCTGGTCCTGACAGTGTCGGATGCCGAGGAGGATCTGGTGGCGGCACTCAAGGGGGGCGCCGCAGGTTATCTCCTGAAAGACATGGAGCCCGAGGATATCCTGCGGGACATACACCGTGCGCTGCATGGCGATGTGGTGCTATCGCCGCGGCTCGCCCCGGTGCTCGCCCGCGCGTTTGGTCCCGGATCCCGCCGCGCTGAGGGCGATGGGATATCCATGTCCGACCGCGAACGCCAGATCGTGCGGCGGGTGGCGCAGGGCAAGAGCAACAAGCTCGTCGCCCGCGAGCTCGGTATCGCCGAAGGCACCGTCAAGGTTCACATCAAGCGGATACTCCGCAAGCTCACCCTTCATTCACGGGTGGACATCGCCGTATGGGCGATCGATCACGGCTATCGCGATACCCCCGCAGTGCCGTCCAGGAATCAGGGTGCCGATGAAGGGCCACCCGAATAAGGCGCGACTCCTCGCCTACGACCGCGCGGTGTTTTTCGGATAGCGGGAAGGCGCCGCGCAATGCGTCACACCATAAGGCGGCTCTGCACCCCACAACAAAAAGGGGCCCAGGGCCCCTTTTCGTACCACGCAGAGCCGCCTTAGAGCAGCATGCCGGTCGCCCGATAATGACACGCCACGGGAAAGTCCATAGTCCCCGCGCCATGCCCGCCTCGTGCCCGACAATGGATCACACCGCCTTCCATAACTGCCGCGAGGCGTGCCCCCCTCACGACAGCGGGAATGCCGGGATCGGCGGGAATGGTCACATGGACCACGCACCGCCCACCCTGCGCCACGACCTGCGCGGTGAGCCCACCCGACGACGACGTCGAGCCCTGGCAGGAGTTACCGGCGCGGGTCAGCGCCGTACGCGCCAGCGCCCAGGCCGTGCTCGTCTCGGCACGCGCCGCGCGCGTATTCTGCGCCGGTATGACAATCGACATGCCGATCGAAAGCGCGGTCACGACCGTCAATCCCGCAAGACCCAACCCCAGACTGATCTTCATAGAGGCCTCCTCGGTGCCGGGGTCAAGCGACCGCCAGCGGCTATGGATGATTTGCGGCCCCAAAGGACCCTCACCTTACGGACGATATCGACTGCGAGCAGCAGAGCGCCGGCCGAGAACACGATGTCGCCCGGCATGCGCAGCCACTGGTAAGTGGTCGTGGTGTCATAGAAGCTCAGACTGCGCGCATAGGCGTAGCCATGCTCGTAGACGGCGGCGAGCTGCTTGAAGCCGATCGGCCAAAAGTTCAAGGTGAGCCACAAGGCCATGCCCGCATTGAAGAGCCAGAAAGCGGTCGCCCCCAGGCCTTCATCCCACTCACCCTCGCCGTTTATATAGCGCAGAGAGAAGTACACGAGACCTATGGCGATCAGGCCGAAGGCCCCGAATAGGGCGGTATGCGCGTGACCCAGCGTCAAGAACGTTCCATGCTCGTAGTAATTGACGAGCGGGGCATTGATGAGCCCCCCGCCGAAGACGCCGGCGCCCAGGAAATTCCAGAAGGCCGAGCCCATGACGTACTTATAGGCAAGCGCATGGGGAAAGTCCTTCTGGGCACGCACGAGGTCCCGTTGTTGGATCAGGGCCTCGATCACGAGCAACACCAAGGGCAAGACTTCGATATACGAGAAGAGACTTCCCACCGACAACCACATCCCGGGGTCGCCCACCCAGTACAGATGGTGGCCCACACCGTCATCCCCTCCAAGGAACACCAGAATGGTCTCGAACAGGACCGCGATCAGCGTGGTACGGCGTGAGACCAGCCCCAGGGCCATGAGGAAGTAGCCCGTCACCGCCACCACAAAGAGCTCGAAGGCCTGCTCGACCCACAGATGCACGACCCACCAGCGCCAGAAGTCGGTGATGGTGAAAGAGCTCGCGATCGACGTGACCGGGATCATACCGAACACATAGAGGAGCGCGATGTTGACGGTGCTGTAGAACAGGATGTGCTCGACACTCAAGAAGCCCTTGCGCGCCTTCAGGGCCGGCCACATGGCCCGCCCCACGAGCACACTCCAGAAGCTGAGTCCCGCGAAGAGCCCCATCTGATAGGCGCGCCCGAGTTCAAGATAGGATAGGCCCTGATTGCCGAACCAAAACCAGGAACCGTGGGTGAACCAGCCCTTGATGCCGGCATAGTCGCCGAAGAGCCCACCCACGACGACGGCGACGGTCGCGACATACAGGAGATCCACGAGCCGCCCTTGTCCTTTAGGCTCTCCGCCACCTATGAGCGGAGCAATGAAAAGTCCGGCCCCTATCCACGCCAGACCGATCCACAGGATGGGCAACTGGATGTGGGCGCTGCGCAGAAAGGCAAAGGGCAATATCCCGTTGAGCGAGAGGCCATAGAAGCTCGCGCGCTCGGCATAATCGTGGGCCATGAGCGTACCGGCCGCAATCTGCGCGAGAAACAAAGCGGCGACCGTCACGAAATACTTACCGGTCTTGCGCTGGCTCTCGGTGAGCGGCGGGAAGCCCGCGATCAGGACCTCACGCGGCGCATTGTCCTCGCGATGGATGTAGCGGTAGAAGAGATAGATGACGGCCTCGGTAGCGAACATCACCCACGCAAACGAGACCCAGGTCCAGATAAAGGTCGGGGTGGTCGGGGTATTACCCTCGGTCGGCGCATACGGCCAGTTGTTGGTATACGAGAAGGTGTGCCCAGGACGCCGCGCCACGGTGGTCATGGCGCTGTAGATCAAGAAGTCCGCCAGGCGTCCGGCCTTGGCGCGGTCGAAGCCGCCGGGGCGTGTCCAACCGTGGGCGAAGTGGTTATGTAAGAGCTCATTCACGGCACGAACGCGTACCTGCTGCGCGGCCTGGACAAGCGCCGCCGGCAATGTCACCTGCGCATCGCGTAGAGCAATGCCTTGAAGCTCCTTGCGCATCGCCGCGCGCACGGTATAGCGCTGTCCCGGGGTGAGGGCACGCAGACTCTTGCCGTAGCGGGCCCGCGCGAGCGCCTGCTCGGTGTGCCGTCCCAGGGTATGCAGGAACTGCGCGGTATAGTCCTCCCCAAAATACGACCCCATCCCATAGATGCTGCCGTAATCCATGAGATCGGCCTCCTGGAACGCGGCCTTACCGGCCACCACATCATGGCGCGTCATGAAGACCTGCCCCTGTGGGTCCAGGAAACGCCCCGGCAAGGGCGGTGTCTTACTGTAGGTAATGAAGGTCCCGTAGATCAGTATGCCGACCGTGACGACGAGCGTCAGCAGAAGGGCGATTTTGAGATTACGGATGACAACATCATGTGTCCCGTCATCTCCTGGGTCTGACAGCGTGCGCGAACTCCTCATAGTGCCTCCTCAAATGGGACGTCTCGTGATCCCGGACAGGCGCATCGGGATACGGGAGGCATTATGAGAAACCGCTAATATGATTTGACTTGACCGCAGTCAAGAGTTGTTGATTTATTTAGTCAGGCTTTCACGGGGGTGAGGACACGGGTTTTTGGGGTTAGGTGCCCCCAAAACGCGCGAAAGTGGCGTTCCGGGCCCCAGATCGTGGGGCCAAGCCGCTCCCGGAAGCGCCGCTTGCCATCTCTCCACGTCATCGACTCGCCGCCACCCGGTGGCAAGCATGACAGAGCGGGATCGCCCGGCAGCACCTCGATCCTCTCCGCGCGCGCCTTCCACGATATCCGTCCATGCGCCACAAAAGCGGTCCCACAGAAGCCCTCAGGCTTTCGGCAGGATCTCCCTATATGGTTCGAGGCTCGGTGAGGACCAGGGTCTTGCGGGCAGGCAGCAAAGGCTTTCGCCCTAAGCCCTAAGCGGCGATCACCGTGCTCCCTTATGGTCATGCGCCAGGATTAGTGGGCGAGCGTGAACTCCAGGACCCCAAAACCCGCGGACATGAGCACCACGATGAGGCCACCGAGCCGGACCATCAGACGCGTCTCCAGGCCGGCGATGCTGGCGGCCATGACCGACATCCGAACCTCGAACTTCGCCCGGAATTCCACCATTCCCTTCTGGAGCGCTGCCACATCCCGCTTAAGGCCGGCGACGTCCTGCTTAAGACCGATGACGTCCTGCTTAAGGCCGGTGACATCTTTCTGGAGAACTACGACGTCCTGCTTTAGGGTCGTGACGTCCCGCTTGACTCCCGATAAGGCCTCATCCGTTGCGAGGCCGCCCATTCGCCTTCCAAGGTTCTCGATGTCACCCTTGGTGGCAAACCCCCGCTCCGACATATCCAGGAACACCGACATATGGGCCTCGGCCTGCGCCTCGGGGACGCCGGCCTGGGTCAGACGCTTGACGAGTGTGTAGGTGTCCAGCATGTTTGCGCCCATGAACGACACTCCCCCCATTATACCACGACACTTTCGTGACACAGGGTCCGCACCGCGCGGACAAACCTCAGGCCCGCCATGCTACGAACAGGTCGCGACAGAAACAATCCGGAAAATCCCCGGTTCATCGCTCGCAACAATCGCTCGCGACCGTTTCGGCCTCGATCATGGCGCGAGGCTTTCCCGCAAGCCTATCCCGACAATCGAATCTTTGGAGGCTTTCGCATTCGAAGCGACGGGAAGTATGGCCGCAGGCAGGGCAGAACGATTACGGCAAGAGACAGACACGACGCGCGTCATGCCTGCGATGACACCCAACAAACAGCGTGACTCCGGACAGGCAACACCAGCCCCTTACCCCGCCATGGGCGGCGGGACCAGTGCTTCTGAGGTTGGCCCGTACCATTCATGATCTTAATGAATCATGAGCCGCCAACAGGACAGCCTGAGTCTTGGTACTCTGGCATCACGCCGTTTCCGGAAACCGCGAAGACATGCCCACACGCACGCCAGAGCGAAGCTCGGGCGTCCAAGTGCGCGTTCGGGAGGAGCGCTCCGGGCGTCTAGGGCGTAACGGCCCCGTTGGAGCCCACTTCGGCATAACAGGCCGCCACCCCCGACAGGCAGGCGCTCACGGTATGCCCAGAGCTGTCGGTTATAGGAAGGGGGGCGCTCGACCCGTTAGCGATGATCGCGTTGATGATGTCCTGGCCCAGGCCCTTGTCGGCCCCGCAGGTGCTGCCCACCCCGACACTGAGATAAACGGAGCGCGTGATGCCCGGGTTGATCCAAGCGCCCGTAGTCGTCGCCGGCGCCTTGGGCCCTTCGGCTATGATGTCCACTTCCCCGCAGTAGGACGGCACGGTAAACGTCGTGCCGCTCGCCCCGATATAGACAAAATTAACCGGAGAGGCCCCGCCGGTCGTGGCGAAGGCCGCAGGATCCGTCGAGTGGTCGCTCAGGACAGGGGTCTCGGACCCCGAGGTCGGGGCGGCCGGCGGTACACCCTGCGTATTCGCCAGGGCAATCAAGGTGGATTGCCCAGCCTGCGCGCCCGATATAGCATCCGCGACCGCGCTGATCGCCGCATGGAAATCCTCGGCCACGTCCTGGGCCTGGGCCACCGCCACGTAGCGCTCATAAACCGGGATGGCAATGGCCGCCAGGACACTGATGATCGCGATCACGACCATCACCTCAATCAAGGTAAAGCCCGCGCCCCGCGCACCCGCCCGCTGGTTCCCGCCCTTCATGGCCATCGATGCCCTGCCCCCAGCACGCCGGTTCGGTATGACCGGCTTTATGGCCATGACCTTGCAGGATTCATGCTAGACCGCGAAGTATGGCCATAAAAATAGGTAATATCCTTACAAGACAAGGAGATGCGGACGATCAGCGGGATCCGCCAGCACCATGCGCGGCACTCCCTCACCGCCCGAATGGCTGATTTGTGACAGCTTTAGGCCGGGCGCGTGACGAAGGGGGTCCAGCGTGCCCCCTACTCGTGTTCCGGGCATCGTCAACGCTTCGGGACATCTTCCTGAATGGGCCACCCCACTGCTCTCGCGTGACATGGAGCGGG
This sequence comes from Pseudomonadota bacterium, assembly GCA_021827145.1. Classification (GTDB taxonomy): domain Bacteria; phylum Pseudomonadota; class Gammaproteobacteria; order Acidiferrobacterales; family Acidiferrobacteraceae; genus Acidiferrobacter. The sequence goes on from JAKAXK010000007.1 coordinate 19,862, forward strand.
GCGCGAATTTGCCGCAAAGATAAGAGAGGCCGAACCGTGGCGCGCCACCGCAAAAAACGCACGCCCATGGATAAGTCAGCGCGCCCTTGCCGCGAAGCTCCTATGGACCTCGCGGCACGGTGTTTTCCAGACGCGAAGGAAGGCCTGGGTGAGAGACACAGATCAAGACCACGTAGGCGGCGAAGGCCTTGGCCTGGTTGACGCGGGAGGTCGCCCGCAAGGTCCCGAAACGCAAGGAGCAGGCGAATAAGGTCGATAAGGCCGTGCCTGCACGGAAACAGACGCGTTGTTATCGTGCGGATTCGAGATCCCGATGGAGGTCACCGAGCGTGTCGCCCGGCTCGGTCAGCGCATCCGGGTGGCGCGGATTCGGCGCGGCTGGTCGGTCGCCGATCTTGCCGACAAGGCTGGCATCAACCGCAACACGCTTACCGCGCTGGAACAGGGCAAGCTGGGCACGGGAGTCGGCGTGTGCTTCACCGTCCTGTGGGTGCTCGGGATCGACAAGTCCCTGGAAGCCATCGCCGATCCCGATACCGACCTGCACGGCAAGGCGCTCGAAGCGTCTCGTCGCCCGACACGTGCTGGCAAGTCGAGGAAGGCGAGCGACGACTATGACTTCTGAGCGCGAAGCCTATGTCTACATCCAGCTTCCCGGCACCCTGGAGACGGTGCTAGCGGCGCTGCTCAGGGTGCAGACGCTGCCCGACGGCACGCAGATCGGGCGCTTTCGCTACGGCGACCGCTACCTTCAACGGCAAGAAGCGGCCGCACTCGACCCGTTCCAGTTACACCCCTGGACAAGACTGTCTACGAGTTTACCCAGCTCAAGGGCATCCCCGGGGCGGTGCGGGACGCCGGCCCGGATGCCTGGGGTCGGCGCGTAATCGAACACAAACTCGAACGCAGCGCCGCCGACCTCCAGGAGATCGATTACCTGCTGCACGGCCCGCAGGACGGGGCGGGCTATCTAAGGATGATGTGGCGGCGCGGCTTGGGGTCTGCCGGCGAACGGTTGAAAAGCTTTTGGCCGAGGGCCGCCTGCCCCCGCCCGCGCGGTTTGGTCGGGCGCGCCGCTGGGGAGAGGGTCAGATCGAAACCGTCATTCAGGCCGAGATTGAAAGGGCTGAGGCCGGAGGGCGGGCCCAACGGGCGCGCCGTGGCCGTGAGCAGCCGCGTAATGAATCATTGAGCATGCTTACGGCGCAGCCTGAGACGTCCTCCTGGCCATGAGGTCGATACCCAACGCCTTCATGACCGCCAGCGTAGTCTTGAGTGTGGGGTTCCCATGCTCACTAAAGGACCGGTAGAGTTGTTCGCGCGACAATCCGGTCTCGCGGGCGATTTGCGTCATGCCCTTGGCACGCGCCACGATGCCCAACGCATGCGCGATGAAGCCAGCATCGCCCGTCGCAAACGCCTCGGCCATGAACGCCGCCACCGCCTCATCAGAACTTAGATCCTCGGCAGGATCGTAAATTGTCAGCTTCTCACTCATCTTCATCCCTCCAGTCCTTCGCCAGGCGCTTGGCGGTCTCGATGTCCTTGACCTGCGTACCCTTGTCCCCGCCGCACAGTAAGACGATGAGGGCCGCGCCCCGCCTCTGGAAATAGACACGATAACCGGGGCCATAATGGGTACGAAGTTCGCTCACCCCTTCACCAACCGGTTGCGTGTCACCGGCATGACCGTAAGCCAGTCGCGTCAACCGGGCAGCAATGATGGCGCGCGCCCGGTCGTCCTTGAGCTTTTTTCGCCACCGCTGGAAAGTTGCGGTCTGCTTAACCTCGGTCATGTCGAGAAAAGTGTAGTTTTTATATCACGTCTTGTCAATCGCATCTTTGTTTTGGGTCGCGGCCCAGTCGGCCGCACTCCGGATGACCAAGCTGATGATGCCCTCATCCCCGCCTCCACATCGCCACCGCTGACAGGTCAATAATCGCCGACCGCAACGACTGAGACGGATCGCGCCGCACATGGCGCGCCGCTGGTCCGACAGGCCGGAAACCGACTGTGCCGAAATGTTCAGGCGCATGGTCTTCAACGCCGCCGTGACCAACAACGACGATCACCCGCGTAACCACGCCCTGCTGCGCAGGCAAAAGGGATGGCGGCTGTCGCCGGCCTACGACCTGGTGCCAGCACCCATGGTCAGCCTGGAGCGCCGTGACCTCGCGTTGACCGTCGGCAGCTACGGTCGCACGGCCAGCATCTACAAGCTGCTGTCGCAGGCGGGCCGTTTTGGCTTATCGCCAGAAGGAGCGCGCGCGGAAATCGATCGGCTCGTCGCGGTGCTGCGCCAGTGGCGCGAGACATTCTTCGCCTGCGGGGTGTCGCCCCGAGATGTGGCCACCATCGCCCCGGCCATCCTGCCCGAATGCTTCTTCTTCGAAAGACCTCCAGGCGAGTGAGGCGCGGTATCCGGTGCAGGGTGCGCGCCCATTGAAGCGCAACGCAGCGAGACCCTCGAAGACAAGAGGCAGCGCTATCGTGCCATCGAATAACGGGGCGACATCAACCAGGGACGGTTTTGCTGAAGAGAGTTTGCATCGATGAGTAATAAATCGCCAAAATCACGCGGCACCAAGGCAAGCAAGCCCGCAAAAGAACAACCGGACGATCTGGCGGATCATCCCTGCTCGTCGCCGCCTGAACCTCACACCGTTTCACCAATCGCGGGTGCGCTTAGCGGGCATGCGCCCCGCGGATATCGCGGGCCGGACCGCGTGCCCGTTATTGAACAAATGATCGACAAACGATTCTGGGGGCGCTTGGCCGCAATACCGCTTTACCGTATCCGAATTGTCTGCTAATGTCCGTGCATGGCCGTTTTGGGAAAAGGCGTCGAGTACGCCCTGCATTGTCTGCTCTATCTCAGCAACCCGCCCGACACCCACAGTCTGGCCGTGGGTGACATCGCCCGTTTCCAGGGGGTTTCGGAGACCTACCTTGCCAAGGTGTTCACCCGACTGAAAAAGGCGGGATTGGTGCGCTCCGCGCTCGGCGCCAAGGGGGGTTATGAACTAGCCAGACCTCCCGAGCAAATCACATTCTGGGACGTGGCGGTCGCCGTAGAAGGCGAGGTCCGCCTGTTCGAATGCTGGAATATTCGCGAGAAGAGCGCGCTCGGCCGAGGGAAACCTCGGGCGGAGTGGGCCCGGCGCGGGCCCTGCGCAATCCACCAAGTCATGATGGATGCAGAGGCGCAGATTAAGACCACATTGGCGGCGAAGACCTTGGCCTGGTTGGCGCGCGAGGTCGACCGCAAGGTCCCGAAACACCAAGAGCAGGCGGCACGATGGTTTCGGGAGATCATGGCGCCCGAGTCGTAAAGAGTTTTCGCTTTAATACGGACAACACAGATCGCCATTAACGTCATTAAAAGGAGATGACGATGACGAAAGTGATGAAGCACTTGCTGATCGCGGGCGGCGGATTCGCCGGATTCTGGAGCGCCATGAGCGCCGCGAGACAGGCCAGGGAGCTGGGCGTGCGCGGCCAACTGAAAATCACCCTCATCAACCGCGACGAATACCTCGGCCTTCGGCCACGCTTCTACGAAGCCGACCTCACCGGGGCGCGGATACCGCTCAGGAAATGGCTAGTGCCGCTTGGCATCGACCTCGTCGTGGGCGAGATCGCACGCATCATTCCGGCATCCCGGCACATCCAGTTCGTGAAGGGGCCCACGGCCGTCCCCGACATCGCCTATGATCAGCTGATTCTCGCGACCGGCAGCCGCCAGGCCTATCCTGACTTTGTCGAACGAGGCCGCGTATTCAGCGTGGACACCTTCGCGGAGGCCACGACCCTGGACCGGCACCTGCGGGCGCTCGCCGCGACAGGCTTCCCGACACCCGCCTCTCGAACCTTCGTGGTGGTCGGGGGCAGCTTTACCGGGCTCGAAATCGTGACGGCGCTACCCTCAAAGCTTGAACATCTTGCGCGGTCGACCCCGCGAATCACGTTCCATCTCATCGAACAGGCCCCGGAGATCGGGCTTGGTTACCCCCCTGACGCGCGCCTGTACATCATGGAGCGCCTCCGGCACCTCGGCATCACCGTACACACCACCCAAAAGGGGCTCCGCCACGAGCAGGGCTGCCTTATCCTGGCGGACAAGCAACAGCTACCGACCGAAACCGTAATCGTGGCAACCGGCTTCACGGCAAGTTCCTTGGCCGCCGCATTCGACGGGCCCAGGGATCGCCTGGGGCGGCTCACGGTGGACACCTTCCTGCGTCTGCCAGCGCACCCAGAGGTGCTGGCCGCGGGCGATATATCCCTGGCCAAAACCGATCCCGATCACTATGCGGTCATGTCCTGCCAGCACGCCATGCCGCAAGGCCGGACCGCCGGTCACAACGCCGTGAGTCTCCTGTTCAACGGGAGCCCGCTACCCTACTCCCAGCCGCGCTACAGAACCTGCCTGGATCTGGGTCCCGGAGATGCGCTCGTGACGGCCGGTTGGGAGCGCCACATCATAACAACCGGACTCGAAGCCAAGGTCATCAAGACCGAAGAGATCCTGAACCAAGCGATTTCCCCACCCATGGACATAACGGACACACTGGCGATGGCATCCCCTGTGACCGCCCTCTAACACCGCGTGACCGAGCCGTTCGGGCGCCGTCGGGCGAGCGCTCGAGGCCGCCGTTGGTGGCTTGACGCTATGGAATCAGGCGATTACGTTAGGCAGGTAATCGATCACCATCATGGTCAGGATATAGGGCCACGATGTCTTGATCGGGATGCGGAACGATACAGCGACAGGACGTGGATACGTGACCTCATATGTCATCACCAATCACGCCAAGGATGAGATGGCCCTCCGAGGCATAGCAGAATGGGCACTCGATGCTGTCATGCGGAACCCTGGGCAAATCGTTCCCGTGAAAAATGACTTGGTCGCCTACCAATCCATAGTCTCTACCGATTCAGGGCCGGATATGCTAATTCGAGTCATTGTGACTCAAGGAGATCTCCACTGCGGGTGGTGACCGTCTATCGAACAAGGAAGGTCACGAAGCACTGGAGGACATGATGAAAGTGCGCTATGACCCTGAAACCGACACACTCACCCTACGGCTCAGCGACCACCCCGTGAGCGAAAGCGATGAAGCCAAGCCTGGGGTAATACTCGACTTCGACAAAGCTAGTAATATCGTTGGCATAGAGATACTGAATGCTTCCATGGCGGGCGCCATGCCGCAGTCTATTGAATAGGCTTACGGCGCAGCCTGAGACGTCGTCCTGACCGTGAGGCCGATACCCAAACGCCTTCATGGCTGTCGGGGTCGGCTTATGCCCTTGGCACACGCCACAGTACCCAACGCATGCGGGAGGCCGCCGGCATCGCCGATCGCGAACGCCTCGGCCATGAACGCCGCCACCGAATCATGCGAGGCTATCGGCGGGAAGGGCGCGGAATAGGGACCGCCGCCAAATTTCAGACAACCTCCCCGCATAACCACGCAGGCCCCGGCCATGCGCCCTGTCGCCACCGGGTATTCGTCGCGAGGGCGCCGGTCCGACGACCACGGTAGCGCGCCGCTCCGCTTGCGCGCCTGGCGACCCATCGCCGAGCCGCGACCATTTCCGCGGGCCGACGGAATGGCGACCGTACGCAAACGGGGCCCAAAGCGCCACCCGTGCGGATGTCGAAAGGCACGACGAGGCCCTCGACCTCATGGCCTGTGTCGAATGACAGATAATCACGCTCTTCGGGAATTCTGGCTTGCGAAAACGGCACTCAAGTACCAGCGCCGTAAAACTACGAGGGGACCGTGGAACCGAAAAGAAAAAGAGGGCGCCCATGGCGCCCTCTAAGAACTACCCGAAACAATGTCAACCTTACGGCGTGACCGAACCGTTCGGACCAACGTTGGTCTGACAGAGGCTGACACCTGCCAGACAAGCTGGGACGCTATTGCCTGCGTTGTCTTTTTGTGCCACAGCCGAAGTCGAACCGTCGCCGACCACGGCGTTAATAATATCCTGCCCCAATGTCTTATTGGCCGTACAAAGCGCGCCCGCGCCAATGGTGATAAAAACTGGCTGCGCAATACCTGCCTGAACCCACGCGCCCGCTTGGGTCTGGGCTCCACCAGGCGGCGCCTGCGCCGCCACGTCCACCTCCCCGCAGTACGTAGGTGTCGCTGGCGTAGTAGCGGTCGAGCCGATGTAGGCGAAGTTAATGCTCGACGCACCCGTGGTCCCACTTGCCGCCGGGTCACCCGCCGTATAGCTTAACACCGGGGTGCCCGCGCCAGCCTTCGGCGGGGTTGCCGCCGCTCCTTGCGCGTTCGACATCGCAATCAAGGTGCTCTGTCCCGCCTGGGCCGCCGAGACTGCGGCGGTCGCCGCCGTGATGGCCGAATGGAAGTTCTGCGCCACATCCGTGGCCTTCGTGGTGACGATGTACTTCTCGTACTGGGGAATGGCGATGGCCGCCAAGATACCGATGATCGCGATCACGACCATCAACTCGATCAAGGTAAAGCCGGCCTGAATGCCAGCCACTACCGGGTTCTTTTTACGCATGGCCATAACTCCTCTCACCTCAATAGCACCGGTTCACTATGAACGGTGTACGCAGTAGAGAATAGTGCATGATCCGTACCAGTCACGGCCGCTCGTCAGGCGCGTGTTGGCACGAATCCTGTAAGTCCTTGAAGACACGAAGGCGTGATGGAGGCCCTCGGAATGAGGTGTAGTGTTGGGCCGATAGGCGGTACTTAAGGGATTCCTGATAGGGGGAGGTCAGGGGGTGACGAAAAACGTCACCTTCCTGGTTGTGGCTGACGCATACAGGCACTATGCCGCTTTCCGTCAGGGTCGCCAGGGCGTCATGGGGCCCCTCGAGACCCATGGCCCAAGCAACGCTGTCTCTCTTCTTGAAGGGCGTGAAGGGGTAACAGTGACCGCAGGCGGCGGGAAGGTGAACCCTAGAACCGCAGGCGCGGAGGGGCGAGACGGTCTTCCGCCACATCGAAGGCCGCCTCCATAGCGCTTCGGCCGATAAACCGCATGAGCCCCCGGGCGCGCCTGGGCTCGATCACGACAGGCTGGGCGCGCTTGCCACCGATGTCGCGCACCAGCGAATCGACACTCGCGAACCCATCTATGAGACCCAGGGTCTTGCCCTTGCTGCCCAGCATATAGGAGCCGTCGAAGACCTCGGGCTCGGGGCCTAAGCGGCCCTCCCGACGGCTGCGCACCCAATCCTTGAACTCGGTATGCATGTCGGTGAGGAGTTCTTTGGTAAAGAGGATGTCGTCGGCCTGCTCCGGACGGAACGGATCCAGGCGCGACTTGTGCTCGCCCGCGGTATAGACGCGCCGCTCGATGCCATGGCGGGCAATGAATTCCGCAAACCCAAAGCCGCCGCCGATCACACCGATCGAACCCACGATACTCATCCGGTTGGCATAGATCTCATCAGCCGCGCAGGCGATCCAGTAACCGCCGGAAGCGCCGACATCGCCGATCACCGCCAGCACCTTGATGTCGTGCTCCTGCGCGCGTTCGCGGATGAAGCTTGCCACGAGGTCCGACTGCACCGGCGACCCACCCGGGCTCTCGATCGAAAGGATAAGGCGCTTGCGGGACCGCGCCAGGGCGACCGCCCGCTCGATCGGTTCGCGATAGGCGGCAAGACTGATGGCGTAGGGCTTGGCCGCGATAATGCCGCGCAGCGACAAGACCGGGATGCGGGGCGCTCGCCAGAATAAGAGATTCATGGGGACGAGTGTAGCCGATCCCTACCGCCGCCAGAAGGGCCGCGATCACGCTGACAGCGGCAGGCGGGCGGTGACGTCTGCGCCTCCCCTGCGCGCGATACCCCGGGATCACGGCGACGGGCGGCCGCCCACGTCAAGAGACCGGTGCAGGAAGGCGGGCAAGGACTACAATGCGCTCGGGGGGCGGCGCGATCTCATCCCGAACAGGACCTTTGCTGCAACCAGGCATGGCGTGCCGGGATCCCCCTGTTGAGTAGGTGGGTCAGTGCGCACGGCACCGTCCAGGAACATGCTAGACTCTTCTCAAAGGGCCGCGGGCGTCACGATAGTCCCCAAAGGCGAGACGTGGTGGAACAAAAAATAGAACCGGAACCGCGGGTATACGACCAGTCATGACGGAAGACCGCAAATCCACGGACGTCGCTCACAGCGCCCCGCCCCCACCCATGGGGCTGCGGCTCATACGCGCCCAGGGAAAGGTCCTGGACGGGATGGTCATGACCCTGATCTTCATCATGTTGGCCACCCTGCTTGGCGCCATCGGCGGTCTCATCTTCGACTACATGACCGCCATCAAGCTCCTGTCCGAATCCGTCGGCAGCATGAGCACGGTCGCCGCCCACGATCTCATTAAGGTGACGGGCCAACATCTCGTATCGGACGTGCTGTCGGTCTTCATTCTCATAGAGCTCTTTCGCAGCTTCTCGGATTATCTGGAGTTCCATCGCATCCGCCTCCATGTGCTCGCCGAGGTGGGCTTCGTGTTCGTGCTACGCGAGGTCTTCGTTGGACTCTACGCCAACCAATTGAATTGGCAGGACCTCCTGTCCTTGGGCGGCCTGCTGGCGGTGCTCGCCGCCACACGCGTTCTCGCGACCCGCTTTCCGCCGCGCCCCCACTCCTCGCACCAGTGACGCACCACGCCCTCCGGGGCACGGTTAGGGCCCGCAAGCCCGCGAGACATCGTCGTTCGCGCGGCGTCCATCTCTGGGCATAGACACAGGTCCCCAACGCACGCGCCCGCGAAGATCTCCCGCCTCAAACCGGGGGCGGCGCCGTTGCGCGCAGGCGGAGCGCCGTTACGATCAGCCTTCCGATAAGCCGGACGCAAGGCCACGGGATTCTTCCCGGGGACGATAGCGGATACACGGTGTCATAGGGCGGCCTCCTCTTTCCTGGGCGGACGTGAGGGAGGATCGGGCGCGAGCAAATGACCGGCTCGGATCACGAAGTCGCCGAAGCGTTCGGAAGGCTCGCGGTGGACGGCATAGTCGGCGAGCAGCGGTGTCAAGGCCGCGATCACCTCGTCGAGCGTGACATTGTCGCGATAGCTCGTGTTCAGGCGTTCACCGGCGAATCCCCCGCCCAGGTAGAGGACATAGCGGCCGGGGCTCTTGCCAACGAGCCCGATCTCGGCCAGCCGTGGGCGCGCGCAACCATTCGGGCAACCGGATAGGCGCACAGAGATCGCCGCGCCGGAGAGGCCCAAGGTATGAAGGACCCCCTCCAAGCGCTCGAGAAAGCCTGGCAGGGCCCGCTCGGCCTCGGCCATCGCCAAGCCGCAGGTCGGGAACGAAACGCAGGCGATGGCATGCCGTCGTACACCCTCCTCCGGCTCCATGGGCATGGGGACGCCATGGCGCGCGAGCACCGCCTCGATGACCGCTTTGCGGTCCGGCCGCACGCCCGAGATCGTGAGATTTTGATTGGGGGTCAGACGAAAGTCGCCATCATGAAGGCGCGCCACCTCGGCGAGCGCCGTGAGTCTGCGGCATGCGGCTTCGTCTTGCAGGCGTCCGGCCAGCACGCGCAAGGTGAGATGCCAGCGGCCTTCGTCATCCGCGATCCAGCCGAAACGATCACTGCGACTCTCGAAGCGGTGGTCGCGGACGGGCCCGAGCGTGAACCCGAGACGGTCCTCGAGCTCGGCCTTGAACCACGCGATCCCACGATCATCGAGCGTGTACTTGAGACGCGCATGGCGCCGGTTCGTGCGATCGCCATGATCGCGCTGAATGCGCATCACCTGCTCGGCGACCGCCAAAACCTGGCCCGGGGCGCAGAATCCGATCAGGTCGGCCAGCCGCGGATAGGTCGCGCCATCGCCGTGACTCGCCCCCATGCCACCACCTACGGCGACGTTGAAACCCAGCAGGCGGTCCTCCTCGATAATGGCGATGAAGCCCAAATCCTGGGCCAGGACGTCGACGTCGTTTAGGGGCGGCACGGCGATACCGATCTTGAACTTGCGCGGCAGATAGGTCGGGCCATAGAGAGGCTCCTCCTCCGCCCCGGCCTCCTCGGCCGCGGGTTCATCCCACCACGTCTCCCGGTAGGCCGCATTGCACGGCAGCAGGGCGGCGCTCAAGTCCGCGGCAAGCGCACGGACCTCGCGCACTACGGGCGAGGTGGCCGGATGATTGTGGCAGATGACATTGCGGTTTACGTCGCCGCAGGCGGCGATGCTGTCGAGACCCAGGGCGCCGAGTTCGGCCATCAAGGGCTTGAGGTCGGCCTTCAAGATCCCATGCAGCTGAAAGGTCTGGCGCGTCGTGATGCGCAGCGTGCCATTACCACGCTCGCGCGCCAGGCCCGTGAGGCCCTGCCATTGGGCGGGCGTACAGACCCCACCCGGCATGCGCACGCGCACCATGAATGCATAGGCCGGCTCCAGTCTCTGCCCCTGGCGCTCGAGGCGCAGATCGCGGTCGTCCTGTTGATAGGCACCATGAAATTTGAGCAGCTTGCTGTCCGCCTCCGACAGCGCCCCGGTCACGAGGTCTTTGAGTCCTTCGGCGATGGTGCCGCGCAGGCGCCGGCTTTGCGCCTTGACGGTCTCCTCCTCCGCGAGCGGACGCCTATGTTCGCGAGACTTTGGCATGGGTCTTCCCTCTGGGCGTTTTCTGTCAATAAATGTCGCGCTGGTAACGGCCTGCGGCCATCAGGACGTGCAGGTAATCCCTGGCCTCTTCCTGCGACACCGATCGCTCGCGCGCTACGATCTCGATCAAGGCCGCGTGCACGTCGGGCGCCATGGTGGCCGCATCGCCGCACACATACAGATGGCCGCCCTCGGCAAGCCACGCGTAGACTGCGCGCGATGCCGCCAGCAGGCGGTGCTGCACATAGGTCTTCACGCCCCCATCGCGCGAGAACGCCGCGTCGAGCCGCTGCAAGACCCCCTTGCGGCGATAGTCCAGCCACTCGCGCTGATAGAGGAAATCCTCACGAAACTGCCGATCACCCACGACCAGCCAATGGGCGCCGGTGGCGCCCAGGAGGGCGCGCTCCTCCAGGAATGCCCGAAACGGCGCAACCCCGGTGCCCGCGCCCACCATGAGGAGAGGCGTCGCCGGATCCTCGGGGAGCCGGAAGCGCTCGTTCACGTGCACATAGACCGGCAGCTCCGCGCCGCTTTCCACGCGCTCGGCAAGCCAGGTCGAGGCCACACCCCGATGCTGGCGGCCCTGGTGCTCGTAACGCACCACGCCCACGGTCAGATGGATATGGTCCGGATCGGCCTTGGCGCTCGAGGCGATCGAGTACAGACGCGGGGCAAGCGGCCGCAAGGCGGCCACAAGCTCGCACGCCGCAAGCCCCTCCACGGGGAAGGCGCGCATCACATCCGTGAGATCACGACCGCTGACATAGGCCTTGAGTTCATCGGCGCCCCCGGGCTCCAACATCGCCTCAAGCGCCGGGGCCCCAGTCCACCGGGCCCAGTGCGCAAGAAACGGTCGTGAAATCGCGCGGATCTCAAAGCGGGAGGCGAGCGCTTGCGCAAGATCCCTCTCGTCTTCAGGGCCCTCGGCGAGCCTTTCGCTGCCTTGCAACCGCGCGGCCTCGAGGAACATCTCGACGAGCACGGGGTCGTTGCGCGGCACTACGCCTAAGGCATCGCCTGGCGCGAAGGCAAGGGGCACGGTTGGGGCGAGCACCATGTGCCACACGTCCTTGCTCGAGCCGCGCCCCGTGATGCGCGTGTTCTCGACGAGCGCAGCGGCACAGGGGTGCTCGCGATCGGAGACTGGCCCCGAGCTTACAAGGCGCAAGGCCGGTGGCGCAGTCGGGGCGCCCTCGGCCGCCAGGGCCTTCACCACCTGCTCTGTCCAGCTGCGTGCCGCCTCCTCGTATTCGAGATCGCACTCACCCCGCGGATGGAGCCGCGCGGCACCCAGGGCCTCGAGACGCGCGTCGATAGCGCGTCCCGTCTGGCAAAAGTGCTCATAGCCCCTATCACCCAAGGCCAGGACCGCAAACTTCATAGGCTCGAGACGCGGCGCGCGCTCGCCCATCAGGAAGGCATAGAAGGCCTGCGCGGTATCCGGGGGTTCCCCCTCCCCATAGGTGCTCGTGACAAGCAACAGGACGCGCTCGCGCTTTAAACGCGCCGTCGGATAAGTCCCCAGGCTATCGAGGCGCGCAGCAAACCCGCGCGCCATGAGGTCGGCATGCAAGGCGCGCGCGACGCGTTCGGCATTGCCTGTCTGGGAGCCATGGAGCACGGTGACCTCCGGGCGCGATGCGACATGGTCGGCCTGCGCTACCGAAAACGGCTCGGCGCCCAGGCCCGCGAGATAGCCGCTCACCCACGCGACCTGCTCGTGTGACAGGCCCTCGAGCAGCGAGGACAAAGCACCAGCCTTCTCCCGGCTCAGGGGAGTCTTCAGGGCAGACATTTTCAGGGCTCGGTTCAGCGAAACCAGGAGCGGCCGTAGGTCGTAAACGCGTCTTCCCCGTCCACATCCTTATCGTCTTGGGCATCGCGCGGCGCATCGTGCGCCCCCGGGGTCTCGCCTACGAGCACGAGCGCGGGACCCTCCGCGCCCGCGGCCATGACGCGGCTTAGGCCCCCGAGCGTGGTCTTGGTCCGCAAGGCCTGGGCGATGACCGCCCACTCGAGCAATGCCACCGGGGTATCGGCCTCGAGACCTCCGGCCAGCAGCGCGGAGGCAACGGTCTCGGTTCGAGGCACCCCGTCGGCGGCCGCCTTCACGAAATAGACCGCACTCATGACGCTACGACCCCGGCATCCGACACCGGCCCCTCGATCATGCCCGCGGCCACTGTATCGTTCGTCAACGCGTCAATCACGATGAAGGCGCCGGTGGCGCGATTCACGGCATACGGATCCCACGGTAGCGCATCCTGCATCCGCACGGTGACGCGTCCGATATCGTTCAAGACGAGCGTCGCCGCTTCGGTGTCGCGCGCCAGCGTGGTGATGTCCAGACGATAGCTCGGTCGCGAGAGGACCGCCGCCACCGTCTTGGTACCGTGCTTTATCAGATAGCGCCGCCGCCGCAAGCTCATGGGTTCGGAGCCCAACCAGCAGATAGTGGCCTCAAGGGCGTTCACAAGCGTCGGGCGTTGCGTCGTCGCCACGATCATGTCGCCACGCGCCACATCCACATCATCCTCGAAATGGAGGGTCACCGACTGCGGCGCATGCGCGCGGGCGAGCACACCGTCATAGGTGTCGATCTCCTCGACATGCGTAACGCGTCCCGACGGCAGGATCACCACCTCGTCGCCGGCCGCCACGCTCCCCGATACGATGCGCCCCATGTAGCCGCGTCGTCCGGCGCGGCCGGGGCCTCCGGGACGGCTCACCCACTGCACGGGGAAGCGCAGGGGCGCCTGGTCCGATCCATAGGCCGCACTGGGGACCTCGGCCTCTTCCAAGGCCTCTAGCAGCGTGGGGCCCTCGTACCAGGGGAGATTCGCGCCACGGTCCACGATCATGTCGCCCTGCAAGGCCGAGATCGGGATAAACACCACGCGCTCGAAATGGAGACGCGCGGCGAAGTCCAGAAACTCATCGCGTATGTGCTCGAACGCCGCCTGGCAATAGCCGATCAGATCCATCTTGTTGACCGCCACGATCAGATGACGGATGCCCACGGTATCGGCGACGCAGGCGTGGCGCCGCGACTGTGGCAACCAGTACTTGCAGGCATCCACCAGGATCACGGCGACATCCGCGTTCGTGGCGCCCGTCACCATATTGCGAGTGTACTGTTCGTGCCCCGGGGTATCAGCGATGATGAAGCGGCGACGCGCGGTTTCGAACGAACGGTAGGCGACATCGATGGTGATGCCCTGCTCGCGCTCGCCCTGCAGGCCGTCCGTGACATACGAAAGATCCAGCCCCTCTTGGCCGCGCCGGCGGGACGCCCGCGCCAGCGCGTCGATCTGGTCTTCCATGAGGGCCTGGGCGTCGTGCAGCAAGCGACCGATCAAAGTGCTCTTGCCGTCGTCGACGCTACCAGCTGTGATGAAGCGCAACAGATCCTTGGATAAGGCGGGGGCCTCACTGTCGACATCGTCTATCAACATGTCCGTGGTAGCCATCAGAAATACCCCTCTCGCTTGCGAAGTTCCATGGAGGCCTCGGAGGCCTGGTCGTCAAGGCGCGTGGCGCCCCGCTCGGAGATACGCGCAACGGCGGTCTCGGCGATGATCTCGCCCACAGTCGTAGCGCGCGAGGCCACGGGGCAGGTGCAGCTCATATCCCCCACGGTTCGGAAGCGCACGGACAGACTTTCGCTGGCCTCGCCGTGCGCCGGCCGTATGAGATCCGACACCGGGGCGAGCACCGGCCCCCGGCGCACGATCTCGCGCTCATGCGCGAAATAAAGCGAGGGGACCGCCAATTCCTCGCGTGCGATATAACGCCACACATCGAGCTCGGTCCAATTGCTCAAGGGGAACACGCGCATATGCTGTCCGTCGTGGACGCGCGCGTTATAGAGGTTCCAGAGCTCGGGCCGCTGATTGCGCGGGTCCCATTCGCCGAACAGATCGCGGAACGAGAACACCCGCTCCTTGGCCCGCGCCTTTTCCTCATCGCGCCGGGCGCCACCTATGCAGGCATCTATGCCAAGCTCGGCGATGGTATCGAGCAAGGTCACGGACTGAGAGGCATTGCGGCTTTCGATGGGGCTCTTCAACACCACCCGCCCTCCGCGGATCGAGTCCTCGACCGAGCGGACGATAAGCCGCTCGCCCAGACCCGCCACGAAGCGGTCGCGAAATGCGATCACCTCGGGAAAATTGTGGCCGGTATCGATGTGCAGAAGCGCAAACGGGAAGCGCCCGGGCCGAAAGGCCTTCTCGGCCAGACGCGTCAGAACCACCGAGTCCTTGCCCCCGGAAAAGAGCAGAACCGGGTTTCGGAACTCGCCTGCGACCTCGCGCAGAACGTGAATCGCCTCGCTCTCGAGCGCCTCCAGGGTCCCCCACGCGGCGACATCGGGCACGGTCAGGCGCTTGCGCCGGAAGCCTGGCGCCGGCTGCGGCCGGCGACTCACATCGCACACCGCGACGGTCTTCTCTTCGGCTTTTCTTACGGTATTGTCTTTCACGTTCCTACCTCCTTGAGATCGGCTTCCTCCGTGGACCCATGGCAACCACACTCCTTGGCCCGCGCATCCTCCCACCACCAGCGCCCAGCGCGGACATCCTCGCCCGGCGCTATGGCGCGGGTACACGGGGCGCATCCTATGCTGGGATAGCCGCGATCATGGAGTTCGTTATAAGGGATATCGAAATGGCGTATGTATCCCCAGACGTCGTCTTCGGTCCAATCGGCAAGCGGATTGAACTTGTGGAGCCCGTGGTCCGGATCGATCTGCGAAAACGGCACGTCCGTGCGCGTAACAGCCTGGCCGCGGCGCAGGCCCGTGATCCACGCCTTCTTGGCGGATAGCGCCCGCGCAAGCGGCTCGACCTTGCGGACCTGGCAGCACTGGCGGCGCAAGGCGTGGCTTTCGTAGAAGGGGTTCAGGCCGTGCTGGCGCGTGAAGTCCTGTATGGCGGCCGTGGCGGGAAAATACACCGCCATGCGGACGCCATAACGGTCCGCGACCCGATCCATGAGCCGATAGGTCTCCTCGGGCAATCGCCCGGTATCGAGCGTGAACAGGCCGATTTTCGGGAAGCGGCTTGCAATGAGGTCGGTCAGCACCATGTCCTCGATACCCAGGCTATTGGCGAACACCACCGGGGTGTAATCGCGCTCTATAGCCGCAAGCCGCGCCGCCACCGCCTCCGCCTTATGTTCCCAACCCATCCCATCCTCCTACTAAGCCCCGAAGGGGCTCGCGAATACATACCGTCTACAGCGATGGGCGACACGTTAACGAAAATGGCTTATATTGACAAAGAATATCGTGTTAGTTACTTATATCTGCTTGTTATATGTAGGCGGCCTCATGAAACTTCAGCAACTTCGATACCTCTGCGAAGTCGTGCGTCAGGGTCTGCGCATCTCGGCAGCCGCCGAGGCCCTGCACACCTCCCAACCGGGGGTCAGCAAACAGCTGCGGCTTCTCGAGGAAGAGCTTGGTGTCGACATACTGGTGCGCAATGGCAAACGCGTTGTCGCCCTGACGGAACCGGGCAAGGCGCTCGTTGTGATCGCCGAGCGTATGTTGCGTGACGCCGAAAACCTGAAACGCATGGGCGAGGATTTTCGCAATGAGGCGCACGGGCGACTGACCATAGCCGTGACGCATACACAGGCCCGCTATGCCCTGCCGGAGACCGTACGGCGATTCAGCCATCTCTACCCTGACGTACGACTCTCGCTCCATCAAGGCAACCCCCGGCAGATCGCGGAACAGGTCATCTCCGGCGAGGCGGACTTCGGCATCGCCACCGAGGCGCTGACCCTCTATGACGACCTCATTACCCTGCCCTGCTACGAGTGGAACCACTGCGTGATCTGTCCGCCTCGCCACCCCCTCTTGAAGGCTCGCCACATATCCCTGGAGATCCTGGCCCGCTACCCCATCGTCACCTACGACATCGCCTTCTCCGGTCGCGCCAAGATCAGCGAGGCCTTTGAGCAGGAGGGGCTCGAGCCAAACGTGGTCCTGACCGCGATCGATGCCGACGTCATAAAGACCTATGTCGAACTGGGGCTTGGCATCGGTATCGTCGCCCACATGGCCTTTGATCCCAAACGCGACCGGAACCTGCGCGCGATCGATCTGGGCCACCTGTTCCCGCCCAACGTCTCGCGCATCGGAATCCGGCGCGGCGCCTATCTGCGGCGGTATATGTACGACTTCATCGAGATTTTCGTGCCACACCTGACCCGCAAGGACATTGATGCCGCGCTCGACACGGACGCCTGACGGCGGAATCGGGAAACCGCGGAACGGCCTTCCTTAGGTCTGCGAATCTTGGAACGGGAGCCTAGGGCAAACGGTTGCGTGGCCCATCATGCGCATGTTTTTTGAGCAGCGCGGTATGGCGTGTCTGACTCGCCTGGATTTCCACGGCCCGGCTTTCGCCTAAGGAGGGTGAGCATGGTGAACGCGTCGCCTCCCTCGATTGCAGGGGCTGGCCGGGCATGGGAACGATGCCCCGGGCAGACGGCACGGGTCCTTTCTGGCCGAAAGGCCATGCGGGGGCGCGGAGCGTGCTACCCCTCCACCGTCAGGGTGCAAACCGCGGTTTGCAGGGTTTGCGGTTTGCACCTGAAGACCGCGGTCCGCCCTGAAGGCGAACAGGGCAAGCCGCGCTCCGAATGGGGCAAAGATCGCTTTACTTACCCTATTCCCGCCAGCCCGACCCAGACAGCCCACAGTATAATTTGTAGAAACTCCGTTCCTTTGAATTGACAAACGCAATCTGGGCACCTAAGATGGTGCCCATGATTTTTGTCGTAAAGGCGTTATTGCATTCATGAACCTTGGCGAGCTGACTGAAGTACAGATGGGCTATCCCTTCCGGTCGCGCCTTGAGCACGACCCACAGGGCAATGTCACCGTGATCCAGATGAAGGACATCGACGAAACGAACCTGCTACGCGTCGGAGAGGCGATCCGGATAGCGCTGCCCAAGGGCAAGACGCGCCACCTGCTGCGCGCGGGCGATCTGCTGTTCCGCTCGCGTGGCCGCAGCAATGGCGCGGCGCTGGTAGCGGAAGGTGTCAGCCCAGCGGTGCTGGCGGCACCCATGCTGCTGATTCGCCCCCACGGCGTGCTGCCCGACTACCTGTGCTGGTACATCAATGCGCCGGCCACCCAGGCCCAACTGGCGGCGCTGGCCGAGGGCACTTCGGTGCAGATGATCAGCGCCGAGACCCTGAAGGCGCTGGAGGTTCCGCTGCCTTCGCGGGCCACGCAGCAACGCATCGTGCAGGCCGCGGCCCTGGCCGAACAAGAACAAACACTGCTGGCCCGCATCGCCACCCTGCGCCAGCGCGTCACCTATCACCTTTTGATGAAGTCCGCCCACGAGACTAACCCATGACCAACCCGCTCACCCAACAAGACGTCAACAACACTGCCTGGGCCGCCTGCGACACCTTTCGCGGCGTCGTCGATCCGGCGCAGTACAAGGACTACATCCTGGTGATGCTGTTCCTGAAGTACATCAGCGACCAGTGGGCCGACCACTACGCCGAGTACAAGAAGGAATTCGGCGACAACGAAGAGCGCATCCGCCGCAAGCTGAAGCGCGAGCGCTTCATCCTGCCTTACGTCGAGTTCAAGGACGAGAGGACCGGCAACGTGACTGACCGCTTCCTCGCCGACTTCCACGCTCTTTACGAGCGGCGCAAGGCGGCCAACCTTGGCGAGCTCATCAACATCGTGCTCGACCACATCGAGGAGGCCAACAAGGCCAAGCTCGAAGGCGTGTTCCGCAACATCGATTTCAACTCCGAGGCCAATCTCGGCAAGACCAAGGACCGCAACCGCCGCCTGGAAAACCTGCTGGGCGACTTCGCCAAGCTCGACCTGCGTCCCTCGCGCGTCTCCGAGGACGTAATCGGCGACACCTATATCTACCTGATCGAGCGCTTCGCCTCCGACGCCGGCAAGAAGGCCGGCGAGTTCTACACCCCCAAGCAGGTATCGAAGCTGCTGGCGCAGCTGGCCGCCCCCAAACCCGGCGACCGCATCTGCGACCCCACCTGCGGCGCCGGTGGCCTGCTGATCGAAGCAGCCACGCTGGTCGAGCAGCAGGGCAGCCGCAATTTCGCGCTGTTCGGCCAGGAGGTCAACGGCAGCACCTGGGCGCTGGCGTGCATGAACATGTTCCTGCACGGCAAGGACGCCGCCCGCATCGAATGGGGCGACACCCTCAACAGCCCGGCGCTGGTGGAAGCCGACCGCCTGATGCGCTTCAACGTGGTGGTCGCCAACCCGCCCTTCAGCCTCGACAAATGGGGCGGCCAAGAGGTCGAGGCCGACCGCTACAGCCGATTCTGGCGCGGCCTGCCGCCCAAGTCCAAGGGCGACTACGCCTTCATCACCCACATGATCGAGACCGCGCTGCCGCAGGAAGGCCGCGTGGCGGTGGTGGTGCCGCACGGCGTGCTGTTCCGCGGCGGTGCCGAGGGCCGCATCCGCCGCGCCATGATCGAGGAGAACCTGCTCGATGCCGTGATCGGCCTGCCAGGCAACCTGTTCCCCACCACCTCGATCCCGGTCGCCATCCTGGTGTTCGACCGCGCCCGCGAAAAAGGCGGTGCCCGCGAGGACTGTCAGGACGTGCTATTCATCGACGCCAGCCGTGACTACCAGTCCGGCAAGAATCAGAACTCCCTGCGCGACGAGCACATGACTCGCATCCTGGCGACCTTTCGCGCTCGCCAGCCGGTGGACAAGTATGCCCATGTCGCCAGCCTGCAGGAGATCGCCGACAATGACTTCAATCTCAACATCCCGCGCTACGTGGATACCTTCGAGGAAGAGGAAGAGATCGACGTCACCGCCGTCGAGCAGGAGATCGAGCGGCTGGAGGGCGAACTGGCCGAGGTGCGCACGCGCATGAAACAGTACCTCCGGGAACTGGGTGTATGAAAAAGACCGACAAACCCACCGTCGACCAGCACCACCAGACCTTCGAAGGCATCCGCCAGATCGATGCCGACGGTAACGAACACTGGATGGGACGCCAGCTCGCCCGCGTGCTGGAGTACTCGGAATACCGCCACTTCCTGCCTGTGATCGAGCGGGCCAAGGAAGCCTGCCGCAATAGCGGCCACCCCGAGGCTGACCATTTCGAGGATATCCTCGATATGGTCGAAATCGGCTCGGGTGCCAAGCGCCAAGTGGCCGACATCCGCCTGTCACGCTACGCCTGCTACCTGATCGTACAGAACGGCGACCCGGCCAAGCCGGTCATCGCCAACGGCCAAACCTACTTCGCGCTGCAAACCCGTCGCCAGGAGCTGCGGGACGACGAGACCTTCGCCCGTCTCAGCGAGGACGACAAGCGCCTGGCCATCCGTAACGAGCTGGCCATCCACAACAAACATCTGGCGGCCGCCGCCAAGGATGCCGGCGTCGAAACCCCGCTGGACTACGCCATCTTCCAGGACCACGGCTACAAGGGCCTGTACGGCGGGCGCAGTGCCAAGGACATCCACACCGCCAAGGGCCTGAAAAAGAGCCAAAAGATCCTCGACCACATGGGCAGCACCGAGCTGGCCGCCAACCTGTTCCGCGCTACCCAGACCGAAGAGAAGTTGCGGCGCGAACGGGTGCGCGGCAAGCAGAAGGCCAATCAGACCCACTTCGAGGTCGGCAAGAAGGTGCGCCAGACCATCGCCGACCTGGGCGGCACCATGCCCGAAGCCCTGCCCACGCCAAAGGCCGGCATCCAGCAGCTCGAAAAGGGCAAGAAAAAACTGGAGAAGAAGAAATGAGCGGCGGCGGACTGGCCCGGCAAGCTCGGTGCGAATCGCGGCGAAGGGGACATTGATGAAGAAGAAGCAGGAGACATCCCTTGTCCGTTCATCGGCGGCGGAATACCTGACCTTTGTCGCCGCCAGCGGCCAGAGTGGCGTGGAGGCAGTTTATGCGGATGAAAGCATCTGGCTGACTCAGAAGATGCTGGCCCAGCTGTACGACGTGGATGTCCGAACCATCAACTACCACCTGAAAAAAGTGTTTTCCGACAGCGAACTGGAGGCCGAATCAGTTATCCGAAATTTTCGGATAACTGCCACTGACGGCAAAAGCTACAACACCCAGCACTACAAGCTGCCCGCCATCATTGCGGTGGGCTACAAGGTCAACTCCGAGCGTGCGGTGCAGTTCCGCAAGTGGGCCACCGGCATCGTCGAGGAGTTCACCATCAAGGCCTGCGTGATGGATGACGAGCGCATCAAGAGCGGCGGTTCCGTCCTCACCGAGATGAAGCAGTGCCCCAAGGAGCTAGGCGTATGAGCGGCGGCGAACTGATCCTCTACACCGCCGAGGACGGCAGCGCCGCCATCCAGCTGCGCGCCGAAGGCGGCACGGTATGGCTCACTCAGCTCGAAATGGCCACCCTGTTCGACACGTCCAAACAGAACATCAGCCTGCACATCAAGAACATTCTCGCCGAAGGCGAGCTGTCACTGGTAGTCGTCAAGGAATACTTGACAACTGCCAGTGACGGGAAGACCTACAAAACAAAGACTTACAACCTCGACATGATCCTGGCCGTCGGCTACCGGGTGCGCTCCCCACGCGGCACCCAGTTCCGCCAGTGGGCCACTACCCACCTGCGCGAATACCTGGTCAAGGGCTTCGTGCTGGACGACACCCGCCTCAAGGAGCCCGGCGGCTGGGATTACTTCGACGAGTTGCTGGCGCGCATCCGCGATATTCGCGCCTCAGAGAAGCGCTTCTACCAAAAGATCCGCGACATCTATACCACCGCCGTGGACTACGACAGCAAATCCGAGGCCGCCCAGCTGTTCTTCAAGAAGGTGCAGAACAAGATGCTCTGGGCCGTCACCGGCCACACCGCGCCCGAACTCATCGCCGGCCGCGCCGACCCCGCCCTGCCCAATATGGGCCTGACTACCTGGGCCGGCGGCCGGGTGCGCAAGCAGGATGTTACGGTGGCCAAGAACTACCTGAATCACGAGGAGATCGCGGCGCTGGACCGCATCGTGGTCATGTACCTCGACTACGCCGAGGACCAGGCCCAGCGCCGACGCACCCTGACCATGCACGACTGGGAAGACAGGCTCGACGCCTTCCTGCAGTTCAACGAGCGCGAAGTGCTGACCCATGCCGGTAAGCTGCGCGCCGATGTCGCGGAAAAGCTGGCGCTGGAACGCTACGAGAACTTTGACGCCGTCCGACGCGAAGCGGCGCGTCTAGCGGCGGATTCCGAGGATATGGCGGCGCTGGAACAGACCGAGCGGCAGTTGGAAGGCAAGGGGCGGAGGGGAAAGAAGTGAAACGCAGGAAATTCGACATCGTGCCGCTTGGTGAGCTTCTGGAAGGAACACCTCGCAATGGCTTTTCACCGGTCTGCCCGGGGTTACCGACCGGAAAGTGGGTACTCGGCTTGTCAGCACTTGACGGTCGCGGCCTTGACTTGTCCGAAGCTAAACCCGTGCCCGCGAATGACCCGCTCGTCGACAAGTTCATGTTGCGACCCGGTGATTTCCTAATCAGTCGTTCGAACACGCTCGACAAGGTTGGCCGTGTCGGTGTCTTCAGAGGCGAACTTGAGAACTGCTCATATCCAGATTTGATGATGAGGTTTCGTTCGGACCGCGAAAAAGTGCACCCGCTTTACTTGGAGACGTATCTCAAGGGTGATAAGGCAATCAAATTCATTCGACAGCACGCCACAGGCACAAGTGGCAGCATGAAAACAATTAACCAATCAACGGTTGAGTCGATCCCCATAGTTGTTCCGTCGATATCTGAGCAGGAATCAATTGCCACGATACTTCTGAGTTGGTACGAATCCATCCAGAAAACCGAGAAACTGACCGCGGCGAAGGAGCGGCACTACACCCACGAACTGTCGCGCCTGATCAGCCGGGGCCAGCACCCGCACGCCCATGTCAGCACCTTTGCCGAGGAAGTCTCTGCCCGCAATCGCGGCGGTAACGAGGCCCGAGTCCTGAGTGTGACGAACTCCCGCGGCTTCGTGCTGCCGGAAGACCAGTTCGAGCGCCGCGTCGCCAGCGCCGATCTGTCCAACTACAAGGTCGTGCGCCGTTGGCAGTACGCCTACAACCCATCGCGAATCAACGTCGGTTCCATTGCCCGCCTCGAAGGCTGGGACGATGGTGTACTCAGCCCGATGTATGTCGTGTTCCGGATCAACGAGGAAAAGGTCCGCTCGGATTATTTCCTACACTGGCTGAACTCCCACGAAGCGCGTCAGCGCATCAAGAACAGCGCCCAGGGCAGCGTCCGCGAAACGGTGTCCTTCTCCGAATTCGCCGCCATCACGATTCCGCTCCCGGAGATTCACACCCAAACCGCTATCGCCTCCTACCTCAACGCCCTGCGCGAGGAGATCGACCTGCTTGGTCAGTCGATCGCCGCACTGAAGACCCAGAAGCGCGGCCTGATGCAGAAGCTGCTCACCGGCGAGTGGCGCTTGCCAATCAACGACAGAGCCTCCGAATGATCAAAAAAAAGGTAACCATGGCCATCGCTTACGACTTCGATGGCACATTGGCTCCAGGGAACATGCAGGAACACCAGTTTCTGCCTGAAATCGGCATCAAACCCGCAACTTTCTGGAAAGAGGTGAATGACACGGCGAAGAAACATCAAGCTGACGAGGTGCTTGTCTACATGAACCTGATGTTGCGCAAGGCTGCGGAGCACAACGCGCCCGTTGGCAAGGAACACTTCAAGCAGCGCGGTAACAATATTCAGCTCTTTAAGGGCGTGGCGGACTGGTTCTCGCGGATCAACGACTACGCCAAAAGCAAGAACGTCGATCTAAAGCACTATCTCATTTCTTCCGGGAACGAGGAGATATTCACCGGTACGAAAATCAAAAAATACTTCGAAGCTGTTTACGCATCCAAGTATCTGTTTGATGCGAACGGAGTCGCTCAATGGCCGGCCCTGGCCATCAACTATACGACCAAGACCCAGTATCTATTTCGAATCAACAAGGGCGTCAAAGACATCAGCGACAACGCGTCGGTCAATCGATACGTTGAGCCAGAGCACCGCCCGGTTCCCTTCAAGAATATGGTTTTTATTGGTGATGGGGCCACGGACATTCCGTGCTTTCGCTTGGTGAAGGAGCAAGGGGGGCTGTCAGTTGCCGTATACACGCCTCACAAGAAGGGCAAGAGTGGCAAAACAGCGGCCCTCAAGTACCGCGATGAAGGGCGCGTCCATGCTGTCGTGCCGGCGAACTATGCGGAAGGTTCCGAGCTGGACAAGATCATCAAGGGCCGGATTGATGAGGTTGCGGCCAGGCACGCACTCGGTTGCCTATTGAAGGACGCCCCTAATAAAAGAAAAACAGCTCCGGAGAAAGTCAAGAGCCGCCTTACTGACCGGGGAAAGCCCAATCCATGCAACGAATGAATGAATGACCTGGCCATCTATCCGGGCAGTGGCCCGAAAGAGCCCCCTGGGCACTTGTCACCGGCGAGAAACCTTTGAGCGGGAGGGTAGCGCATGACAGATCTGGAACATAACATCGAGCCCAGCTTCCGCTTCGACGAAAAATATCTATCCCAGATTCCAGCCCTGCAGGTGCTCGTCAATCTGGGCTACCAGTACCTCACTCCCGCCGAAGCGCTGGCCGCGCGCGGCGGCAAGGCCGGCAACGTACTGCTGGAGGGGATCCTGCGCGAGCAGTTGAAGAAGCTGAACCACATCCAGCACAAAGGCGGCAGCTATCTCTTCAGCGAGGAGAACATCCAGAGCGCCATCCAGCGGCTGAAGAACGTCAAGTACGACGGCCTGTTCAAGACCAACGAGGCGGTGTACGACCTGCTAACGCTGGGCGTGGCGCTGGAGCAGTCCATCGAGGGGGATCTGAAGAGCTTTACGCTCAACTATGTGGACTGGCGCCATCCACAGAACAACGTCTACCACGTAGCCGCCGAGTTCGCGGTGGAGCGCACCCGCAGCGTCGAGACCTGCCGGCCGGACCTCGTGCTGTTCGTCAACGGCATTCCGTTCGCAGCAATCGAGTGCAAGTCCGCCACGGTCGAGGTGGGCCAAGCCATTTCGCAGACCATCCGCAACCAGCGCGACGAGTACATTCCGCGCCTGTTCACCTACGTGCAGACGGTGCTGGCGGTGAACAAGAACGAGGCCCGCTACGCCACCACCGGCACACCGGCCAAGTTCTGGTCGAAGTGGAAGGAGGACGTGGCGGACGCGGAGTTGGCGCCGCTCTTGGAGCGCCCGCTGCCGGAATCGGTGAAAGCCTCGCTGTTCGATCTGGCCTTTGCCGAGCTGGGCGTGCGCGAGGAAGTGGCCCCCTATCTGGTCGGCCGGCAGGTGACCGAGCAGGACCGCGTGCTCTACGCGCTGTGCCGCCCTGCGCGCGTGCTGGAGATGGCCTGGGCCTTCACGGTGTTTGACGGCGGCGTGCGCAAGATCGCGCGCTACCAGCAGGTGTTCGCCATTCGCGAGGTGCTCGCCCGCGTCAAGCAAACGGACGATGCTGGCCGCCGCCGCGGCGGCATCGTCTGGCATACGCAGGGCTCGGGCAAGTCGCTGACCATGGTGATGCTGGCCCGCGCGCTGGCACTGGATCCGGCCATCCGCAATCCGCGCATCGTGCTGGTGACCGACCGGGTGGACCTGGACAAGCAACTAGGCAACACCTTCGCTGCCTGCGGACTCTCGCCCGACCGGGCCGAGAGCGGCCGCCATCTGGTGGAGCTGGTGTCCGACGGCAAGGCGCACATCGTCACCACGCTGGTGCACAAGTTCGACAAGGCGCTAGCCTACAAGAAGTTCAGCGACGCCTCGCCCGACATCTTCGTGCTGGTGGACGAAACCCAGCGTACCCAGCTGGGCGCTTACTCGGCTCGTATGCGGCAGATGTTCCCGAACGCCTGCTACATCGGGTTCACCGGCACGCCGCTCTTGACCCGCGAGAAGAGCGACGTGACCAAGTTCGGCGGCGTGATCCACACCTATGCCATCGACCAGGCGGTGGCCGATGGCGCCATCGTGCCGCTCCTCTACGAAGGGCGCATGGTGGAGCTGGAACAGAACCAGGCCGCCATCGATATCTGGTTCGAGCGCCACACCCAGTGGCTGACCGAGCAGCAGAAGACCGACCTGAAGAAGAAATACGCCCGCGCCGAGATGCTGAACAAGGCCGAGCAGGTGATCTACATGCGCGCCTTCGATATCAGCGAGCATTACCGCCAGAACTGGCAGGGCACCGGCTTCAAGGCGCAGCTGGTGGCGCCCAACAAGGCGGCGGCGCTGCGCTACAAAGCGTTTCTGGACGAGCTGCGCGCGGTCACCAGCGAGGTGATCATCTCGCCGCCCGACGAACGCGAGGGCTTCGACGAGATCGACGCCGAGGAATCCACCGATGCGGTAGTGGCCTTCTGGCAGCGCATGATGAAGCGCTACGGTTCGGAGGACGACTACAACAAGCAGATCGTCAACGCCTTCAAGTTCGGCGACGAGCCGGAAATCCTGATCGTGGTGGACAAGCTGCTGACCGGCTTTGACGCGCCGCGCAACACGGTGCTCTACCTGACCCGGCGGCTCAAGGACCATTCCCTGCTACAGGCCATCGCCCGGGTGAATCGCCTGTACGAAGACGAGTCCGGCAGCCGTGCCAAGGAGTTCGGCTACGTCATCGACTATGTGGGTGTGCTGGGCGAACTGGACCAGGCGCTGACCACCTACAGCGCCCTGGAAGGGTTCGAGGCGACGGATCTCGAAGGTGCGCTGGCCTCGATTCATGAGGAAACCAAGGCGCTGCCGCAGCGCCACGCCGAGCTGTGGGACCTGTTCAAGACGGTGAAGAACCGCCAGGACGAAGAAGCCTTCGAACAATTGCTGGCCGACGAGAAACTGCGTGCCGGGTTCTACGAACGGCTGTCGGCCTACGCCAAGACCCTTGCCATTGCGCTGTCCAGCGAACGCTTCATCACCGAGACGCCTGAACAGAAGCTGCGCGCCTACAAGAACGACCTCAAGCGCTTCGTCAATCTGAAGGCGGCGGTGAAGCTGCGCTATGCGGAATCGGTGGACTACCGCGATTTCGAGCCGCGCATCCAGAAGCTGCTGGACATCCACATCTCGGCCTCCGATGTGGTGCAGTTGAACGCGCCGGTGAACATCTTCGACGAGGCCGCTTTCCAGAAGGTGGTCGAGGCGCAAGGTGCGGGCGGCGAGAAGAACCTGGGCGCCAAGGCCGACATGATCGCTCACGCCACCAAGCGCGCCATCCACGAACGGCTGGAGCAGGACCCGGCCTTCTACGAGAAGTTCTCCAAACTGATCCAACAGGCCATCGATGACTACCGCGCCCGGCGCCTGTCCGATCTGGAGTACCTGCAGCGCGTCACCGAGATCAAGGACGCCGTGGTTTCGCGAAAGGGCGATGACCTGCCATTGCTGCTTCACGGCGACGCCGACGCGGCCGCCGTCTATGGCCTGCTGCGCCCCTTCGTGGCGAACCACCTCGGCAACGCCGAACAGGCTCAGAACACCGCCGCCGAGGCGGCGATGGCGGTGTGGGGCATATTCCGCCGCAACCGCAAGGTGGGCTACTGGGATGATCTCGACGCCCAGCGCCGGACCATGAACGAGATCGACGACTACCTCTACGACGAAGTCAAGGGTGCGCGAGGCATCGCGCTGTCCACTGATGAGATGGATGAGATCCTTGAAAAGACGATGCAACTCGCCCGCCACCGGATGGCGGGGTGAAGACGATGACCGGAACGCTGACCTACGGCACCGACACCATCCGCTACGAGGTGCGCTTTCTGGCATCGCGACGGACCCTGGCCATCGAGGTCCACCCCGACAGCCGCGTGCTGGTGCGCGCGCCGCTCGGCTGCCCAGAGGCCTTGATCGCGGAGCGCATACAGAGGCGCGCCGGCTGGATCAGCCGGCAACTGGCCGAATTCGAGCGCTATCGCCCCCGCACCCCGCCGCGCCAGTACGTCAACGGCGAATCGCACCTGTACCTTGGCCGGCAATACCGGCTGAAGCTGGTATCGGGCGATGCGGCCAGCGTGAAACGCGCGCGCGGCCAACTGCTCGTCAGCCTGCCCGGCGAACCTGGCCCTGAACGCGTGAAGATGCTGCTGCACCGCTGGTATCTCGACCGGGCACGAACCGTATTCACTGAGGTCCTGGACGCCAGCTTGCTCCAGTTCAAAAACGTCCGGCATCCGCGTCTGATCGTGCGCGCCATGCAATCCCGCTGGGGTAGCCTGTCGCGCGCTGGCACGATGACCTTGAACGTCAACCTAGTGCGCGCCCCCCGCCCCTGCATCGAATATGTAGTGGTTCACGAACTTTGCCACACCAAACACCGCGACCACGATGCACGGTTCTTCAAGCTGCTCGGACAAGTGATGCCGGACTGGGAACAACGCAAGCAACGGCTGGAAGTAGCGCTGCTGTGAGGGGACACAAGGAGAGCGCATAGCCAAAAGAACCCCAGAGCGCATAGCCAAAAGAACCCCAATGACCGCCGCCGGACTTTCTGCGCTGGGTTCAACCGCAAAAACGCTGCTACAAATCGCCACGAACCCCGACCGTGCGTCTCCGCGGCATGTCGCGTGGACGGTTGAACAGCGGGACTTTCTTGAGTTTCCGCGCGCCGAAAGCCGAAGTACGGAAATCGCCGATGGGCTGACTCAAGGCGGTGACAGCCACTTAGGAAACAACATCATCAGGCGCGGGCGCCTAGACGTAGCGGCACGGATTCGCTGGCACCGAGGTCGAGAAAACTTCACATGGGCCAGCTTCAATCGTAACCGCGAGCCTAGCATCATTCTGAGCAAGCTCGCCTTGACCGCCAACGCCTACGGGATTGGTCGGCGACGCGGTCATACAGAGAGGAGTGGCACCAAAGATAGCCTCGACCAGCACCAGTACCACCACCTTGATAAAGACAACACATCTGTTATGGTTTGCCCGTGAACTCTAAGCAGATGAAGAAATGGCTAGAGCAGCAGGGGGCGATATTCCAGCCCGGCAGAGGCTCGCATCTGAAAGTATTTTTGAATGGCAAGCAATCCACCCTATGCACGGAACCACCGAGCTTGGCAAGGGACTAGAAGCCGCGATCAAGCGACAGCTTGGTTTGAAGTAAAGGAGAGAACCATGTTTGACTATCCCGTGACCTTGACCCCTAATGACGGCACCGTGTTGGTCACTTTTGCCGGTGTGCCCGAGGCAATCACCTTCGGCGCCGATGAGGATGAAGCCCTGCTGAACGCCATAGACGCGCTGGAAACCGGCCTGTCGTTCTATGTGGAGGCCCGCAAACCTCTACCCGTCGCAAGCCGGCCCGCGGCCGGACAAAAGACCGTGCAGCCATCGGCGCTGGAATGCGCCAAGCTGGGCGTATACCAGGCCATGACCGATCAAGGAATCAAAAAGGCGGAACTCGCCCGGCGTCTGGGATGGCATATGCCGCAAATCGATCGTCTATTCGATCTGCGCCACGCCTCAAGGCTCGACCAGATCGAAGCGGCCGCGCACGCGCTCGGCAAGCACATTCATGTGCGGGTTGCCTGACGGTACCACCCCACCCCAACATCCCCACCCGATCCTCGGCCCGTAAAGGCGTATACCGCTTGAGCACGGGCCCGCAATGTCTGCAAGACCTTGTGCCCTGTGATGGCGGCGGCTTCCCTGGGGGTTCAATCCCTTCCCAAAAAAACGCTACCGCCTTCGCCAACATGTGGTGGAACTCCTCTTCGGGCAGATCAAAAACGCCCGGCGCTTCCGACCGCCCCACTCCTGTTCCGGAGACGACAGGAGGTGCGTGGGCGAGTTTCTGGCGCACGACGGGCAAGATATGGAAAGGATCGCCGCGCCCATACCCTCAGAAGGCCTTACGGCTCAGCAACCCCGCCAGCTAAGATCTGCTCAGCGCGGCGAAGCGTGTCTCTCATAAAAAGTGATGTGACAGGGGGCCCACCCGAGACACAAAGGGTCGCGCGGGCTGCGGGCTTGCGGAGATCGTCGGCAGGAATGCAGAAAAAAGAGCGCCGGCACGCCTAGGGGACATACCGGCGCACAAACCCCGCTAGCAATCTTTCACGGTTTCAGCCGCCGTCTTTGCGGGGGAGGCGGCCATGGGACTACTCTTGGGACGACGTGCCCGATTACCCCACACCTCCCGCCAATAATCCTTCTTCAGGAGGTAGGCCAGGATCGACAGGATGATGAAGGCGCCGATCACATAGCGACCGATGGCGCGACGCTCGAAGATCGAGGGGTCGCTGGCGTAGCGCAGGAAG
>JAKAXK010000086.1:0-7939 GCA_021827145.1 Pseudomonadota bacterium
CCTTTATCGCCATCGCCCTTATCACCCCGGCGCTCATCTACGGCATCCAGCAGAACAACCAGATGATGATCGGGCTGGTGGCCGCGCGCCAGATGCGCGATGTCACGCACGCGGCGAAAGGCTACATCACCACATACGCCGCGCAGATCGAGGGGACGGCCACCGCCACGACACCCGCCACGATCACCGTGCCGATGCTCATCAATACGGGATTTCTGCCCACGGGATTCGGGTCGACCAACCCTTACCAGCAGACCTGGGAAGTGCAGGTCCTGCAGCCGTCGCCCGGCGACCTGCAGGCGCTCGTATTGTCGCAGGGCGGGGTGGCCATCCAGCAGGCGGAGGCGCCGCGCATCGGCGCCGAGGAGGGCGGCTCGGGGGGGTCCGTGCAGGCGAACGGCACGGCCCAGGGATCCTTCGGGTCCTGGCAGGTCTCGCTTGCGGACTACACGAATCCGGGCGTGGGCCACGTGGCGTCATTGATCGACTACAGCAACGGCCAGTTGCAGAGCGACTATCTCTACCGCACCGCGGTACCGGGCGAACCGCAACTCAATACCATGCAGACCAATCTCGACATGGGGGCCAACAACATCACGAATGCCCAGAATGTGAGTGCCAACGGGACGGTGAGCGCGGGCCCGAATGGCAACCTGAAGGCCTACATGAATAGCGGGGGCGTGGTCTACGCTGGCGACCAGATGGAGCTCGGCACGGCCAATGGGACAGCCAACGTCGGATCGGGGTGCAGCCCCAACGGTTCCGTGGCTGCGAACGCCAACGGTAGCGGGCAAACTCTGGCCTGCGAGGCCGGCACGTGGCAGGTCATGGGTGCGGCCACCTCATATCTCGCGTGGGATGCACAATATGGCGGACCATCTGGCATCACCTGGGCCAATGTTTGCTATGAAGCCGGTTCATCGCTTGTAGGTTTTGGGGGCAACTACAGCGGCAATAACGTGCATGTCTACCCGGTGGCGGGCCCCAACGCTCAAGGACAATACTATTGGGTGATCAACGGGTATTTCGACGGGTACGCACCTTATGTGGAGTGCTTTAATCTGCAGTAAAATCGTTCTTGCCGGCCTTGTTTGCGGGAGGTACCACCCGGATCCCGGTGGCTCCTTACGGCCGCGGTCCTTCGCGTGCGACGCTGACAGGGTCAATGTGCTGCTGACCAAAACCAAGCCCCTGTCCTCGCAGGCGTTCGGTCATGTCGTTTGCAGATTCCGGACGCGCGAAATAATGCCCCTGCGCACTGGCACATCCATGTGTGCGCAGGAAGGCCGCCTGCGCCGCCGTTTCCACGCCTTCGGCTATGACCCGGATGCCCAGGGCGCATGTCATGGCGATCGTGGCGCAGACAATCACCGCATCATGAGGACTGGCGCCGAGATCCTGCACAAACGATTTGTCGATCTTGAGCGCCCGAAAGGGAAAGCGCTTGAGATAGGTGAGAGAGGCATACCCTGTGCCGAAGTCGTCGATCACAAAGGCGACACCCAGCGCCTGAAGTTCCCTCATCGTCGCGACGGCCTCATCGGCGTTGTGGTCGCGTATGAGGTGTGTCTCGGTGATTTCGAGTTCGAGCGCGCGGGGCGCAAGGCCCGTTTCGATCAGGACGCCTTGCACCATGGTGGCAAGACCCGGACGCTCGAGCTGGCGCCCGGACAGATTGATCGCAACGCGCAGATCGGTGAAGCCCTGGTCGTGCCACGTGCGCACCTGGGCGCATGCCTTACGCAGGACCCATTCGCCGATCGGCATGATGAGCCCTGTTTTTTCGGCGAGCGGGATGAACGTCTCGGGCAGGATCGCCCCATACTCCGGATGTTGCCAACGCAACAGCGCTTCGACACCGAGAATGCGCCCATCCGTGAGCGCCACCTGGGGTTGGTAGTGCAAGACGAGCTCCTGGCGCGCCAGGGCCTGAAGGAGGGCGCGCTCGTCGTCCACTGACCTATTATTGGCTCGGCCCTGGGAATTCATCGTCGTCCTCGGCTTGCGCCAACTCAAATTCGTGGATGATCTGCTGATGTAGCCGATTGGCCGCGGTGGGCGGTAGATTGAGCTCGAGGAGCGCGCGAATGGATTCGCGGTCGTCATCGAATTTGCGCTGCGCGATGCTGCGAGGCGTCGGACCGAAATAAATCGTGTCGCGATTGTCCGGATCACCGGTTTCCTCATTCACCAGATCGAAGCGCCCAGCCCATGCCACCACCGGGCCAAGTCTTTTGGCCGCTTCGCGCACGGCGTCGATATAATCATTCGGCGCATTGCCGCTCGTTTCCAGCAAGAAGCCGCCGGCCTGACGTTGGATGGCAATGTCCAGCCCATTGGAGCGCCCATAGGCCTCCCGCGTTCTGGTGATAAACAGGGGCGTGATAGCATTCGGATCGCCCAGCATGGGGCTCAACGCCTCGGCAAGCTGGTGGGCTGCCTCCCTGCCCAGCTCGATGGGTGGGACGAAAACGGGTATGAAGCCCCGCAATGTATGTTCATAGCTCACAACAACCTCCTTCTGACGTCTATGCCTTTCTCTTAAACCTGGTCGCGGGGCTCCCAGGCCGTTTGTCGGCGCACAAAATTGCGCAGGGCCTGGGAGCGCAACACGGCGATCTCTTCAGGCGAACACTTGCCGCGCAGCCGAGACAGTCTGGCATCGAGGCGCCTTCCGAACCGGTCGAGTTCCGGAATGGATATCCGGAGCCTGCGCCGTCGCGTCACGGGGACATCGCCATCGATAGTGTCGGCTCCTCTTCCGGGCGGCCGTCCGGTGCGCTGGGCTCATCCTGTTCATGGCGCTTACCGATCTCGAGGGCAGTTGCCACATCCTGCGCGATCAGGCCTTGCGAAACGGCCATTTCCAGGATGTTCTCCATGTACCGGGAGACCTTCATGGCGTTGCCGATGGCCTGCGCATACATCTTGCGGCCCTCGTCGCCCTTCAGGGCGCGCGTCCACCCGGCAATGTACGTAGCCGTCTGTTCCTCCGTCATTTCGGGGTTGCCCGCCAGATATGGGATGTTCAGGCGCTGCGCAAGCAGCCACGACCCGAATTCGGCGGTCACTTCTTCCTGCGCGTATTTCGCGGAACCGAAGGGTCCGCTCAGATCGCGATTCAGGCGCGTTCCGTGGCCGGTCGCGTGCGTGAGCTCGTGCAGGCGGGTCTGTTCGCGATCCGCCGGATCCGGAAAAGCTGCGGCGGGCGGCATAATGATGCGATCGACCGAGGGTATGTAGGCGGCCCTGTCGCCGCCTTCGCGGATCGGCACACCCATCGTCTTGGCAATGGCGTCGATCAACTCCGCCTGGGGGATTTTCACGGGCGCGTCTTGTGATTCGTCATCCCGCACGAGCGACGGCACCCCATCCATCTGCTGGGCGTTGAAGACCTTGAAGCCCTTCATGAGGAGAATGACACCGGTCTTCCGGTCTTTCTCCCGCGCGCCATCCGGTTCAGAGACGGGCGCCTCATCGGCCTTGTCGGCATCCTCCCTGCGTAACCGCACGGGCACCGGATAGTAGATGGTCGTGGCCTGCTCGCCCTTGCCGACCTGCCAGCCTTTCTTGGCGGCCTGCTGATAGCCCATCCAGCGGGGATCCTCGAATCCGCGCAAGGACGCCTCGAGCTGTAAGAGCGAAACATTGAAACCGCGATACGCCCGCTGCGTGATGGGGTTCCAATGCTGCCCCAAACCCGGACGCCCATTCGCCACAGGCTTCCAGGGCCTGTTCCAGGGCGGCAGCTGCCCACTACCGAGCAGGGCCTCCACCTTGCCGGCCATCTCCTCCAAGACTTTGCGCATCGTAATCAGGGCCATGGGATTCTCCTTCCTGGTCGGGTAATCGGGATTCAGGCGCAGGCCGCCTCCTTGTCTGGATCGATGCTCGCCCGTGCCGTCGCATTAGGCGCCGGCCGGCAGACATCGCGGATCAGATCGGTCGTGCGCTGGGCCGCGCGGGCGAGCATGGGGGGTATGGGCGCGTCCTTTTGCGCCTTGACGAAGGCCTGCTGGTCCGGGGGTGGCGCTTTTTGCGCTGCGACCGCCTGGCGCATCTGTTCGGCGATCTCCTGTTTGATGACGGCCGTGTAGAGCGCGGCGGCCGTGCCCATGATCGAGCGGCGGGCGATCGACGTATCCTTGCGACTTGCCTGCGGTATCCGTTGTAAGAAAAGCTCGGTGCCGGCGGAGGTTGCGTCCCGCAGCGCCGCAGCGAGGTGGCGCATGATGTGCGCCTCATCCCACGTGCCGACGAAGAGGACCTGTGATCCTCGGCGGCTAGCCAATAAGTCCCCAATAGGCGCCCACATGGCAGCCACATGGCCTCCCTCGGCAAGAAGTTCCGCCAAAGAGTCATTGTCGGAGTCTGTATAGGGTTCTTGCTCGACGGGCTCTACCGAGGCCATTGCCGCTACCAGAGCTTGGACGACTTGTCCGGGATCCGGATGACTGGCGAAAAGGGTGGCGGTGATCCGGCCCAGTTGCGCCTTGTGGGAATCGCCGGCGCCCGCGGGCAGCTTGGTGCACAGATCATCCATGCAGAGACGAAACGCCGCGAGCAGGTCTTGCGTGGCCTGCGCAACATCCGCATGGCTCGCGGCGCCATCGGCGATAGCCCGCGCGATGATCGGCTCGATGGTGCGAATGCCATTCAAGCGGGCGCGCATCAATTGCCTTGATTCCTGCCGGCCGGCGGAGAGTTCCTTGTAATCAAAGGCCATGAGCGAAGGTCTCCTGTCTCGAGCGGCGGCCGCGTCCTCCGGGCGGCCGGGCATTGAGCGTGATAGACCGTATCATATACCACCCATGCCGATTAAGACAGAAGAGTACGAGAGGAGGAGATGGGCGTGGCCCGGGCTCTCTCGCCCGGGCCACGTGCGCGGCGCTGCGCCGCTTAAGGGGGGTCTAGCGGTGCCAGGATCGGTTGCGGATGACGCCCTTTAAGCCGTCCTCGAATCCGCGCGCGTGGGCCTCATCGGTCAGGACGCCATGATAGATCTTCGCCACTTTCTCGATCCCGATCTTGCGGGAGGCGTGCACGAGGGCCAGGAAGATCTTATTGACCAGGGCGGAGCGTTCCGTTCCGGCGCCGCTCCACCAGCGGCCTGACCAGTCTGTCGTGCCGGCCAGCATCCCCATTTTGGCCCAGGTGATGTCCTCCTCGCCAAGCCCCGGCATTTCTTCGCGCAGAACGCGCATCAGGATGGGCTGCACGTCCTCGAGGCTCGGGTTCTGGGGAAGGAAATTGCCCTCCCGGCAGGCGCTCAGGAACCGCACGAGCAGCGAGAGCTGCGCGCGCCTGGAGACGGAATCGAGCCGCATGGCCGAATACTCCGGTGCGAGCGGCATTTCGCGCGTGACACTGGCCGTCAGATAGTATAAATCGCGTGTATCGAGACCCAGCATCTCCTGCATATTGCGCAGGTCGCCTATGACAGTCGGGCGCTCGCGCAGCGGCTTTTTGGCCTGGGCAGGGGGCAGGGGCACCATGCGCTCCTTACGAGCGCGCCCTGCCGAGACTTGGGATTTCTTCTTTACGGTCATCCAAGGTCCTCGGGAAGATGGCACGGCATGCACATGTTGTGTTAGTGTATACCAAAAAATTACCAGAGATAAGTAGCGCCGCGAGGGTCAATATGGGGCAAATCGTTTTATTATCGACAGTACAGGAGCCGATTCGCGGGCGTGATCCGGATGCGCCCCTGGTCATTCCGAGCTGGCATCCGCCCGGTGGTAAGTCCTCCGTTGTGCCTCATAGATGGACGGGCGCCTGGGGGCGCTACGCACGGGCGAGCCTGGGACAGATCCACGTCCAGGCACAGGCCGCGGGTGAGCAGTTTTACACCGCCGAAATCAAGATAAGCATCAAGGACCGCCCTCAAAAATCACTCACGCCCGCGGATCTTGCCGATCAGGAATACCTGCCCCTCGATCTACGCGTGTCTCCTGCATTACGTCAGCACATCTGCGCAGTGATTCGCCGCCGCGATGTGCCGGACATAGCGGCGCTCTTTGCCGCTTCGCCGGCATTGGTCAACCGGCTTTTCATGCACCCAGATTTTGAAAGCCTTAAGGCGATCTGCTGGCCCGGCACGAGCGCAGCCTCGCCTGGCCTTTGTGCCGTGCGCAGTGCAGAAGATGTCAGCGCCGTGACCGTCCGGTTTCTCACCGGGCCTTTTCGGCTTGCCCCCTGGGATCGGGAATGGCCGGCGTGAAAAGAATCGATCGATGGAGCTACTAGAGCAGGCGGTTACAGGCGATGGAGCGCAAGCGGGGGTGCGTCGGGTTCGAGGGAGATTCTGATGTGGCCAAGCGAGAACATGAATAGCTTGGGTCCGTTTGCTGCACCCGTTCCGGAAGAGCCGACCAAGGGCAATGTGGCCTTCCTGCTGGGAGCCGGGGCCTCCGTGGAGGCGCAAGTGCCGGACACTGCGGGCCTGATTAAGGGTTTTGCCATGCAGGATGGGCACAGCGCCCAAATCGGATCGCTTATTGAGAAACTAAAGAAATGGACGGAGGCTGAGAACCGAGTCGTCGACATCGAGCTGGTGCTGGAGATCCTCCAACGACTCGCAGATTGGCCCCAGGAACCGCTCGCTGCCTTGCAGGAACAACCCATACAGGTCGATGGTGTCGAACCACAGAAGCTGCTGGAGGCTCTGCGGGACTTTATTAAGCAAAAGGTCGTGGTGGATCCAGAAAAAACCCAATACCTCGACCCTCTGCGCGGTTTTGTGGATTCTGAAAAACCGCTTTCCGTCTACTCGCTCAACTACGATACCGCGATGGAAGTCTTTTGTGCCAGACATCGGCTCGTCTATCGGGATGGATTTGGCGAGGACTGGAATCCTCAGGTTTTTGGTGACCCGAATGTCGACCTCCTGCTATTTAAGCTCCATGGTTCGGTCACGTGGTATCGCACCGATCAAGGGCGCTTTCTCAAGATTCCGGTCATGGTCAAGGAGAGCACGGTCGAGCTCGTGACCAAAGAGCGCGCTACGGCGCTTATGCTATATCCGGCCCAAAAACTGGCGTACGTGGAACCGCTTTTCGAATTGCTGCTGGAGATGAAAAAGCGCCTCGCTACCTGCCAGTTCCTGGTAGCGGTCGGCTATTCGTTCCGTGATGACCATATCCGTCAGATTCTCTGGGACGTGGCGCGTGTCTTCCCCGCATTTACCGTTATCTTGATAAGTCCGGAGGCCGGCAAGATTTATCGTGAGAGACTCGCCCAGTACGCCCATGATGTCCCGTCGGCTCTTCGGGGGCGGGTCATTTGTCTCCCCTTTGCCTTTGGGAGGGTGCTGCCCGTCCTTCAGCAAGAGTATATCAAGTCTGCGCGTGCGTTCATGAACGAATGGGAAAATCGTTCCTCGCAGGAGCGGCAAGGCCTCCCCCGCGTGCCGTGGACTCAAGCCGCCCAGGAGGCATCACGATGCGGGCATATCGCGGCCGTGCGCTCCATTCTGGAAAAGTCAGACGCTCGGGAAGGGATTTGGTATCTTGACCGGCTAGAAATTGTGATACGTGCGCTGTTTTTCGCAGTAGCGAATAATGACCTCAATAACTTCCAGTATTTTTGGAAGGCAACGGAGGCAGTTTGGCAAGATTTTCTAAAGGATGCGACAGTTGACACATCCCATAAAAGGTTCCATATGGTTGTCAATAGGAGGCCCTACCAGTCAGAGATCCGAGACCTTTTGGAAAGGAATCAACGCCTTCAGCGCGAGATTATGGCGTATCAGGATCTTATGGTCGAAAAACCCAAGACGGCTAGTGCCATTGTAAAAGCCCGGGAATTACTCATGTTTATTGGGATGATGATGAGTTGTTGGGGTGGGCCCGGCAGCCCAAGCCCAGAAGACTATGCGGATAACCGACGAGGGACCATAGCGGCGGACTTTCGGAATCTCCTGGCTATCCTGCAGAGGGAA
>JAKAXK010000086.1:7949-9562 GCA_021827145.1 Pseudomonadota bacterium
ACGCGATAGACCAATAACCAGTCTCCTCTTTGGTAACCGCTCCATAAACCCCACCCTGCCGCGGTTCTCCTGATCCCGTTACGCTTCCCGCCCATCACATTCGATGGAGGAGGAGCGCATGACCACGACCCGACGATCCGTAGCCGAGTGGGAGGAGATCTTTCGCGAACACAAGGCCTCCGGCGAGAGCGTGGCCGCCTTCTGTGCCCGCCGTGGGGTCGCCTTGTCGCCCTTCTATCGGTATCGCCGGCGGCTGCGTACGGCCCCACCGGCTTCGGGGGTGTTGGCGCCGGCCTTCGTGCCGGTCGCGGTGACGCCCCGGGCCGTGCCGGCTCCGATCACACTCACCATCGGCCGGGCCTCCGTGGCGTTGTCATCGTCCGTGCCCCCGGCGTGGGTGGCGGCCCTCCTGGCGGCTTTGGAGGCCTGATTCCCATGCGCATGTTCGTAGACCCCCAGGCCGTGTATCTGCACCGCGACCCCATCGACTTCCGCGCGGGGATCGACGGCCTTGCCGCGCGTGTGGAGCAGACCCTGGGCCTGTCGCCTTTGACCGGCGCGCTCTTTCTGTTCACAAACCGCAGGCGGGATCGCGTGAAGATCCTCTATTGGGACCAGACCGGCTTTGCGTTGTGGGTAAAGCGCCTGGAGGCGGCGCGCTTCGCGTGGCCGCGCAAGCTTCCTGATACGGTCCTGACGCTGACAGAAGACCAGCTCCAGTGGCTGCTCGCGGGCTACGACATCACGCTCATGAAGCCGCATCCCTCCTTGGTGTATCAGCGGGTTTCTTAGGTAATCATCACGGCCATGGGGTGCATTATCGGTTCGATTATCGTACAATGGTTGCCATGAAAGAGCCCGACCAGACACTGCCGGAAGACGCCGAGTCCCTACAGCGTTTCGTGGCGGATCTCATCCGGGAGAAGGATACGCAGATCGCTTTGCGTGACGAGGCGCTCAGTGAGCGCGATGCCACGATCGAGCGCTTGACCCGCCATGCCGAGCACCTGCAGGAACAATTGAACCTCGCGATCGCCAGGCGCTATGGCGCGCGCAGCGAGAAGGGCCCGAGTCCGCAGATGGGGCTCTTCGATGAGGCCGAGGTGGAGGCCTGCCGCGAGGCCCTCGAGGCTGAAGGGCCGCCGGCAGTCGAGAGCGTGGTGGCCGGCCACATCCGCAAGGCCCGGGGTTATCGGAAGCCCTTGCCGGCCGCATTGCCACGGGTTGATATCATTCACGAGCTCCCCGAAGAGGAGCGCCAGGGTCCCGACGGGCAGCCGATGCGGGTGATCGGGGAAGAGGTAAGCGAGCAACTCGACATCGTGCCGGCCACCATCCGGGTGTTGCGCCATGTGCGCCTGAAGTACGGATGGGGCGACGAGGATGGCGAGTCGGGCGTGACGATCGCCCCGTTGCCCCCACAGCCCTTACCCAAGACCCTGGCAAGCCCCGGGCTCCTGGCCCATATCGTGGTCTCGAAGTACCAGGATGCCTTGCCCCTGTATCGCCAGGAGCAGATCTTGACGCGTATCGGGGTGGATCTGCCGCGCGCGACCCTGGCGCGCTGGATGGTGGGGGTGGGCACGGACCTCATCCAGCCTGTGATCAACCTC